>JBDSAJ010000138.1:0-10102 GCA_039922235.1 Umezawaea sp.
GCCGCGCGATGTCCGTGCCGCCCTGGTACCAGCCGACGAACGGCGGCATCTCCCACACGGCGTCGGACGTGAACAGGGCGACGATCGCCGGGATGTCCTTGTCCTCGAACGCCTTCACGTACCGGTCCAGCATCGCGCGCTGCTCGGCGGTGGTCGGCTCGACCACGGCGTCCTCGCTCGGTGACACCTCGTCGAGCTGCGCGCGGGCCCGTTGCAGGGCGCTGTTGACCGCGGCCGTCGTGGTGTCGAGCAGTTCGGCGACCTCGGCGGCCTTCCACGCCAGCACGTCGCGCAGGAGCAGCACGGCCCGCTGCCGGGGCGGCAGGAACTGGAGCGCGGCCACCAGCGCGAGCCGGACGCTCTCCCGCGACGTGACGATCGACGCCGGGTCGTTCGGCGACGCGGTGAGCAGCGCGTCCGGGATCGGCTCCAGCCACGGCACCTCCGGCCGGTCGACCAGCGGGTCGTCGGGGCCGGTCTTCGGGCCGCCGAGCCCGGTGGGCAGCGGGCGCTTCCCGCGTCCCTCCAACGCGGTCAGGCACGTCCGGGTGGCGATCTGGTACAGCCAGGTGCGCAGCGACGAGCGCCCCTCGAACCGGTCGTACGCCTTCCACGCCCGCAGGTACGTCTCCTGCACCATGTCCTCGGCGTCGTGCACCGAACCGAGCATCCGGTAGCAGTGCGCGAGCATCTCGCGCCGCATCGGCTCGGCCAGCTTCAGGAAATCCTCGTCCACGCGCGCCGCGGTCACGACAGCCCGTCTCCTCCCAGAGGTCCACTTGACCGATCAAGCCCGTCTCGCGGCCATGACTAGTCATCGATGCGATGAGTTTTCGCCACGATCGATGTCTACACAACTGCCAACCGCGTTTCGCGCCGTTCCGAGAGGACCACCCCCATGACCGCCACTCCGCTCCCCACCTCCCGCAACCGCGCTGTCTCCATCACCTTCCTGGTGCTGCGGGTGCTCGTCGCCCTGATGTTCATCGTCGCCTCGGCGGGTCCGAAGTTCTTCGGCGAGGCGTACGCCGTGCAGGTCTTCACCGACATCGGGGCAGGGCAGTGGTTGCGCTACCTCGTCGGGTTCTTCGAACTCGCGGGCGGCATCGGGCTGCTCGTGCCGCGACTGATCGTGCCCGCCGCTCTCGGCCTGGTGGGGCTGATGATCGGGGCCGGGTTCACCCAGGTGGTCATCCTCGACGACCCCGTCTTCGTGATCACGCCGATCATCCTCGGCGTCCTCTGCGGACTCTTCGCTTGGTACTACCGCGCGAGCCTGCGGACGCTGTTGTCACGGTAAGCCGCTGTTGTCATTTTAGGACGAACATCCACGAACGAGTGATCCGTCCACTCGTTCGTGGCATGTGCGCGGCCGAGTTTCACGTTGTGTGGCAAGAAAAACGCTAGGCCTGTCCTTCTACCGTGTTCGGCTAGGACGGCACGTACGCTCCCGCCCCGTTGGCTCGACGACTACCGGTCGAGCAGGTGGCGTCTCAGAGGAGTCGTACGTGCTCGGCTATTGGGAACTCGTCGCATCCGCGGTCCTGTACGCGGCAGGCATCGTCGCGCAGAGCACGGCCGCCCGCCGTGCCGAACACCGGCCGGGCAGCGACCTCGGGCTGATCGCCCGGCTCGCCGCGGACCGCCTGTACCTCGCGGGCTTCACCGCCCAGGTCGGCGGATTCGTGCTCGCCTTCCTCGCCCGCGGCTCACTGCCGCTCTACCTCGTGCAGGCCGGGTCGGCCTCCGCGATCGGCCTCGCGACCCTGTTCGGTGTGCTGGTTCTGGGCTGGCGCGTCACGCGGGTGGAGATCGGCGTCCTGGTCCTGCTGGCGTTCGGCATGGTCCTGCTGGGCGGGGCGGCCGCGCCGTCCACCGCCCGCGACCTGCCGTCGGTGCTGGTCGCCGCGCTGGCCGGGGTGCTGCTGCTGACCGCACTGCTGGGGATCCGCGCGGGCAGGCCGAACGCCGTCGTGTCGGCCGCCGTGCCCGCGGGCATCGCCTTCGCCGTGGTCGCGATCGCCGGACGGGCGCTCGCGGGCGGTGACCTGCTCACGCTGCCGTGGCAGCCACTGGCCTGGGTGCTGGTGCTGGCCGCCGTGCTCGGGCAGGCGCTGCTGGCCGGTGCGCTCCAGCGCGGGTCGGCGACCTCCACGGTCGCGACGATGGACGCCACGTCCACGGTGCTCGCCTCGGTCGTCGGCATGGTCGCGATGGGCGACCGGATCGCCCCCGGCCGCGAGTGGTGGGTCGCGGTCGGCCTCGGACTGGTCGTGCTCGGCGTGCTGGCGCTGGGCAAGGCGCCCCAGCCGAGCACCGCCCCGGTGAAGGAGGCGGTGTGAGGCCGACCGCGAGCGTCTCGCTCGACCTGGACAACCTGTGGGCCTACCTCAAGACCCACGGCGACCAGGACTGGACGAGCTACCCGAGCTTCCTGCCCGCCGCCGTGCCCCGGCTGCTGGAGGTGTTCGGCGAGCACGGCCTGACCACGACGGTGTTCGCGGTCGGCGCGGACGTCGAGCGCGAGGACGGCGCCAAGGCCGTCGCCGCGATCAGCGCCGCGGGCCACGAGGTCGCCAACCACTCGTGGGGCCACGAGCCGTGGCTGCACCGCTACTCCCGCGCACAGCTGGAGTCGGAGCTGACGCGCACCGAGGACGCCATCGTGGCGGCGGGCGCGCCCCGGCCCATCGGCTTCCGCGGACCGGGCTACAGCGTCACGCCGGACCTGCTCGCCCTGCTCGTGGAACGCGGCTACTCCTACGACGCGAGCACGTGGCCGACGTGGATCGGGCCGATCGCCAGGGCGTACCACAACCGCTCGGTCGCCGAAGGCGCCACGTCCGACGAGCTGTTCGGCGGCGTCTCCCGCGTCCTCGCCCCGGTCGGCGCCTACCGGTGGCGCGTCGGCACGTCGTCGTCGCTGGTGGAGCTGCCGGTCACGACCATGCCGCTGCTGCGCACGCCGATCCACGCGTCCTACCTCCAGCAGCTCAACCAGGCGTCGCCGAAGCTGGCGCGCGGCTACTTCCGCACGGCCCTGCGGCTGTGCAGGCTGCGCGGGGTCGGGCCGTCGCTGCTGCTGCACCCCACCGACGTGCTGGACGCGACCGAGGCGCCGGGCATGGAGTTCTTCCCCGGCATGGCCGTGCCGAGCGCCCGCAAGACCGACCTGCTCGGCTGGGTGCTCGGGGAACTGCGCAGGCACTTCGACCTCGTCGGCACGGGCGAGCACGTGGCGCGGGAGCGCCTGGCGGGCCTGAACCGCGAGCGGGACGCGCGCAGGCTGGAGCCCCGCGGGTGACCGCGCTGGTCGTGGCGCGGCGGGATCTCCGGATCCCCGAACGGCTGCTGCGCGCCTTCGCGTGCGCGACCGTGGCGCTGGCGCCGATCGAGGGGTACCTCCTCGCCGTCCACGGGCAGCTCGCGAAGCTGGCGCCCGCACTGCTCGCGCTGACCTGGGTGGCGGTCCGGGTCCGCGACCGCGAGTGGCCCCGGCCGCACCCCGTCCACGCGCTGCTGGCGCTGTTCGCGGTCGTCGTGCTGGTGTCGGCGGGCGTGCACGTGGCGGAGCCGTTCGCGCTGGAGTACACGCTGCGCTGGCTGCCGTTCCTGCTGCTCACCGCGATACTGGTCGACGTCGCCTCCCGCGAGGTGCCGATCGGGATGCTGCTGGTGTCCGCCGTCGCCGGGGCCGCCGTCGCGGGAGCGGGCGCGCTGTACAGCCTCATCGCCGAAGGCGAGTCTCGGGCGAGCGGGCCGCTGGACGATCCCAACGACCTCGCCCACGTGCTGGTCGCGGCGCTGCCGTTGGTGCTGCCGATCGTGGTGGGCCGCCGCAAGCCGATGTCGTTCCTCGCGCTGCTCGCCGGAGCGGTGCTGGTGGCGGGAGCGGCGGCGACGTTCTCCCGCGGCGGTGGGCTCGCGCTCGGCGCGGCGGTGGTCTGGCTCGTCGCCCGCCGAGTGCTGCCGCTGCGCGTGCTGGCCGCCGCCGTCGGCGTGCTGGCCGTGCTGGCACTCGGCGGCGCGGTCGTGGCGCGGCAGGAGCTGGCGAAGGCGTTGCAGGAGAAGAGCTTCATCGCCTCGACCAATGTGGACACCCGCGAACTCCGCTGGCAGGCCGCGGCCCGCATCCTCACCGAGAACCCGCTGCTCGGCGTCGGACCGGGTGGGTTCCGCGCCGAGTACCCCGGCGCGTCGCACAACGCCGAGGTCGACGAGCAGTCCCCGGTGGCGCACAACATGTACCTCGAAGTCGCGGCCGAGCTGGGCGTGCCGGGCTTCCTCCTCTTCGCAACCCTGATCGGCACCGCCGTCGTGGCGAGCGAACGGGCACTGCGCGCGGGCGCGGACCGCGACCAGATGGTCGCCGTGCAGGCGAGCCTGCTCGCGACCGCCGTCGCGTCGACCTTCCTGTCCGAGCAGTACTACCTGCCGCTGTGGCTGGTGATCGCGGTCGCCTGCGCGGCCGAACTACGAACCGGGAGTGGGAGTGCGCGTCCTGCACGTGATCAGTGAGATGGGCACCGGCGGCGCCGAGGCGCTCGTCGCGGGCATGGCGAGGGCGGGTGACGAGTACGGCTGGGAGTCGGCCGTCGCCAGCGGGGGCGGCCACCGGGCCGACGCCCTGCGGGTGCCGCACTTCGAGGTGCCGCTCGCCCGCCGCAGCGCGGGCGGCGTCGTCCGCGCCGCCAAGGCGACCCGGACCGCGTACCGCGCGTTCCGGCCGGACGTCGTGGTGGCGCACAACGTCGGCGCGTCCGCCGTGGCCAAGCTCGCGATGCTGCCGCTGCACCGGGCACCGCTGCTGACCGTGTTCCACGGCGTCTCGGCGACCGACCACGGCAGCGCCGTCCGGGTGCTGCGCCGCACGTCCGACGCCGTCGTCGCGGTCGCCTCGGCCACTGCCGACCGGCTGCGCGACGCCGGGCTCGGCCAGGTGACCGTCATCCGCAACGCGGTCTTCCCCACGCCGCCGCGCGTCGACCGCCACACCGTCCGCTCCGCACTGGGCGCGGACGCCGACGTGCCGATCGCCCTGTGCCTGGCCCGGATGGAACCGCAGAAGCGGCACGACGTGCTGCTCGAAGCCTGGGCGCTGATCGGCGGGTGGTCCGTCCTCTGGCTGGCAGGCGACGGCAGCCTGCGCTCCTCGCTGGAGCAGCAGGCCCGTGACCTGGGGATCGACGACCGGGTCCGCTTCCTCGGCAACCGCTGCGACGTGCCCGACCTGCTCGCCGCCGCCGACCTCACCGTGCTCACCAGCGACTGGGAGGGGATGCCCATCGCCGTGCTGGAGTCGCTCGCCGCCGGGGTGCCGGTCGTCGCGACCGACGTCGACGGCGTCGCCGAGGCGCTGGCCGACGGCGGCGGCGTGGTGGTGCCGCGCGGCGAGCCGCAGGCCGTCGCGGACGCCCTGCGCTCGCTGCTCTCCAACGCTGACACCCGCGCCGCCGTCGCGGTGGCCGGGACCGACCACGACGGGCGAACGCTGATGAAGTCGTACGACGAACTCCTCCGCACGCTGGCGGACGGGGGCCGACGGTGAAGCTGTTCTCCAGGCGCACAGCCGAATGCGGGCTCGTCGCGCTCGCGGTGGGCGCCCTCGTGCTCGTGCTGGGGATGCTGCGGCCCGACGACTACCAGGGTCGCGTCAGCCTGCTCGCCGAACCCGCGGCGACCGGCGAGACCGGCACCACGGCCCAGTACGGCGAGGTCGTCTCGCTCGCGCTGCCCGCGCTGGTCGAGCTGTCCCGCAGTCCCTCCGTCCTCCAGGCCGCGGCAGGCGTTTCCGGTTATCCGCCAAGCGAACTGGCGAAGCACGTGTCGGTCGAACTGGTCCCCGCGTCCGGCCTCGCCCGGCTCTCGGTCCGTGCAAGCACCTCGGACCAGGCAGGTGCGACGGCGTCCGCCATCGCCAAGGCACTGGTCGACGCGAACCTGCTCACCCCCGTCGGCAGGCTGCGGGTCCTCGACGAGAAGCCCGACGTCGTCCAGGTCGCCCCGGACCGGCTGCTGACGACCGGTCTCGCGCTGGCCGCCGCCGTGCTCGCGGGGGTCGCGATGACCGTCGTCCAGCGGCTGCGCACCGCCCGTGGCCAGGAGGACGTGCGCAAGGCGCTCACCGCCGCGGGCACCCGCCACCCCGTGCTGACCGCCGAGGCCGACGACCCCGCGCTCGCCGACCGGCTCGCCCTGCTGTGCCGCGCGGCCGGTCGCTCCGCACGGGTGATCGCCATCGCCCCGGACCTGGTGGCACGGGCGGAGGAGCTGTCCGACCGCCTCGTGCTGGCCCCACCGGCGCGGGTGCTGGTGCCGGACCTCGACGACCAGCCGGAACGCCACCTCGGCGACGCGGTGGTCGCGTTGACCCACCGCGGCCCCCAAGACGACCTGACCGCCGCCGTCGGCGTGCTGCCCGAGGGCGCGGTGCTGGTCGCCGTGGTGCTCGCATGACCGCCCGCACCGGCCTCGGTCGCGCGTTCGCCGCTGCCGTGGGGGACTGGCCCGAGGCGTCGAAGCAGGTGGTGCGACCGACTGCCGACGCCGAACGCGACTGGCGGGCCGCAGTGGGCTTGCGCACCGAAGCCGAAGAACTGCCCCTGCCCGCCTCACTCGCGGTCTCCGAGTTCCACGACGCTGACGGCGAGGTGCGGACGTGACCCCGAGTGCCCCTGCCACTGCGGGAACGGTGAGGCCCTACCTCCGCCCGCCCCGCTACACCGTCGCGGCCACGACCGCCGTGCTGGCGCTCATCGGGGCGGTGAGCGCGTGGTGGGCGTTGCGCCCGTCCTGGCAGGTGCCGCTGCCCACGGCGGCGAACAAGGCCGAGGTGCGGATGCAGGACTTCCGCGACGCGACCTACTTCCCGCTGCGGGAGTTCCTCGCGGGCGGCAACCCGTACGACCCGTCGGCGATGTTCGCGCACTGGCCGGTCCGCCAGGACTTCAACCTGTACCAGCCCTACCACCTCGTGCTGCACCTGCCGTTCGCGCTGGCGGACTACCGGGTCGGCGCGGTGGCGTTCGTACTGACCTCGTTGCTGCTGCTGGTGCTGCTGTCGTCGCTGGCGGCCCACGGCATCCGGGACCGCCTCCCGCTCGTGCTGGGCACCGTCGGCATCGCGACCCTGCTGGTGACCAGCCAGGTCGGCAAGGCCCAGCTCTACCTCGGGCAGGTCAACCCACTGGTGGCGCTGGGCGCCGCGGGCGCGCTGGCCTGCCGGGAACGGCAGCCGCGCTGGGCCGCCGTCGGACTGGCCGTCGCGTGGCTCAAACCCCAGTTCGGACTTCCGCTCGCGGTGCTGCTGTTCGCCCGCGGCTCCCGGCGGGTCGCGCTCACCGGCACCGCGATCGCCGCCGTGGCCAGCCTTCCGGTCGTGCTGCTGCTCGTCGTGCGCGGTGGGGGGATCGGCGCGTTCACCGACGTGATCGTCGCCAACCTGGCCCACGCCACGAGCACGGACTACGGCGCGGTCGACTCGATGACGGCGCAGCGCGTCGACCTGCCCGCGGTGTTCTTCCGCACCACCGGCTGGCTCCCGCCGCTCGCCGAACCGTTGGCGCTGCTGGGAGTCCTCGCCGCGAGCATCGTGCTGGCCCGTCGGCTGGACCGCACCGGCGACGGCGTGGTGGCGGACCTGCTGACCTGCCTGGCCGTCGTGGTCTGCGTCGTGCACCAGCCCGGCGACGTGCTGATCGCGTTGCCCGCCGCGGCCGCGCTGGGCGCGGTCTGGTGGCGCCGCCGCCGGGAACCCGGCTGGTGGGTCGCGGGCCTCGTCCTCACGGCGACCGCCTTCCCGTTCCTGCACCTGCACGCCGTCGACACCGCCGTCGTGTCCGCGTTCGGGCCGCGGGTCGGGGTCACCGTGGACGGCCTCGCGCTGGTCACAGCGTGGGTGCTGCTCGTGGTGTTCGCCGCGCGTCGGTGGGGCGGTCGGTGATCGGCGGCCTCGTGGTGCGCGGGTCGCTCTGGCTCGGCGCGGTCAACCTGGTCAGCAAGAGCAGCCAGATGGTCGTCACGCTGCTGCTGGCGGCCCTGCTCACCGAGGGCGAACTGGGGCTGGTGGCGCTGGCCGTGGCGCTGGTGAACCTCGGCCAGGTCGTGCAGTCCATCGGCGTGTACGACGTGATCAGCCGCACCGAGCACGACCCGCGCCGGATGGCGGGCACGGTGCTGACGATGAGCGTCGGCGTCGGCGTGCTGCTGGCCGTGGTGCTGCTGCTGGCGGCCGGTCCGATCACCGCGCTGCTCGGTGCGCCGGACGCGGAACCGCTGGTGCGGCTCGCGGCGCTGAGCCTGCCGTTCTCGGCGGCAGGCGGCGTGCAGATGGGCCTGATGCACCGGGACCTGGACTTCCGCCGCCGGATGCTGCCGGACGCGGGCAGCGCGGTGCTGGGCGCCGTGGTCACGGTGGTGCTGGCGCTGCGCGGGTTCGGCCCGACGGCGCTGGTCGTCGGACTGCTCTGCACGGCCGTCGCGCAACCGGTGCTCGGCGCGCTGGCCGGTGGCGGCGTGCGGCCGGGCTGGCACCCCGACGTGGCCGCGGAGGCGTTGCGCTGGATCTCCGTGGTCGGACCGGCCGCCGTCGTCGCGGCACTGGTGGTCAACGTCGACTACCTGGCCATCGGCCACGTGCTGGGCCCGGACGCCGTCGGCGTGTACTCGCTGGCGTACCGGATCGCCTGGGTGCCCTACATCATGGTCGCCGTCGTGCTCGGCGCCGTCGCGTTCCCCTTGTGCGCCAAGCTGGTCCGGGCCGGACGCGGTGCCGAACTGGCCGCCGTCACGGGCCGCTTCACCCGTGCGGTGCTCGTCGTCACGGGCGGGCTCTACCTCGCCGTCGCCGTGCTCGCCGACCGGGTCGTGGTGCTCGGCGAGCGCTGGGCGTCCGCCGCCCTGCCGCTGGCACTGCTGTGCGGCTACGGACTCGGGATCAGCGTGCTGCACATCTGGTACCAGGCCGTGAAGGCGACCGGTCACGCCGTGCTCTACCTCAAGCTGGAGATCACCCACCTGGTGCTGATCGGCACGGCGCTGGTACTCGCCACCGGCCACGGGGTGGCCGCCGTCGCCGGAGCCCAACTGGCCGTCGCGTGGCTCGTGGTGCTGCTCACCTGGTGGCACCTGCGGAGGCTGGGCGTGGCACCCGCCGTCGGCGGCATGGCGGTACGGGTCGCGGTCGCGGCGCTCATCGGCGCGGTGCCGACGGTGCTGCTGGACCGACTCGGCGCCTTCGGCCCGGCCGACTCCCTGGTCGGCGCGCCTGCCGAGGGCGTCGTGCTCCTGCTCGGCTACGGCGTCGGCACGCTGCTCACGCACCGCGCCGCACTGGACGAACTGCGCGGAGGTCTGCGGTGAGGATCGTGCACGTGACACAGCCCGTTGAGGCGGGCGTGGCGAGGGTGGTGCTGGACCTGGCACAGGCCCAACGCGCTCGCGGCTGGTCCGTCGTGGTCGTCTGCCCGCCCGCGGGATGGCTGCCCGACCAGGCCCGCGGCCTCGGGATCGACGTGCGCGCCTGGCACGCCACCCGCCAACCCGGCCCGTTGCTGGCGAAGGAAGTCCTTTCCCTGCAACGAATCCTGTCCCGTCTGACCCCAGACGTCGTGCACCTGCACAGCTCCAAGGCCGGACTCGTGGGCAGACTGGCCGTCCGCGGCCGCGTGCCCACCGTCTTCCAGCCGCACCTGTGGTCGTTCCAAACCGCCCGCGGTGTGCTCCGCACCCTCAGCACCACCTGGGAGCGCCACGCGTCGGCGTGGACGGACCTGGTCGTCTGCGTCAGCGACGACGAACTGCTCATCGGCCGCGAAGCAGGCGTGACCGCAGACGCCGAGGTGGTCTGCAACGGCGTGGACACCAGCCGCCTGCGCCCCGGCGACCGCGCCGCCGCACGAGCACGACTGGGCTTGGAACAGAATGCTCCGCTCGCGGTCTGCGTAGGCAGGCTGGCCACCCTCAAGGGCCAGGACCAACTACTCACCGCCTGGCCAGAAGTCCTGACCCGCGCCCCCCGCGCCAACCTGGTGCTGGTGGGCGACGGCCCGGACGGCCACCACTGGCGCTCCACCCACCCCACCGCCGACCACGCTTCCGTGCG
>JBDSAJ010000139.1:0-5132 GCA_039922235.1 Umezawaea sp.
GCTGCCCTCGTTGGTGGGCACCGGGAAGCCGATCTACGACGACGGCAAGTGGCAGGGCGCGACGTCGGGTGTGAAGGACGTTCTCGGGCTGTACCAGCGGATCTACCGCGACGGGCTCGGTGACCCGGTGTTGCAGCAGGAGGCGAACGGGCGCGAGCGGTCGTTCCAGCTGTTCGCCGAGAACAAGATCGGCATCTTGTTGGAGGGCGACTACTTCTGGCGTTCGGTGGTGGAGCCGAAGAATGGCGTGGCGAAGATGGCCGACCGCGACACGGCCGTGGGCTGGGCGCTGATGCCCGCGCGCCAACCGGGTGCGGGTGTCGGCGGGCAGGACTTCGTCAGCATGTCCGGCGGCGGCGTGCGCGTGATCAACCCGAACTCCCAGTACCCCAAGCAGGCCTGGGAGTTCATGCAGTTCCTGAACTCCCAGGAGGCGGTGAAGGCGGGGCTGGCGGGCACCGCCCAGATCACCCAGCGCACCGACGTGAACGACGAGGTGCTCGCGGGCGACCCGATGCTGAGCTTCATCGCCGAGAAGGTGCTACCGATCACCCGGTACCGGCCGGGACTCGCCGACTACCCCAAGGTGTCGGCCGCGCTCCAGCAGGCGACCGCCGACGTCATCGCGGGCAAGAGTCCTGACGACGCGGCGAAGTCCTACCAGGACGCGGTGGTCAAGGCCGTCGGCGAGGGATCCGTTGCCACCGGCTGATGTCACGGCGCGCAGGGACGTCGCGGGGCTCGGCGTCGCGCGGGCGATCGGGGTCGTCGCGCCCGCGCTGCTGCTGATCGGTGTGTTCCTGGTCTTCCCCGCCCTGTGGACCCTGTACATCGGGATCACGGACTACCAGCTCACCGGGCCGTCGGCCGCCGCGCCGAGCGTGGTCGGACTGGACAACTTCACCGCGGCGCTGGACGACGCGCTGTTCACGAACTCGTTGTGGCTCACGGCGTTGTTCGTGCTCGGGTCCGCGGTGATCGGCCAGAACGTCCTCGGCTTCACGCTGGCGTGGCTGCTGCGCCGGGTGCGGCCGTGGCTGCGGCGCACCACCGAAGGGCTGGTGCTGCTGGCGTGGATCCTGCCCGGTCCGGTCGTCGCGTACCTGTGGTTCGCGGTGCTCAGCCGGGACGGTGGCACGCTCGGGCTGCTGCTGGGCGACCCGAAGACCGCGTGGCTCGTCCAGTACCCGATGGCGAGCCTGATCGTGTTCAACGTCTGGCGCGGCACCGCGTTCTCCATGCTGCTCTACACCTCCGCGCTGGCCGCGGTGCCGCCGTCGCAGCTGGAGACCGCCCGCCTGGTCGGCGCCAGCGGGTGGCAGGCGGTGCGCGACGTGGTGTTCCCGCACATCCGCGGGCACGTGCTGACCAACACGCTGCTCATCAGCCTGTGGACCGCCAACGACTTCACGCCGTTCCTGCTCACCGCGGGCGGCCCGAACCACGAGTCGGAGGTGCTGCCGGTGCTGATCTACCGGCAGGCGCTGGAGGGCGGGCAACTCGGGTACGCGTCCGCCATGTCGTTGCTGCTGCTGGCGGGCAACCTGCTGATCGCCCTGGTGTACCTGAGGTTGCTGCGGAGGCGGTCGTGAGTCCCGCGTGGGTGGTGCGGCGGATCGGCTTCTACGTCCTGGTGGCCGTCGTGCTGGCCTTCTTCGCGGTCCCGATGCTGTGGCTGGCCTCGGCCCCGTTCGACGCGAAGCCGGGACTGGGCGTGCACTGGCCGGACTGGACGTTCGCAAACGTGGCGACCACCTTCCGGCACCCGTACGCCGTGACGTCGCTGGTCAACTCGCTGCTGCTGTGCGGCGTCGCGACGGCCGTGACGACGGTGTTCGCCGCGCTGGCCGCGTACTCGCTCTCGCGGGTGCGGATTCCGGGGCGGGACGCGCTGCTGTACCTGCTGCTGTTGCTGTCCAGCGTCGTGACCGGCACCGCCGCGATGGTCCCGATCTTCGTGCTGATGCTCCAGCTCGGGCTGATCGACTCGCGGTTCGGCACGGCACTGGTGATCGCGGGCGGCATGCTGCCCGCCGCGATCTTCATCCTCAAGGACTTCATGGACTCCCTGCCGAGCTCCTACGAGGAGTCCGCGCGGGTCTTCGGCGCCTCACCCCGGCAGGTGCTGGGCCACGTCGTCCTGCCGATCGCGCGACCGGGAGTCGCGACGATCCTGGTGTGGTCGTTCGTCAACGCGTGGGGCAACTTCCTGCTGCCGTTCCTGCTGCTGCGCGACGTCGGCAAGCAGCCGGCCGCCGTGCTGCTGCGCACGATGCAGGACGAGGGCGGCGGCGCGAACCTGCACGTGATCCCGGTGTTCTCGCTGCTCTACTCGATCCCGGTGGTCGTGCTGTACCTGTTCGTCAGCAAGCGGTACGGGTTCCGGTTCCACGGAGGGATCAAGAGCTGATGGCGGGCATCGAGATCGCCGGTGTGTCCACTGTGTACCCCAACGGGGTCCGCGCGGTGGACGAGCTGGACCTGAGCGTCGTCGACGGCGAGCTGTTCGCCCTGCTGGGACCGTCCGGGTGCGGCAAGACGACGTTGCTGCGGACCATCGCGGGCCTGGAGCAGGCATCCGACGGGAAGATCCTGATCGGCTCGCGCGACGTGACGCGCGAGCAGCCCGGCGCCCGCGCGGTCGCGATGGTGTTCCAGGACTACGCGCTGTTCCCGCACATGACCGTGGCGGAGAACATCGCGTACCCGCTGCGGGTGCGCCGCGCTCCCAAGGCGAAGCAGCGCGAGGTCGCCGAACGGACGGCCGCGGGCCTGAGCCTCTCGGAGCTGCTGGACCGCAGGCCGGGGCAGCTGTCCGGCGGCCAGCAGCAGCGCACCGCGCTGGCCAGGGCGGTCGCGATGGAGGCCGACGTGCTCCTGCTCGACGAGCCACTGTCCAACCTGGATGCCCGCCTGCGGCTGGAGGCGCGGACGTTCCTCAAGCGCCTGCAACGGGAACTGGCGCTCACGACGGTCTTCGTGACCCACGACCAAGCCGAGGCGCTGGCACTGGCCGACCGCATCGCGGTCATGGAATCGGGCCGCATCCGCCAGTTGGGCACTCCGCGCGAGGTCTTCCAGCGGCCCGCCGACACGTTCGTCGCGAACTTCATCGGCTCGACCCCGATGAACCTGCTCGACGGCACGGTCCGCGGCGACCAGGTCGAGTGCGTCTGCGCGCGGCTGCCGCTGCCACTCGACCTCACCGACGGCACACCCGTCGTGGTGGGCGTGCGGCCGGAGTACCTCGCCGTCGCGGACGACGGCATCGCGGGCCGGGTGTCGATCGTGGAGAACCTCGGCGTGACCTCGCTGGTGACGGTGGAGTGCGCCGACGGCACCCTCGTCGGCCTGACCGTGCCGGAGCACGAGGAACCCGCTGTCGGAGCTGCCCTGCACATCAGCCCCACCCCTGGCCGGCTGCTGTTCTACGGCGAGGACGGCCTGCTGCTCGGGGCCGTGTGACCGCTCAGGTGTGCGCGGCGAGGGTGGCGAACGAGAGGTGGACCGGTTCCAGCGAGCGCAGGAACGCGGCGGGGTCCGACAGCTGCCCTGCCGTGACCGCCCCGATCGGGGTCGTCCCGTCGAGCAGGAGGGCGACCGCGCCCGCCGCGAGCGGCCCGCTGACCGCGTAGATGTCCCGCCCGGACGCGGTGGCCCGGCGCTGCTCCCCGTCGCGAATGACCACGACGTCGACCTGGAAGGTCTGCGCGGAGCGGCCGAGGTCGTCGACGGGGACCGGCGGCGGAGTGGCCGGGTCGCCGAGTTGGGCGAGCGGCTCGGGGTTCACGTGCACCCTGATCCGCGGGGTGCGGAGGTGGTGGGCGATGGTCACCTGGTCGGCCGTCGACATCTCGGTGAGCTTCCGCTCGACGGCCGAACCGGCGAACTGCCAGGTCACGGCGCTCGGGATGCTCGGCCGCGGGACGAACCGGCCGTCGGTGAGCACTACGTGCCTGCCCGCGTTGCGGGTGCCGGTGCGGCGGGTGCCCTCGGTGGGCAGCCAACTGTCGAGCGCGATGGCGATCTGGACGTCGTCCGCCGCCTGCCAGTCGCCGATGGCCGCTGACACGAGCAGGTCGCCGAGGCCGCCGTAGAAGGCCACCGACGGCACCACCGCGACACCGGCCCGCCGTGCAGGCGCGTCGAACCGCGCCAGGAGGTCCATGGCCACCGCCTGCTCGGCGGCGACGTCGACGTAGTGCGCACCCGCGCGGATCGCGGCCTCGACGACCGGCACCGCCGTGTCGGCGAACGGTCCGGCGCAGTTCACCACCGCGGCCACGCCCTCGAACGCCCAGTCCAGCGAGGCCGGGTCGTCGACCGACGCCACCCGTGGTTCACCGGCACCGAGCGCCGCCAGCCGTGCACGATCCCGGCCGACCGGGATCGGGTCGAGTCCCAGCTCGCGCAGCTGGGCGATGACGAACTTGGCGGTGTGCCCGTAGGCACCCACTACAGCGGTCTTCCGATTGGTCACCTCACCATGATCACGTCAGTACCCCGACGACGAAAGTGGCCGATTCGACAACATCCGTACACTTTCGGACATGCCGTCCGTGGTGCTGGCCCTCTACGAGGGAGCCATGCTGTTCGAGACCGCCACCGCCATCGAGGTGTTCGGCGTGGACCGCAGCGACATCGTGGAACCGTGGTACGACTTCACCGTCTGCGGCCCGCAGGCGGCCAGGCTCGGCGAACTGGCGCGCGTCCCCCACACCGACTCGTTCACCCCGGTGCACGACGCGCACACCGTCGTCGTCCCGGCGTACCACGACGTCGACGAACCGCCACCGGCCGACGTCGTGGCAGCGTTGCGCACAGCACACGCCCGTGGCGCCCGGATCGTGTCGCTGTGCACCGGGGCGTTCGTGCTCGCCGCCTCGGGCCTGCTCGACGGCAGGCGGGTGACGACCCACTGGGCGCACGCCGACCAACTCGCCCGCCGCTACCCGCAGGTCGTGGTCGACCCCGACGTCCTCTACGTCGACGACAACCCGATCCTCACCTCCGCAGGCAAGGCCGCGTGCATGGACCTCTGCCTGCACGTCGTCCGGACCGACCACGGCGCGGCCGCCGCCAACACCCTCGCCAGACGACTCGTCGTGCCACCACACAGGGCAGGCGGACAG
>JBDSAJ010000140.1:0-17691 GCA_039922235.1 Umezawaea sp.
AGGTAGCGGAACACTCCCAGCTCGTCGAAACTCGCGGTGGCCTGTTCGGCGCGGGCGATTTGGGTGATCACTTCCCAGGCGCTGCCCTGCACTGGAGGTAGCGCGGTCACCTGGGACCTGATCCGGTCGAGTACCGCGCCGCGTGTCCATACCGGGGTGAACTCGGTTTGGCTTGGTCGTGCGTTGCGGATGCTGACCTGCACCGCCTCGCAGCTCAATCCGGCGTTGAGTTGCACGTAGTTGAGCTGGGAGCCCGTGGGCAGCGTGGCGAACGTGCCGAGGTTGATCTCTTTGTAGCCGCCGGGAAGACCAGGGCCTGCGAGGTAGAGCCAGCACGAGGGCACGGTGCCGGAAAACGACCAGTACGCGCCGATGTGCCAGCGGCCCTTGGTGGTGACACCGAGGTTGAACAGAAACACCAAGTTGGAGTCGGTGCCGATGGTGGCCTGGTCTTTGCCGAAGTCGACGGCGAACCGGACTTGGTTGGTCGCGGTGTCGGCTTGGAAGAACAGGATCAGCTCGACCCGCGTGCCCGCCGAGGGCTGGTAGGTGCTGTCGAGCCAGGTTTCGGCGAACAGGCTGCGGCCGGGGACGGTGGTGCGGGTGCGGGGATCCCAGCGGATGGCGTACTCCGAGCTGGACGCATACGGCGCGATTTCCCAGGGCACGTCGAACCGGTCGTATCCGGCGATGTTGGCGTGGGTCCGGTAGAAACCCACGTCCGGGGTGACACCGCCGTGCAGGCTGGCGTACAGGGTGCAGTCCGGGCGTGGCGGCGGTGCGGTGTGGATTCCCGCGTCCCGCAACAACTTGTCCACCGCCCAGATGCCCGAGCTGATCGGGGTGGAGTCGACCGACACCGCGACCGGCAGACGGGCGGCGTCGCGCAACCGCTCGGCACCGTCGAGCGCGGACAACTCGACGGTGCCGGTGACGGAGTCGGCGACCCGGTCGCGGAGGGTGCCGCGAAACGCCGGGAGCGCGTCGCCACCGAGTCCCCAGCCGTGCACCGCGGACTGGCCGGGCCGCACGAGGTCCGCGGTGGAGTGTGGTGCGTAGGGGCTGTAGAGCTGGGCGGCGGTGCTGGTGCCGTCGCCGGTCAGGGTGAGTCGTAGTTCGGCGGCGGCGCTGCCGGTGATCGCTCGCAGTGGCGCGGGCAGGTCGGAGTCGTAGGCGCGGTCCACCGACCAGGAGGTGACCTGTCCGGTGACCTCTCGGCCACCGAGCCGGGTCAGGGTGGTGTTCTGCCGTTCGCCTTGGGCCAGGGCGGTGACGAGGTCGGGGTCAGCTTCCTGCACGGCGCACCTCCACCAGGGACAGCGACAGGTCACGGGCGGTCGTGGTGGGTCGGTCGGTGTAGCCGGTGACGGCCATCGCGGGACACCCGTCCCCGAGCGGGAACGAACCGGCGGCCGGGGCGGGAGCGGCGATGCGGAGCACGGCCGGGCCGATCACCAGGGGGGTGGTGGTGGGGCCGGGGATGATCGCCGGACCCACGAACAGCCAGGGGTAGGACGGGGTTTCGGTGATCGTGGAGCCGCGACCGGACACCGAGCCCCCGTAGCCTCTGGCCTCGTACCAGTTGAGCTGACACCTGCTGGTCGAGGCGGGCAGCGACGTGGAGAAGGTGATTTGCTGGCCGGGGATGACCGGCCATCCTGGCCAGTACGGGTGCCGCCACCGCAACTCCGAGGCCGTCCCGGTGCCGGTCACGGCGACAGTCCCATCGGCCTGTTGGAGCAGGCTGCCCTGCCCGACGAGTTCCCAGGAGCCGACGGGCCCATAGCCCTGGGACTGCGCGCCGTCCAGGAGGTTGCGGGCAGACGGATCGAGCACACCGAGCGGACTCGGCCCGAACACCCGCCGTGCCAAGGCATCGAGCCACTCGGCGTCACCGGGGAGCAGCCCGGTCCAGGACAGCGCGAGGCGGCGGGGCGGGGTGGGCAGGCTGGTCACCGTCACCCCGCCGCCCAGCGACTGGAACTCGGTCACGCCCAACGAGACCGACCGGTCGAACTCCGTTGCGGCGTCGTCAATGGCGCGAAGCTTGCCGGGTGGTCCGATCCACAACGACGGCATCAGACATCACCTCCTGGACAGCACTCGGTTTCCCTCGGCGGTGGCGCGGGCGATCTCGGTCGTGCCGACCTGGACCACGACCGGGCGGGAGGCCAGTTCGCGGACGGCGTCGGTGAACGCCGCGAGATCGGCCCCGGTGACCGGACGGTCCCCGCCCGCCGACTCCGGGACGCGACGCCCGGCGACCCCGCCACCTGTGATGTCCACTGTGGAGCGATCGAGGGTGAGGGGGATGCGGCGGGTGAGGTTGGTCAGGTAGTCGCGGACGGCGGGTTCTTCGTCCTGCAAGCCGGTGACGAGGCTGCGCATGATGAGCACACCGTTGGCGCGCAACAGGACCCGGTCCTTCGCGGGTGGCCCCTTCCAATCGGGCAGCAGGTTCGTCAGCTCGGAGAGCTTGTTGCGCACCGCCTGGAACGCGGACTCGATGCCGCGCAGCAGGCCCCGGATGATGTTCTTGCCGGCCTCGACCAGCAGCCCGCCGAGGTCGCCGAGCGCGCCCAGGATGCTGCCGGGCAGGTTGACGAACAACGCGATCAGCACGTCCAGACTGGCGCGGAGCGTGCCCTTGATCATGTCCCAGATCCCGCCGAGCATCTCCTGTAGCCCGGTCCAGACCCGGCCCCAGTCGCCCGAGATGATGCCCATGACGACGTTGATGACGCCCTGGATGTAGCGCATCGCCCCGGCGATGATCGACCCGATCGAGTCGAAAACCGGGGTGACCACGCCGAGCAGTGCCGTGATGATCGGGATCAGCAGTTCGGCGATGGTCGTGATCAGCGGTGTGATCGCGGTGACCAGCAGTGCTACGACGTTTGCGGCTTCGATGATCACCGGGGCCAGGGCGGTGATCAGTTCCGTGAGTGGCGGCAGGAGCGTGCCGACCAGGGACAGCAGCGGCGGCAGCAGCGGCAGCAGGGCGGTGACGATGCCGAGCAGTGCGCCGATCAGCGGGGCGAGGATCGGCACGAGCGCGGTGATCGCCTGGGCGAGGAGTTGCCCGAGCAGGGTCGCCACCTCGGTCAGGACCGGGGCAGCGGTGGCCAGGGCGGTGGTGATGATCCCGGCGAGCTGCGAGATGGCGGCGACGATCACCGGCAGCACCGGGGACACCGCGTTGAGTGCCGCGAGCAGCACCCCGGCCAGCAGTGCGCCGAGCTGGCCGAGGATCGGCAGCACCGCGCCCAGCACCTGGACGAACGCGCCGCCGAACACACCGATGATCGGTGCGAGTGCGGTGAGCAGGTCCGCGAACAGTGGGGCGATCGTCGCCAACGCTTGGGCGAGCAGCCCGCCAAGCTGGGTGATCAGCGGGGCCAGCACCCCGGCGAGTTGGATCAGTGCCGGGGTGAGCGCGGTGATCGCGGATCCGACCGCACCGCCGAGCAGTCCGGCGACCGTGCCGAGCGCCGGGGCGAGGGCGGCGACGATCGGGGCCAGGGCGGCGACCGCCGGAACCAGCATCGACACCAGCGCTTGCGCGGCGATGCCGAGTAGCGGCGCGATCGAGGCGAGGATCTGGCCGAGCGGGGCGATGGCGGGGATCAGCGCGGTGAACGCGGCGGCGAGCATCGGGCCGAGCACCGCGATGGCCGGGGCGAGCGTGGTGATCAGCGTCTGTGCGATGGCCGAGATCAGCGGCAGCAGCGCGGATGCGACCGCGCCCAGACCACCGAAAATCTGTTGCAGCGCGGTAGCGCCCTCGGCGGAACGCAGGAAGGCCAGGATGGAGCCGGTGACCGCGTTGAGGACTCCCAGCAGGGACGCGCCGCCGCTGTTGGCGGCGGAGAAGACCGTGAACACGATCTGCGCCAGGTTGGACAGCAGCCCGAACAAGTCGCCCAGCGCGGAGAGCCCGGCGGACATCCACGCTTGGAGTTGCCCGGTTTCCCTGGCGGTGGCGATGAATCGGGCGAAGGTCTCCGCGCTCTCGCCCAGGCCGGAGGCGAACCCCGGCAGGAACGTCGACCCCACGGCGGCGATGTCGAGCAAGGCCGCCAGCAGTGGCGCGAACCCGCCGGACAGCGACCGCACCGACTGGCCGGTGGTGTCCAGAATGGACCGGACATCGTCGACCGTGCGGCCCTCGCGGGCGAACTCGACGGCACCCCGCGCACCGACGTTGAACCCCGATGCCACGTCGGCCAGACCGGCGCGCAGCACCGGCAGGTAGATCGCGCCCAGCCCGCCGACCTGGCCGCCCAGATCGGCGAACAGCGACGTTTGGACGTCGAGCTTGAGACCGTCCAGTTCGGGCTTGAGCGCCCGGACCGCGTCGGCGGTCTCCCGCATGGCGGGCGGGAAGTCCTTGACCGCCTTGGCGTACTTCTCCGGGGTGTCGGCCTTGAGCGCGTCGGACAGCCCGTCCACGCCCAACTTCAGGGTCTGCACCGCGACGGCCGCCGCGATCCCCACGGCGGGCAGGACCAGCAGGGAACCGGACGCGGTGGCCGCCGCGCTGCCGAGCCCGCCCAGGACGGTGACCATCTGGCCCGCCGCAGCGGCCAAGGCGGCGTAGCGCAGGGTGGCCGCACCCAGGGTGACGGTGTGTCGGGTGATCGTCGTGGTGGTGCGGTTGACGCCGTTGTCCAGCGCGGACAGGCCGCGCAGCGTCGCGCCGAGCGACTTGTCCAGGCTGACCCGGAGGTCGATCGAGCGACCGGACTCCTCGCGGCGCAACCGGGTCAAGTCCTGCTGTGCCGGGTTGGTATCGGCCTGCGCCGCGAGGGTGACGTTCTGGTCGTTGGCCTCGCGCACGGCGGCGCGGATCTGGTCGCGCAACTCGGTGGCGCGCACCGTGGTGGCGATGGTCAGCCGGGGCGCGTTGCGCTCGGCGCGGTTGACCTCGTCGCGCACGGCGTCGCCGAGACCCGCGAGGCTCGGCATGACCTTGAGGAAGGCGTGACCCACAACAGCCACCGGTCACGCCTCCCTCATCATCAGCGCGATCTCGCGCAAGGGAGTGGTCTCGGTGTGCTGCTCACCTCCGCTCGTCGCAGAGGCCGTCTCGGGGACGGTGAGCGCGTCGAGAGGGGAGCTGAGTTCGTCGTCGGTGACCTGGTGGCCGAGCAGGGACGCGACGGCCGCCCACAGGGCGGTCAGGCGTCGCTCGGTCGCGGCGGCCAGCACGTCGGCACGTGTCCATCGGCCGTCCGGGTGCAGTGCCCGCCACAACGCCGAGTCGGGCGGGAGGTGGGCGACGATCGCGCACACCCGCCGCAACGACAGGTCGCCGCGGTAGAGGTCGAGCAGGTCGACACCCAGGCGCAGGCAGTCGATTTCGAGGGCTTCGGCGGTAGTGTCGTCGGCCAGCAACTGGGCGACGGTCAGCGGTTTCCCGCGCCCAGTTCCCCCATCACCTCCGCCGAGAACTCTTCGGCGTCACGAGCGGTGCGGGCCTGCGCACGCCAGGCCTTGTACTGCTCGTCGCCCAGGATGAGCCGCAGCGCGGTCAGGTGCTTGCCCTGCTCCTCGGCTTCCAACGCGTCGAGTGGGAAGTCATCGGCGGTCGGCAACGTGAACGTCGTGCCACGCCAAGTCACCGTGACCTCGGTCGGGACGGTGGCGGGCTTGGTCCTGGTTGCTGCGGCCCTCTGCCGTGCGGTCAACGGTTCTCCTTGGAGGTGCGCGGTTGCGGAATCTGCACGGCGGCAACGTGGTCGTCGTCGGTGGCGAGCACGGACGCGCCGCCGAGTCCGGCCACCACGGCCGGATCGTCGGTCAGCCACACGGCCAGCACGGTGGACCCGCCGGGCGGGGCCAGCGCGGCGAAGGTCATCCCCCACCGGGCTTCCTGGTTTCGGCTCCACTGGGCCTCGTCGGTCTCGGAGACCTCGGCGCGCGGGATGTAGAGCCGGTGGTGGTAGACCTCGGTGGCACTGATCTGGTCTTGCCAGTCCACGCACAGTGCGCGGATGTCGCCCTTGGGCAAGGTGCTGATCTCGGCGCGGTACTTCTTCGAGCCCTGCGCGGTCTCGGCGAAGGTGAGCCCGCCGAAGTACGCGCCCAGGACGATCGCCTTGGTTTCCTGAAGGGTGGACTTCACGGTCAGTTCGTGGGACTTGATGATGTAGCGGGCAGGCGTGATCGACTGCCAGTGCGCCGTGCCTTCCTTCTCGACCTTGCGCGCCATCGTGACGCCGTCCTCGGTGGACAGACCGAGGCCGGACCAGGCGACGGGAAGGGCGGTGGCGGCGTCGGGGGGTTCGGGTGTGCCCGGTGGGGCCAGCGACAGTTCGCCGGTTCCGGGCACACGAACCAAGCTCGTGTTGATGGCCAAAGCGGGACAACCTCCAATGAGGCAAGGGGGAAGACGCCCACAGCCGATGCCGTGGGCGTGCGGAAGGGCAGGGGTCAGCGGTGCGGGGTGCGGGCGAGTACCGAGAGCGCGACGAACGCCAACGGCTTGCCGGTGTACGGGTCGGTCCCCGCAACCGGAGCAGTGACGGGCTCGGCGGCGATCAGCGCGCCCGCACCGCGCACGGAACACAGCAGCCCGAGGGCGAGCGCGGCCAGTGCTTTGGAACGGTGCTCGGTGCGGTGCCAGCAGGTGATGCGGACGGTGGCGCGTTGCACGGCGGGCCACTGCCAGGTGTGCCCGTCTTCGGCGACGAGCAGCCACGGCACGCGCGGCGGCCCGCCGTCACCGCCTCGGCCGGTCTCGGTGGAGACTTGGGCGCCCGTGGCGATCTCGTCGCCGCGTTCGGTGAGCAGGCGGCGCAGCTCGCGCACCACCAGCTCGGCGACGTCGAGCGGGACCGGGACACTCACCCGCCGTCCTCACCGTGCAGGCCGATCGGGTCCAGGCCCACGGCTTCGGCCGCGCGCCGCAGGACACCGTGGCGGGCTTCCATGCCGACGCCTGCGGCGTGCGGGATGGCGACGCTCACGGCGGCGCGGTCGGTGTCGGCCTCCTCACGGAGTTCCACCGGCAGCGGTCGGCCGTCCTCGGTGCGGTGGCCCTGGGCGCGGACCTCGGCGGCGACCTCGGCCGCCGCCACACGGACCAGGCCGCGCAGCTCCGCTCCCTTCAGGATCTCGGCGATACCGGCGTGATCGAGACGAACCTGTGCCATGTGCTCATCCCTCCACGTGGGTCAGGATGGTTTCGAAGTGCACGCGGCCGGGACGCGGCATCCACAGTTCGGGCTCGCCGTCGACCTCGTAGACTCGCCCGTCGTACTCGACGCGTTCACGGGCGTGGATCGGGTCGAGCGTGAACAGCCACCACGTGCCGGTGATCGCGTGGCGGCCGGGTTCGGTCCGGTCGGTGCCGGTGAGCGGCTGGAGCAGTCCGCGTGCCGGGCGGCGGGGTGCGGTCGGCCCGTAGTCGAGCGCGGGAGTGGGGTTGTCGTATTCGTCGGGGATCTCAACCGGGGTGATGACCGTCAGCAGGTGCGGGAGGTACAGACGATGCCTCCTGTCCGGTCGAGTCGGTGAGGAACGTCCACGGCATCGGCTCGCCGAGCTGCCCGCCCGCGTAGAGCACGGGCACGGTGTCCGGGGCCGAGACGTGGCCGCCCGCCGTGTACGGGGTGCGGGTGGAGCGCAGCCCGGACCGGCGCGCGATCCGGCGCAGCACCGCGCGTTCGTCGGTGGTGAGGTAGACACCGGTCACCGTGGCGTCGCCGTAGCGGTAGCCGTACTGGCCGATGGTCTCGGAGGTGTAGCCCTCGGGGTTGCGCAGCGCGCGGGCGGCGGCCTGGCACACGATGGTCACCACCACAGGTGGCGCTGCCGGTGTCAGCAGCGCGGGCGGCAGCTCGGCGCGCACGAGCGCGGACGCGTCGAGCAGGGACGCCGCCGCGCGCCCCTGCTCGGGGGTGCCGAGCAGGGCGCGTTGCGTGCGGGCCTCCAGGTCGGCCAGCGTCGCCAGCGGCGCGGCCGGTCCGGTCACGGCGTGACGGCGGTGGTGATCCGCAGGGCACGCTTGATGACGCCGTCGTCCTTGGTGACCTCCGCTCCGGCCAGGGTCGACACCACGGAGCGGTCCTGCTGGAAACCGGGGTCGTAGTCGCGGATCAGCCGCAGGGCGAATCCGTTGTAGACCAGGGTCTCGCCGAAGGTCGCACCCGCCGGGACCTCCAGGGCGCGGGTGACGAGCGGGAACGCGGTGCGGTGGTAGGCCGTGGCCGATCCGTCGGACAGGTAGTTGGTCGGGAACACGGTGAACCCGTAGAGCCTGCCCACGATCGCGTCCCGCAGAGCGGCGGGGCTGCCCGAGACGTCGACCGGGATAAGGCGGTTCTTCAGGTCGTTGAGCAACATCGCCTCAACCTCCGGCGAGACGGCGAAGAACCGGTCTTCCAGCGGGACACCCGCCTTGTTGAGCCGACGTCGTGCCTCGATCATCACGGCGTGCACGTCGCTGCCGTCCGCCTTGAGGGTGAGCGTGGAGGACAGGGCGTTCATGTTCCCGGCCACCATCGACTCGACCCCACGCGCCACGGACTTGGCCTGCGGGGTGGCGATCTGCTGGGTGAAATCCCGGATGTGCAACGTGAGCTGCTCATCAGGAAGGTTGATGCCCTTGTAGAGGTAGGTGGTCAACTTGACGTCTACCCCGACCTCCTTGACGTCGTCGACCACGATGGGGACGTTCGCGGCGCGGTTGAACACGCGGGCCTCACCGACCACGGTGTCCGTGCGGATCGTGATCGTGTCGCCCTGCTTACCGGAGAAGCTGGCTTCGGCGTCCCGCCAGGTGGTCGCGGCCAGAACGGTCTGATTCTCCAACGCCGCCAGTGACGCACTGGAGATTTGCTTGGGTGTGAGGAAAACGTTCGCGATGAGACTGTCTCCTTAGGACGGTGTCGGCTACTTGCCGAAGACCAGGCGCGCGATGGCGGCCGGATCATCGGCGGCGGGCTCGGTGCCGCCGGTCGCGCTCGCGGGGGTGAGCGCTTCGACCGGACGACGGCCGGGCGGCAACGGCGCGGCAGCGGGAACCACTGCGGGGGCGGGCGGGGTGGTGGGTGCTGCGGCCGTGCGCATCAGCTCGACCAGGGCGGCGGCGTCGGCGATCAACGCGGCCTCGTCGGCCCCGTGCAGCCGAGCGGCGAACCCGTCGGGCAGACCGGCCGCGCGAGCCACGGTCAACCGCGTGAGCTGGGTTTCGGCGAGCTGCGCGCGGTCCTCGGCGGCGCGGCTGGCCGCCTCCAGTTCGGGCAGTCGGGCGGCGGCGGCCTGGGCGTCGGCGAGCTGCGCGGCCAGCGCCGCGCCACCGGTTTCTACGGCAGGTGCGCGACCCGGCGCGACGGGCGCGGGCGCGCTGGTGGGTGCCGGGGCGGGTGGTGCCGTACCGGGTTCGGTGGCCGGGCCAGGCTGCGGGGCGGGGTCGGTCGGGGTCGGGGCGGTCACGTGGTCGCGGCTCCTCGGGTCGGCTGTGGGTGAAGGTCGGAAGGTGAGCGCCCGCCCGGCTCCACGAATGGACAGCACTGGTGTGGGTGGGCTGTCGTGTGGCAGCGCGGGCGGGCGCTCGGGTATCGGGGAGGTCAGGCCGCGCGCTGCTGGGCCTCGTAGGCGCGGCGAAAAGCGTTGCGGGCCTTGCCGCCGGACAGTCCTTCGGTGGAGGTCAGCCACAACTCGGCGAACCCGGACGACGCGGCAGGGGGCGCGCTGTCGTCGCGGTAGACCGCTTCCACCGTGCACAAGCACCCGTCGTGGAAGGTGTCGGGTTCGCCGTCGCGCACGGTGAAGATCGCCGAGGACTGCGAGGCGTAGAGCGTGCGCCGCTCGGCAGGCATGGCCGATCGGGCGGCGAGCATCGCGCAGAACGCGCACGGCGAGGCACTGGTGATCCGGTGGAAGCCGATCACGGCCTGGTCGAGGCGGCGGGCGTTGTCGAGCAGGTCCCGGCCACCGGCCGCGCCGTGGCGCAGCGCGGCGGCGGCCACCAGCGGCGCGGCCTTCTCGGCGGCGGCCATCGGCTCGAATCCCGCGCCCGTCAGTCGTTTGACCACGCTCGGGCCGGTCACCAGCAGCGACACCGCCGCAGCGTCACGCCAACGCGAGTCCTCCGGCAGCGTGAGCGGGTTCGGTGCGGGGCCGCCGATCTCGACGAGACGGAAGCGGGTCAGGTAGTCGGCGGCCAGGCGTGTCGACCGGTCGCGGTAGCCGGTGACCAGGTCGAGCACCAGGCGCAGCCAGGCCAACGCCGTGGCGTCGAGCCGCAACGGGTCCAGCAGCGGCCACAACGCGAGTACCTCGCGCACGAGCAGCGCGGAGTTTCGGGCCTGGGCGCGGCGGTGCTGCTCGGTCGCCGTGGTGCCCTCGGCGGTGGCGGCCACTACACACCACCGCCGAGGTTGTCGGGCGCGCCCGGACCGGTCGCGCGGGCCAGGACGTCGGCGAGCAGCCCGTGACCGTCCACCGGGGTGGGCATGGTCTCCCAGCGGTGCACGTCGGTGTCGGTGACACCGGGCAGCCGCTCCCAGGTCGCGCGTTGCGGCACGCCGAGCATCGTTACGGCCTTGCCCCACGCGTCGACCACGGCCGCGAGCGACCGGGTCTCGGTGTCACGCCACCGGACTTGGGCGCTGGTGTCGTTCCACCCGGCCACGTCACCGGCCAGCAGGCACGCCAGGCGAAGGACTTGTTCCCAGCTCTCGCCGTAGCTCGTGCGGCGTTCGCCGACCCGGCGCTGTAGACCGGATTCGGCCGCCGCCAACGCGTCCGCGCTGAGGTTGGTCAACGACCCGAGCAGGGCGTGCGGCGGGGTCTGGGTGATCGCAGCAAGGTGCCGCAACACCTGCTCCAGCACCTCGACGTAGCCGCCGAGCGGGGTCGCGTCGAAGCTGCCGAAGCGGGTTTCCGGGCTGTCGGAGTGCAGCAACCTGTCCGGGCCGATCGGCGGCTCGTCGCCCTCGTCCAACTCCAGACCGGCCGCCCACCGTTGACGGTGCGCGCCGTGCTCACCCGCCATCATCAGCAGGAACGTGGCGTGATTCAGCCGGTCTTGGATGTCCAGGACCGGTTCGACCACGCCGGGGGTGTCGGCGTCCAAGTCGTCCTCGTCCACGAACCTGATCACCGGGGTGACCCCGGCGTTGTGGTCGCGGTGCTCGACGTAGGACAGCGACCCATCGGAGTCGGCGGCGAGGTAGTACACGCTGCGGTCGTCATAGAGCCGGTAGAGCGGTCGCGGCCCGGACGACGTCCACGACTGCGACTTCTGGAGCGCGTACACCGGCCACTCGTCCGAGTCGTCGGCGTAGAACACGCTCATCTCACGCGGCGAGTAGCCCTTGATCACCGGTCCCGGATCACCGGGCAGCACGGTGACGAACGCCGTGCCGTACTTCAGCGCGGCCCGATGCACCGCGGATTGCCGCCGGGTCATCCGGTTGCCCTGCCAATGCCGCCACGCGGTCGACTCGACCGCGCTGGCGTCGGTGGCGCGGACGCCGTCCACGAACAGGTTCTGCGACAGCAGTTGCATGAGCAGTCGACACCAGTTGGTGCGCGACTTGCGCAGCGTCCACAGGTAGTGCGCCTTCGCGTTGCGCGGCGCGAACGGCAAGTCGTGGTCACCCTGCACGTACCGGTGGATTCGTTCGTTGCGGGCCTGGTCGGGCCACCGGTCGAGCACCCTGCGGGCGACGTCGGCGGCCTCGGTCTGGTTGAGGGGCACCAGGTCACCCCCTCGGCATCAGGTCAGTGGAAGACACGGAGCTTGCCGCCGCGCTTGCGTTGCCGCTTCGCCCACGCCGGGGAGGCGAGGACCAGGCGGCGGACGTGACGGGCGGCGATCAGACACACCGCAAGGTCGATCTTGTGCGGTGACTCGCGGTTCTCCTTGGCGATCGAGATCCCGTAGCGGTTCGGCGATCGGCGGGCGTTGAGCACGTGACGCCGTAGCCTCAGGTCACCGTCGTGGGTGACCGTCCGGTCCCGGATGTCGACCAGCGCCCGGCCTGCGGCCTGGGTGAACTCGGCGACGCGGGCGCGCATGTCGAACGCGACGGCGTGCCGGTTGCGTCCGGTGCTCGCCTCGATCAACAGATCCTCGCCGAACTCCAACGCCCACGAGTCCACATAGGACTCGAACTCGCGGACGTCGGCGAAGAACCCGACGACGTCGTACTTCTCGAACGCGGTCCGCACGGCCAGGTCTGCCTCATCGCGGTTGACCTCCCAGGGCTGATCGGGGGCCAGGTGCTCGGGGCGTTCCTGCACGTGCAGCACGGCCGCGTGGCCGTCGGACATGCGCACACCGATCAGGCCCGTGGAGTCGTCGGACTTCGAGCCGTCGAACATCATCACGATGGTGTCGCCCTCGACCAGCGGTTCGGCCTGCTCGTCACGGCAGTCGTCCCACTCGGCGGCCGTGGCCCAGGCCGTGGCGGCGGTGCCCGCCACGTTGAAGAAATAGCGTTGGCTCTCCTGGATGTCCTTGGTCAGGTCCCAGAACTCGTTCTCCACGATGCCGGGCAGATCCATCCAGTCGGCGGCCGGTCCGTAGACCTCGGCGAGCGCGGCCACCACCGCGTCAAGGTCGGTCAGATCGACCTCGGACGGTGCGTAACGGTGGTCCCAGAGCAGACGTGACGCGCGTGTCCGGCCTTCCCTGATCGCGTTGGCCTGCGCGTGCACGGTCTCCAACGTCGAGTCCTGTCCGCCCTGGTACATGGTCGAGGTCAGCAGCCCCCACGGCTCGGCGGCCTTGCGCTTGCGCAGGTTGCGGTCCACCGTCTTGAACATCCGCCGCAGTTCGGGCGTGATGTAGAGGTGCGGTTCGTCGTAGATGGCAAGGGATTCCTTGCCGCCGTCCTTCGCCGACGAGCTGGCGGTGGACGGGATGATCTCGCCGCCCTCGGGCAGCAGAATCCGGGTCAGTCCGGCGGCGTCGCCGGGGAGGTCCTCGCCGAGCGGGCCTTGCGCGAGGTTGAAGTGGATGACGTCGTAGGTGTTGCCGGTCTGGGACTCCTCGGTGGCCAGGCACCGGATGTAGGGGTAGGTGATCGGACGGCCCATCGGCTCGCCCGGCGCGTACCGGTAGGTGAACCCCCGCCACGCGAACACCTCACCACCGGTCGCCCACCCGGCGAACCGGGACGGACCGCGCGCCTCGAACAGACCGATGAACCCGGCAAGTTCGGACTTCGCACGGCCCTTGGGGCGCACGAGGGCGGCGCGGGAGTAGAGCCGGCGCCCGGCGCGGTTGAGCGCGTAGGCGTCGAGCACGAACCCGGCGAACTCGTCATCCAGCTCGACGGGGTCGCCTTGTACGTCACCGGGTCCGTGGATCGCCCAGTACTCGATCCATGCCGAGGCCAGCCAGCCCAGCGACCGGGAGCGCTCGTGACCGGGGGCGTAGACCAGTTCACGGGGCACCGCTCAACCTCTTGCGTCGATCGTCCAACCGCGTGACGGCGGCAGGGTCAACCGCGGCTTCCTCCCCGTCCTGGTCGCCTGGGGTGACGTAACGGATGCGGGACTTCAGCCGGTCCTCGTGGGTCAGGCCGAGCTTGGCCGAGCGCAACCGCAGTTCAGCGGCCCGGTTCAGCTCACCGCGCCACAGGTCTTCCACCAGCAGCGCGGTTTCCAGCGCGAATCGCCAGTCCGTCGCCGTCCAGAGACGACAGTGCGGCATGTGCCGGACGGCCTCCCACCACGCGCGGGTCTCGGCGTGCCAACGTTGTCGACCACGGGAAGGCAGATCGGGCGACGGCCCGTCGAATGACGTGTTCGGGACATCGGTCCAGTCGTAGGACCTCGCGTTGCGGTTGCGCGGGTTCGCGCTCGGCGGGCGGCCGGTGATCGCCACGGCACACCCCCAACCCCGGACTTGGCGCGCTACGCGGCGCGCTGCGGGTAGGGCTTGTGCATGTGCTTGACCCTGCGGCGCATCGTCTTGCGCAGCGGGTAGACGTAGCGGTGCTTCACCGGCACATCGGTGAGCCGGTAGGCATCGGGGTCGATCGTGCGCCTTACCCAACCGATGCCGGTCTCTCCCGGCAATCGGTGTGGCTTGGAGCGGCTGGACACGCTGCGGCCGTGGGTCTTCACGCCGTTGATCACGTAGTAGCAATCGGACTTGCCGGTGGTTCCGGTGTAGAGCCAGTTCCCGGCCTGGTAGATGCCGCCGTGGTGGCCTTGGGCGGTGTCGGCGTAGGAGACGACCAGGTGCAGGCCGGGGCACGCGGCACGGAGCTGGCGCAGGCTGGCCGCGATCACCTGCGTGACCGGGGTGGCGTGGTCGGTGAGGGCGACCCGCACCAGCTCGACGCACTCGGTCTGCACCAGGCCGTAAGGCGAACCGAGCTTGTGGGTCGCTCCCCGGCCGAACACGACCGCGCCGACGAACGTCCCGTTCTCCCAGACACCGAAGGTGGCGAGCTTGCCCACGGGCATGGTCCGCGAGTAGTGCCAGCGCAGCACCGCGAACCGGGCGGCGGGACGAGAGCACGGGGCGACGATTAGATCAGTCGTGGCCCTCACCCCCTCGGGTCGGCGAGCGTCGACGGGTGCGCGTCCGCTTGCTGGTCTTGGGCGGTTCGAGCTGGTCGAGGCGGGGGACCTCGGTGGTGGGGGTGAAGTCGATGGCGTCGACCTCGGCGGCCTCGGCGGCGGTGTGGGCAGGCTTCAACAGCCCTCCGTTTCGGGCAGACGGGGCGGGTGGGATGGGCGCCGCGCGGGTCACCGAAACGGGTCGTGGAGACCCCCGAGTTTCGTACAGAACGCGAGACGCTATGACGTACCGGTGCGGGTGAGCAGGTGACGCGGGTCACCCCCCACCCGTGGCGCGGGTTCAGCCGCGCCGAGCGGGGCGGGCGCGCTTGGTCGTGGTCGCCGCTGGTGGTGTGGCCTGCACGGGCGGTACGGGCTCGACCGGTGCCGTTGGTGTCACGTGCTGCTCGGTCGGCTCGATGACCTCGATCGGCTCGGCGAACCCGGCGGCGAACAGGGCTTCGGCCCCGGCCTCGTCGTGGTCGAACGTCGCACCGGCAGGACGGCCGCCGAGCGGGGAGAGCAGTCGGATACGCACGGGGTGATCACCTCTCGATCAGGCCGGGGTGCGGCGCGGGGGGACGACGGGCCTGAACACGACGAGCGGCGGCAGCATGCCCGCCCTCGCGTGCGCTCTTGACCGCGTGGCACGGCGAGCAGATCCCCTGAAGATTGGTTTCGTCGTGGTCGTCGCCCGGTTCGATGTGGTCGACCTCGGTGGACAGACGATGACCACAGACCCGGCACAACGGATCTCGGCGCAGGACGCGCGCACGGATCGCGGGCCAGTTGCGGGGTAGGCGAGTAGCACGTGAGCTGTCGGACCAGGGCACGCGCACGGCCCCCTCAGCGCGACGTGAGGGCACGAACGCGATAAGGCCTATGCGTTGCCAGGCAAAGGAAAAGGGAGAGCCCCGACACCGGGGGGTGGTGTCGGGGCTCTCAACCTTGGGGGGGAGTCGGCGGGTCTGCGGGGGGATGCAGAACTCACCAACATGATCCAACTTACGTTCGGTGCTGGTCAGCGCGCAACCGCATTATTGCGGCTCGTCCGGTCGGTGAACGTGGCGCAGCGCGGTGGAGTAAGCGACTCCTACTCGTCGTGCGATCTCGGCGATGTTGGTTTCCCCGCTGTCGACCAGTTCGCGGATGCGACGCTCGACCTCGGCGCGCGGCATGTTCTCGGTACTGCCGCGTGGACGTCCGCCGCGTGGTTCGTCGGCGCGGTGTTCGCGCTCGGCGCTGTATTGCTCGATGGTGCGCCGGTACCACCGCTCCGAGCCGCACACCTCGGCGTCGGTGGCGGGGACGCGCTCGGCGCGGCGATAGCGTGCCCACGTCTCGGGAGTGAGTCCGGCGAGCGCGGCGGACTCGTCGCCGTCGAGCAGGTCGTCAGGATCGCCGGGTTCCGGTAGCGGCGGGATCGGTTCGCCGCGCGCGTAGGCGGCGGACTGCTCCCGGTCCCAGAGTTGCGGGCGTCCGGGAGCGGGCTTGCCGATGGTGAGCGGCGTGGGGTGGTCTGGTTCGGCCCAGGGCGGGGGTTGGCGGCGGCGGGCCTGGTGGATGCTCAGGCCGTGCAGCGCGGCGATACCGGCCGTGTCCACGGCGGTGCGTCCGGCTGGGATCACGTCGCCCCCTCTCCTGTCTCGTGGGTGTGCTGACAGTGTGCCAATGCCCCGGCTCCTGTGCGGGAGCCGGGGCATCGTTTCGGTGGGCTACTTCTTGGTCACGGCGCGCTTGCCGCCACCGACCTTGTTCCCGGTCCCGGTGTCGGCGTTGCGGCCGTCCCGGAGACCGGCGATTGCACCGGCCGGGCTGTGGCTATCGGACTTGGACACCTTCAGGTCGGGAAAGCGCCGGTCGAAGTCGGCCTTCACCCGCTCGGCGTCGGAGGCCAGCACGAGTGCGCCGGGCTGGTCGGCGACCTCCTTCACGATCTCGTCACGGAACGCGGTGATCTTCTCTGCGACACCGATCCCGAAACCGGGCAGGTAGCTACGGAAGAACACCCGCCGGGCGATGTTGCGGTTGGCCTGGGTGTCGAAGGTGCGGCCGACCTGCTCCATGTGGGCCTTGGTCGCCTTCACGCCGTTCGCTTCGGCCTGGAGCACGATGGACGGGAGCAGCAATTCCAGCGAGGTCACCGCTGATGCGGTTCCGACGATCGCCACCCAGCGGGTTTCGCCGTTCATCTTGTTGTTCACCGTGCACACCTCGCACCCGTAGGCCTGGGCGACCAGGTAGACGAGCGTGGCGCGGGCCTTGCCGTGCCATCCCTGACCGGACACCTCGAACTTCAGGACCTTGACCAGTTCGGCCTTCTGGCCATTCGCGGCGCGCACGGTCGCCTCGTCCAGCGAGTAGCGCGCCATCAACTCGGCGGCCTTGGCGGCGAACGCCTGGGCTTCCTGCTCGGTGACTGCCGGGTCCTCGGCCTGGGTCAGCAGAGCGCGGACCTTCTCCATCATGCGGGCCTTGGGCGTCTTGGCAGTGGTAGCCATGATCTTGTCCTTCCGAGTGAATCGCGGTGGTTTCCCTTGTCGGGGCGGGGTTCCCGTCCCGTTCCCGACAAGAAGAACTATATCCGGTTCGCTACGCAGAGGGCAACCGCATGGTGAGGGTCGTCACCACGCGAAAGCGGGGCCGGACGTGATCCCGTCCGGCCCCGCTCGTCACACGTGCGCTGTCAGCACGCTTCCGCGTGCGTCACACCGCCCCTGAACTGCCTTTCGATCTCGCCGGTGAGGTTCGCCGGACTGAGCCCTGATGGAACGTCAAAGACGCCAATTTCCATGTCGTACAAGGGGAAACGACCGTTGATTCGGCCGAGGGCGTGCACGCCGTGCGTGTGCACACCGGGGCAGGGACCGGTGATCTTCCAGCGGCGGCAGTAGCCGCAGACCTCCCGGTTGCACAGCTCCTCGGAGAACGCCCATACGACCGTGACGTCACGGGGGTCATTACCGTTGAGTGCGGCCACAAGGTCCGAGTGTGGACCGTGGGCCTGCTCGGCCGGTCCGGTGAAGTAGTAGACCGCGTAGGCGAGGCAGCCACCGGCCTCGGGCGTGGCTGCGCCAGCGTTGGTCATGTCGAAGTCCTTCCGTCCATTGTGGATCGCGGTGGCGCGGTGGCCGATCGGGGTTCCCGTCTCGATCGGCC
>JBDSAJ010000141.1:0-12542 GCA_039922235.1 Umezawaea sp.
GCCGACATCTGGAGGGACCGTGGGTCTTCACCGTAGAAGCCTGCTCGCAGCAGCGCTCACCACGATGCTCATTCTCACCGCTCCGCCACCGGGGGGCGCCACCGGGCACCACGGAACCGGGCTGGAGCAGCTCGACCGCGGCCTGGTCGCGGCCCGCACCGCCCAGGGCGTGCACCTGAGCTGGCGGCTGCTGCGTGACGAGGTGACCGGTGCGACGGCCACCGGACTGTCCGGTCGGGACTTCGTGGTGTACCGGGACGGCAGGCGGATCGCCACCGTCACCGAGAGCACGACCTACCTCGACGCGACGCCGGGCGAGCGCTACCAGGTCGCCACCGTCTCACATGGCCGCGAAGGCGCGCGGAGCAAGGCCGTCACGCCGTGGGCGGCGCCCTACCGCGACCTGCCGCTGCAGAAGCCCGCGGACGGCGTGACCCCGGCGGGCGAGAAGTTCACCTACTCGGCCAACGACGTCAGCGTCGGCGACATGGACGGCGACGGCGAGTACGAGTACGTGGTCAAGTGGGACCCGTCCAACAGCAAGGACGTCTCCCAGGTCGGCTACACCGGCACGGTCTACCTCGACACCTACAGGTTCGACGGGACGCTGCTGCACCGGATCGACCTCGGCGTCAACATCCGGGCGGGCGCGCACTACACCCAGTTCCTGGTCTACGACTTCGACGGCGACGGCCGCTCCGAGATCATGCTCAAGACCGCGCCGGGCACCAAGGTCGTCGACCGCCGCGGCCGCGAGCGCTACATCACGATGCCGCGCGAGGACCTCCGCGCGGGCTACACCCAGGAGGACGACTACCGGCTGGACGCCGAGGGGTACCGCAAGCACCTGGTAAAGATGTTCCGGGGCTGGGACCGGCATCCCGAGGTCGTGGCCGGGCACTGGCCCGCGACGCTGGAGCAGGCGTTCGGCATCGCGCCCCGCTACACCTACCCGCTGTCCGAAGCGGACGCCACCGCGATGGTCGACTACTTCATCGACGTCTACGCGCCCGGCCGCAGCACCCGCAACCAGCTGCGCAACTTCGCCGGGTTCATCGTCGACGGCCCCGAGTACCTGACGGTCTTCGAGGGCGCCACCGGCCGGGAGCTGCAGACGATCCGCTACCAGCCGGGCCGGACCGACGACGGCCTGCTGTGGGGCGACTACGCGATGCCCCGCATCGAGCCGGGCAACCGGGTCGACCGGTTCCTCTCGGGCGTGGCCTACCTCGACGGCAAGCGGCCGTCCGCGATCTTCGCCCGCGGCTACTACACCCGGACCGCGGTGGTCACCTACGACTGGGACGGCAGGCGGCTCAAGCAGCGCTGGAACGCCGACAGCGGCTGGGTGCCGATGACCAACCCGTTCAACGACTCCCCGCACGGCCGCGACGGCACGGACCCGCGGTGGGCGACGATGACCACGCAGGGCGCGCACTCGCTGAGCGTCGCCGACGTGGACGGCGACGGGAAGCAGGAGATCGTCTACGGCTCGTCGACGCTCGACGACAACGGCAGGCTGATGTACGACTCGACGGGCATCATGCCGCCCGGCAGCGCCGAACCCGGTGCGCGCAGGCGACTCGGCCACGGCGACGCCATGCACGTCACCGACATCGACCCGAACCGGCCGGGCCTGGAGATCTACATGGTGCACGAGGGCGCCACCTCCGTGCCGTACGGCTACGCGTTGCGCGACGCGAAGAACGGCGAGGTGATCTACGGCCGGTACTCGGGGATGGACACCGGTCGCGGCATGATCGGCGACGTCCGGCCCGACGTGCCGGGCCTGGAGACCTGGGCGTCGATGCCCAACGGGTCCGACGCGGTCGGGATCTGGAGCGCCGACGGCAGGCAGCTGGAGAACCGCTCCCCCGGCACGAACATGAGCATCCGCTGGGCCGGGGACCTGACCACGCAGATCGTCAACGGCGCGCTCGACGTCACGCCCACGATCGACGACTGGCGGCGCGGCACGCTGCTCACCGCCGACGGCACCCGGACCAACAACAGCACCAAGGGAACGCCGTCGCTGGTCGCCGACGTCTTCGGCGACTGGCGGGAGGAGTTGCTGGTGCGCACGGCGGACAGCTCCGCGCTGCGGTTCTACACCAGCACCGAGCCGACGAACCACAAGATGTACACCCTCATGCAGGACAAGCAGTACCGCGTCGAGGTGGCACGGCAGCAGACCACCTACAACCAGCCGTCCTACCCCGGCTTCTACCTGGCCTCCGACACCGACTGGGCCGCAGTGCCAAGGCGCTAGTGCGGTGGCCGCAGCAGGGACTGCCACCACGACGCTGTGGTGGCAGTCCCTCCCGTGCGGCGGTCAGGGGGTGGCGAAACTCGGGTGCGGCGGCTGGTTGTACGCCGTGTTCTGCCAGGCGACGGCGAGCCGGTACTGCCGGTCCTGCATCAGCGACACGCGCTTGATGGTCGTGGTGTCGGTGGTGGAGTAGATCCGCAGCGCGCGGTTGTCCGACGTGCGCCAGACGACCTCCTCGCGCCAGTCGCCGAGGATGTCGGCGGACAGCGCGGGGGTGGCCTTGGTGCCGTTGTTGGACGCGACACCGGAACCGGTGAGCAGGCGGGTGTCGCCGGACGTGCCGTACTTGTCGATCGTCGTGCCGTTCAGCAGCTCCCGCTGGGCGTCGCCGTCCCACCAGACCACGAAGTTGATCGAACCGGGTTTGCGGCTCGCGACCTGCGAGCCGTTCGCGGCGGAGCGCAGCCCGTTGACCGCCGCCGACCACACCTCGGCGCCCGCGTTGCCCGCCCAGATGTCCGCGGCCACCGCGCGCCCGTTGTCGCAGCCGCACGACGGAGCGCTCCAGATGATCTGCCCGGTGCGGGCGTCACCCATCCAGTCCGCCGGGTCGCCCGTCGACTCCGACGGCTTGAAGACCTCGAGGCCTGCCCTGGACGGGATGAAGTCCCCCACGTGCAGGGCGTCCCCGTGGTGGGTGCTGTTCTGCCACAGCCCGTAGCCGTTGTCGTCGATGGCCATCGAGCCGTAGACGATCTCGTCCCGGCCGTCGGCGTCCACGTCGGCGACGGACAGCTGGTGGTTCCCCTTGCCCGTCCACTGGGAGCCGTTGCTGGACGAGGAGGAGTCGAACGTCCACCGCCGGGTCAGCGCACCGCCGCGGAAGTCCCACGCCGTCACCGTGCTGCGGGTGTAGTACCCGCGCGCCATGACGATGCTCGGCCGGGAACCGTCCAAATAGGCCGTTCCCGCGAGGAAGCGGTCCACCCGGTTGCCGTAGGAGTCGCCCCACCCGGAGACGGTGCCGCGCGCGACCACGAAGTTCTCCGTGTCCAGCACCGCGCCGTCGGTACCGCGGAACACGGACAGGAACTCCGGGCCGGTCAGGACGTAGCCCGAGGAGTTGCGGTAGTCCGCCGACGAGCTACCGATCAGCTGGCCGGTGCCCGAGCGGGTGCCGTCGGCGGTCTTCGTGACCACCTCGGCCTTGCCGTCACCGTCGTAGTCGAACACCTGGAACTGGGTGTAGTGCGCGCCGGCGCGGATGTTGCGGCCGAGGTCGATCCGCCACAGCCTGGTGCCGTCGAGCCGGTAGGCGTCGAGGTAGACGTTCCCGGTGTAGCCCGACTGCGAGTTGTCCTTGGCGTTGGTGGGATCCCACTTGAGGACGATCTCGAACGTACCGTCACCGTCCAGGTCGCCGACCGACGCGTCGTTCGCCACGTAGGTGTAGGCCTCGCCGCTGGGCGTCGTCCCACCAGGGGGGATCTGCAACGGGACGTCCCGGCTCGTCGCCGTCGTCGACACCTCGCCGGTGCTCGCCGAGAGCTGTTCCGCGCCACCGACCACGGGCCGCACGGAGTACCGCGCGCCGGGTGGCGCACCCCGGTCCAGGTAGCTGGTCGCGGTGGTGACCGGCGTCGCGGTGACCAGCGTCCCGTCGCGGTAGACGTTGAACGCCGAGTCGGCGGCATCGGTCCGGAGTTGTCGCCAGGACAGGAAGTTGCCGTCGTCCGCCGCGGACCGCATGCTGATCAGCCCCCGGTCGAGGCGTTCCGCGGTGGTGCCGGTGGGCGCGGGCTGCCCGGCCGCGGGCGCGGTCGTGACGACACCGCTCACCGCCGAGGAGCAGGACGCGACCAGCACGATCACGAGCAAGCGCCTGCGGGAACCCGCACCGCTGGTGAAGAGTTTCATGACTCCGCCCCGATTCTCTGCACAGGTTTTCGATTTCCACGACGGTGTGAAACCGACGAGGGCGTCAGCCCCCGCCCTTGCGGACCCCGGCAGCGGTCGCGCTTGTTCGCGCCGCCGCCCAAAACTCGGGACGGCGAACGCTGGAAAGCGCTTTCCAATTCGTTAACATAGGGGTAATGACCAAGGGCGTCAACAGGAACTTCCGCCGCCGACGACGTCGAACCCGACCCGAGCGGGCGTTCGACCACCCGCGTCGACAGCGATTCGACCGCACGTTCGACGGATTCGACAACCAGGGCCCGTTCCCCTTGCACCAAGAGGAAAGCGGCATTGACGCTGGCGTAACACCCTCGTAGCCTTCCCCGGACGACGGCTCACCGTTCCCGTTCCCTGCCGTTGAACTCGTGACCGGAGGTTGCCATCGTGGTCAATTTGAAACGATTCAAGCCAGTGGCCGTGTCGGTGGCCGCGCTGCTGCTCGCCGTGACGGTCACCTCCTGCGGCAGCACGACGGGCGGCGGGGACGAACCGGAGTCCGGCCCGGTCACCCTGCGGTTCTCCTGGTGGGGCAACGCGGAACGCGCCGGGCTCATGCAGCAGGCCATCGACCTGTTCCACAGCAAGAACCCCACCATCACGGTCACGCCGAGCTTCCAGGAGTTCGAGGCCTACTGGCAGAAGATCGCCACCGAGACCGCGGGCGGCAACGCGCCGGACGTCCTGCAGACGGACTTCGCCTACCTGCGGGAGTACGCCGACCGCCACGCCCTCTACGACCTGAAGAAGCAGGAGGGCAAGGCGCTCGAACTCGGCGACCTGGTCGACGGCCTCAAGGGCGCGGGCGAGATCAAGGGCGGCCTGTACGGCGTGCCGGTCGGCGGCAACACCTGGGGCTACGTCTACAACCCCGCGCTCTACGCGCAGGCGGGCGTGCCGGAGCCGAAGCTCGGCTGGACCTGGGACGACTACCGCTCTGGCGTCCGGCAGATCACCGAGAAGACCGGGGTCTACGGCAGCGGCAACCCCATCGGCACCTACTACAACCTGGAGCTGCACCTGCTCCAGGAGGGCAAGTCCCTCTACACCGACGAGGGCAAGCTCGGCTTCGACAAGGCCCGGCTCGCCGAGTTCCTCAAGGAGGGCAAGCAGATGGCCGACGACAAGTCGGTGCTGCCCATCGAGAAGGGCGTGCAGATCAAGCCGAAGCACGCGCTGGAGGCCGACCTGGTGGCGGGCGACCACGCCTGGGACAACTTCCTGGCCCGCTACGCCAAGGCCACCAAGGCAGAGCTGAAGATCGCGCCGTCACCCAGTGACAAGCCCGAGGTGCTGGGCCAGTACATCAAGCCCGCCATGCTGCTGAGCGTGTCGCAGAAGTCCGAGCACCCGGCGGCCGCGGCCAAGCTGGTGTCCTTCATGATCAACGACCCGGAGGTCGGCAAGATCTTCGGCGCCAACCGCGGGTTGCCCCCGACCAACGCCCAGCGCGCCGCCGCGCAGCTCACCGGCCCCCTGGCGACCGTGGCGGCCTACGAGGAGAGCCTCAAGGGCAAGTTCGCCAAGACCCCGCCCGCACCGCCGAAGGGCGCGGGCTCGCTGGAGCAGGCGTTCGTCCGGATCAGCGAAGAGCTGCTGTACAACCGCATCACCGTGGATGACGCGGTCAACCAGTTCTTCACCGAGGCCGACGAGACGCTCGGTTCCTGAGGATGGCGACGATCACCCCGGTCCGCCGCTCCGACGCCGTTTCGCCAGGAGCGCCGGGTCCCCGCAAGAGTGCCCGGCACTCCGACGACGGCATCGTCGGCTACTTCTTCCTGTCCCCGTGGATCCTCGGCATCCTGCTGCTGACCCTGGGACCGATGATCACGTCCCTGTACCTCTCCTTCACCGACTACGACCTGTTCGACACACCGCAGTGGATCGGCCTGGACAACTACGTGCGGATGTTCCAGGACCAGCGCTGGCTGCGGTCGGTCCAGGTGACCGCCGTGTACGTGCTGCTCGCGGTGCCGCTCAAGCTGGCCGCCGCGCTCGCCGTCGCCCTGCTGCTCAACAGCAAGCGCCGAGGCCAGGGCGCGTACCGGGCGGCGTTCTACGGGCCGTCGCTCATCGGCGGGAGCGTGAGCATCGCGATCGTGTGGAAGACGATGTTCAGCGACGACAGCGCGGTCGACCAGGTCCTGCGGATGTTCGGCATCCACACGGGTGGGTGGTCGGGCAACCCGGACTTCTCGCTGCCGATGCTCGTGCTGCTGGCCGTGTGGCAGCTCGGCGCGCCGATGGTGATCTTCCTGGCGGGCCTCAAGCAGGTGCCGAAGGAGCTGTACGAGGCCGCCGAGGTCGACGGGGCCGGGCCGTGGCGCCGGTTCGCGTCGATCACGCTGCCGATGATCTCGCCGGTGGTCTTCTTCAACCTGCTGCTGGAGACCATCAACTCGTTCCAGGTCTTCACGTCCGCCTACGTCGTCGGCGGACCGAACGGCCAGCCCGCGGGGACCACGCTGTTCTACACCGTCTACCTGTTCGACCGCGGCTTCGGCGACTACCGCATGGGGTACGCGTCCGCGATGGCCTGGATGCTCCTGCTGGGCGTCGGCCTGATCACGGCCTTCCTGTTCCGCTCCGCGCGCGGGTGGGTCCACTACACCGGGGAGAAGTCGTGAAGGGCCGGTTGTCGCGGGTGGCCTGGCACGTGGGCGTCCTGCTCCTGCTGGCCGTCGTGCTGTACCCGCTCGTGTGGATCGCGGCGGCCACCTTCAAGCCGTCGGCCGACATCGTGGGCAGCCTGCGGCTGCTGCCGACCGATCCCACGACGGAGAACTACGCGCACGCCGTCGAAGGGGTCGGCGGTGTCGGGATCGGCCGGTACTTCCTCAACTCCACCGTGCTGGCCGTGCTGTCGGTCGTGGGCACCGTCGCGTCGTCGGCGCTGGCCGCGTTCGCCTTCGCCCGGCTGCGCTTCCGCGGTCGCTCGGCGATGTTCGCCGTCATGATCTCCACGTTGCTGCTGCCGTTCCACGTGCTGATCATCCCGCAGTACATCGTGTTCCAGCGCCTGGACCTCGTCGACACCTACGTGCCGCTGCTGATCGGCAAGTTCCTGGCGGCGGAGGCGTTCTTCATCTTCCTGATCGTCCAGTTCATCCGCACCATCCCGCACGAGCTGGACGAGTCGGCGAAGATCGACGGCGCGGGCCCGTGGCGGATCTTCTGGAACATCATCCTCCCGCTGGCGCGGCCCGCGCTCATCACCACGGCGATCTTCACGTTCATCTGGACCTGGAACGACTTCTTCGGTCCGCTGATCTACCTCAGCACCCCCGACAAGTACCCGCTGCCGCTCGCGCTCCAGCTCTTCATCGACGAGGCGAGCGGCTCGGACTTCGGCGCGCTGATGGCGATGTCGCTGCTCGCGCTGGTGCCGGTGGTCCTGTTCTTCCTGTTCTTCCAGCGGTTCCTCGTCGAGGGCGTGTCCACGTCGGGGATCAAGGGATGAAGCGGTTCCCGCTGTTCGCCGAGTGCCTGACCGCGGGCGTGCTGGTCCTGCTCGCCGCGCTGCCGCTGGTGACCCTGCTGCCCGCGCTCGCCGCGGGCTGCGCGCACGTCAAGGCGCACGTGGACGGCGAGACCACCTCGCTCCGGGCGTTCTTCGACCGCGTGCGCGTCGCGTGCCGCGGCGGCCTGGCCCCGTCGATCGCCGTGGTCGTCGGGTTCGGCGTGCTGGCCGTGGACGTGGTCGTCGTGCGGCGCACCGGGCTGGTCGGCGGTGGCGCGGTGGGCGCCGTCTGCGCGGCGGCGGTCGTGGGGCTCGCGGTGGTCGTCCTGCGCGCGGTGGCGGACTGGTCTCCGGACGACCGCTGGACCGCCCTCGTGCGCGGAGCCGCCCGCCGCACCGTGGCGGACCCGGCGGGGTCGCTGCTGCTCGTCATGGCGCTCGGCGTGCTCGGCGTGGTGACCTGGCAGTTGCCGCCGCTGGTCGTGCCCATGCTCGGCTGCGTCCTGATGGCGGCGGTCGCGGTGGAGCGCCGCCACGCCGGGGACGCGGTCCGCCGGTGACGTTCGGTGGTCGCGGAATCCGCCACTTGGCTCTGCCGCCCGAGGTATCACCTGACTACGGTGTTGGGTTCGCCCCGACGCGAACTCCGGGGTGCCGAAGAGCTGCGCTCCACTGGTTCGCGCTCCACCCCGGAGGGCGCTAGGAAGGCACGACCAGTCGACCGAGAGGTGCGTAGCGCGGTGTCACTGTCCCCCAGCCGAGAACTGCTGGCCGGCCGCTACCGGCTGGACAAGCTGCTCGGGACCGGTGGCATGGGCGACGTCCACCGCGCCTGGGACACCCGGCTGAGCCGGTTCGTCGCGGTCAAGCTCTTCCGCTCCACCCTGGACCCCACCGCGGCCCGCCGGTTCGACAGCGAGGTCCAGACCCTCGCGAGCCTCTCCCACCCCGCGCTGGTCTCGGTGTACGACGCGGGTACCAGCGAGAGCACGCCGTTCGTGGTGCTGCAGCTCGTGGAGGGGCGCACGCTGCACGACCGGATCGGCGACGGTCCGCTGACCCCCGACCAGGTGCGCGAACTGGGCGCCCGGCTGGCCGACGCGCTGGCGTACGTGCACGCGCACGACGTGGTGCACCGCGACATCAAGCCGTCGAACATCCTGCTCGACACCGCGGAAACGGCCTACCTCGCCGACTTCGGGTTGGCGCGGCTGACCGGCGCCACCCGTCTCACCAGCACCGGCGAGCTGATGGGCACCGCGGCCTACCTCGCGCCGGAACAGGTGCGCGGCAAGCACCTCGGCCACCCGGTCGACATCTACGCGCTCGGCCTGGTCCTCCTGGAGTGCCTGACCGGGTACCGCGAGTACGAGGGCAGCGAGGTGGAGTCGGCCGTGGCCCGCCTGCACCGGCAACCCGACATCCCCCGCACCCTGCCCGCCGACCTGGTGCGGCTGCTGACCCGGATGACCGCGCTCTCCCCGCGGCGCAGGCCAACCGCCCTGTACTGCGCCCGCGTCCTGGGCGACGGCGAGGGCACCACGAAGCCCGTGCGCCGAACCGACGTGCGCAAAGGTGTCCTCGCGGGCGTGGCGACGGTGGTGCTGGGCGGCGTGGGCATCGCGTGGGCGCTGTCCGGGGAGTCCCCGGCGACGTCCGCGCCGCCGGGAGGCCCCAGTTCCGGTTCCGCGACCTCGGGGCCCGCGGCCGTGACCGGGTCGTCGGCGGGGTCGTCGGCGGGGTCGTCGGAGTCCGCCGACTCCTCGTCGCCAGGGGTCCGGCTGACCGGAGGCGAGCAGCCTGCGGGGAACCCGACTTCCGGATCAGCTCCCACCACTGGCACCTCCATCGCGACGACCACCACCACGACCGCCCCGCTCACCACCGAAACCGAAACCGGGTCCGGCAAGGGCAACGGCAACACCAAGGAACCGCCCGGCCAGGTCAAGAAGTCGACCACGACCACCGCGACCGACAGCCCCTGACCAGCCCGTCGCGCCCGAGAGGGCGGTGAGGAGAGCACAGGGGCCAGAGCTGCCCGTCACACGAAAGCTCGGATCACACCTTGCCCCAACTCGTTCAGGCAGGCGGACATCCACACCCCGGCGAACCGGCGCAGTGACCGCACCAGGGACAGCGGAACCGAGAACCGGATCTCACAGCTTGCGCCACGCACGCCACCGCGAGGACATCCGCTCCTGCCGTGACATCCAACCTGTCGCCGTCGGCGGAGTCCGCCACCGCGTTGAGAGGCCACAAGACCGGATAGCGTTCGCTGCACCGACCACAGATCCTTGTGCCCCACTCGGCATCGCAGTCCGAGCATCGGCAGTGGAACGTGTCCTGATCCCGAGCGCGCACTTCTGCTCGTCCCGTGTGGCAGACCGGGCAGGTTTCGAAAAGGTCGAACCCGACCGTCGCGGAGACGAGCGCGAAGGCCAGGTCAGCCCGTGACTTCTCCACCGCACGGGGAGAACCGGCGCCCGTTCCCGACACGGCCGACACGAATCCTGTTTGCTCGTCGACGCTCGGACGGCGGAGGAGCACGACTCGCCGAGGGCCCACCTTCCGAAACCACTCACCATCCCGCTGCGGCGCGGGCGCGGACAACTTCAGTTCAAGGGGGTAGTCGGCGATGAAGCGCGCGCCCTGCATCCTCCAGCGCAGGGCGCGTGCCAGCCTCTCCTCACCCTCGATCTCCAACGGGCTCACCGGCACCACGCACGCCCCTGCTCCGAACCCGGCCGGATGGGCGAGCTTCCGCAGAGACCCGGTCAGCGCTGATCGACCCGCGCGCAAACCCGGGTAGACCACGATCGTCGAACCAGCAAGGTCGGCGAGCCCGTCGAACCACCGCTGCCGAACCTGCTCGGTCACGACCGATCCCAGGTCGTCGCCGATCGGCAGGATCCTTACCAGTTCCCGCTCACCGGAAGCCAGCAGGATCGCACCGTCGCCGCCGACCGACCACTGGACCTCGCCTGCCCTCCCTCCGAGGAGGACGGTGGACCCTCGGCTCGGCACCCGTGCGGTCGAGTCGGTCGGGGTGTACCCCAGTATGGCCAAGGCTCGCATTGACAGTGCCGCGACGTAGTTCTGGTAGGCATCTGAAAAACCACGTTCGGCTTCTTCCAGCCACCGCAAGGCTTCTACTTCACGTGTGGCCCAGAACTCCCAGAGCGCGCCGACGCGCCGATAGCGACGGTCGTCCGTGAACAGGTTGGTGCGCATGAGGCGCATCGGCACCCGAGCCCGACGATTGGCGCGCTTGAGCACCGGCGTGCCCTCAAGCGCGCGAAGTCGTGCTCGGGCTCCGAGCAGCCGCGTGCGGCTCTCCGCGATCACCGAAGCGGAAGCCGTCGTGTCCGACACCGCTTGTGCGATCAGCCTGGCGACACGGTCGAGCCTGCGCCAGGATTGCCTGCGGTGCAACGCCCGGTCGTACTCGTCGAGGTCGGCGAGACCGTCGGCGAGCGTGGAGAGTTCGCGAATCCGTCGCGTCAGGTGGTCACCGATCCGATCCACCAGTTGAGCGGTCACTCGGTTCTCGTAGAAGTCGACGTCCTCGGTGTACCTCTGGGACAACACGCGCAAGGGGTGGATGCGTCCGCGTTCGACTCCCGCCCAGTCTTCCGGGTGTCCCGCCAACCGGGCCAGGCCCGCTGCTGGAACACGTCGCGCGAGATCGGCCCGGATCACCTCGTAGGTCCGGTCGAGGCGATCGTGCGGGCGCGCGCAGACATCGGCGAGCACGTCGATCTCGTTCAGCACAGCGATGTCCAGTTCGCTGAGCGCGGCGCGCTCGGAGGTGTCCGGAACGAACATGTTGGCCCCGGACCAGGTCGCCAGTGTGCCGGTCGTGCGCAGCACGTGGGCGATGTCCACAACCGAAGCGATCACCAGCGGATCCGGTGCGCCGATCCGGTCCGACACGTCAGCCCTCCCTGCGCCGCTGTTCGTCGTCGAGCAGCCGAACGCACCGGACCGGCTCACCCGCCATCTCGTGCAGTTCCCACCCTGCCCTGACCGCGTCGCGCAGCTTTCCGATTCCCTCAGGCGTCACGTCGTAACGGCCCCTCAACGACCGGAGCACCTTCATCGCCAGGAAGTGATCCGCCGCGAGCGCACGACCATCCTGCCCGGAGTCGCCGTAGTCGTGGCCCTCCGCCACTGCTGCAGTCCCGGCCCATGCCGCGGCCACCACCGGAACGAACAACTTGAGCTGCTTCTCCACTCTTGGCCCCATCATGGCTCGACCGTGCTCGTGGAGGTCGGCCGTCAAACCGTGGAGGAACTCCACCACCGCGTTCACGTCCTCGGCATGAGCGACCCCGGCGGCGGCGAACGCCCGCCGCAATCCGTTGGTCCCGTACCGGGGGATCTCCGAAGCGTTCACGTCCGCCAGCCGGGGGTGCTGCGATGGCAGCTCCATCAAGTAGGCGCGGTTGTAGGTCTTGGCGGCGAACTCCAGCGTCGACTCGTCCTGGTTGGCGGTACCGATGAACCAGACGTTGCCTGGCAACGCGATGTGCGTGCCCCCAACGAGGTGACGAGGTGCTCGGCCACCTCCCTTGGTGACCAACTGCACCGGCTCGCCGTCGTCGTTCTCCAGTTTGGAGAGCACCACGGAGAAGTACTGCTCGGGGCGCGACAGGTTCATCTCGTCGAGAACGATGAAGAACGGTCGATCACGGTGGCGCGGAGTCTGCGCGCGGTACAGGGCCTGGAGAAACTCCGACTCCTCGAAGCGGTGCTCGAAGGTGTTGTGGTGGCCGAACAGGTCGGTTCGGTCACGCCATCCCGCCTGGACCTCGATGACGGCGCAGTCGGCGCCCAGCGCGGACGCCAGTGCCCTGG
>JBDSAJ010000142.1:0-2535 GCA_039922235.1 Umezawaea sp.
ACCTGATCTGAGTCTTATTTCCGGTAGCAATGGGTGAAATTACTCATCGCGGATGCGGCCATCTGTGTAAGGCTTACCACCGTTCGACGAGCCGGGGGGCTCGCGAATGATCAGCAGTGAACCAGACCAAGTAATCGGCCCGCACGGGTCGCCTGTTGTTAGGGGAGAACAACTCATGGCTGAAACCGACCCCGAGCTCATCCAAGAGATCGACGCGATCGTCCCGGCGGGCACCGAGGGTGAGGAGACCCCGCTTCCGGTCCCGCCCAAGCCGGGGACCCCCATGGAGCCGAACGGTGGTCCTTACCAGGGCGAAAGCGTCCCGGTGTCTGCCAACTAGAGCAAACGCTCCACGGTGTCCGGGTATCGCCCGTCGGCCGGTTTGTCCCCGGTCGGCGGGCGATACCTGTTCCATACTGTGATCTCATATGAATGTGCGTGCGTCGTTGGATACAACCGTTGCTCGCGCGCGAGAACTGCACCGTCGTGGCCGCGCCGCCATGATCGCCAACCGCTACCTGGTGGCGATTCGGTGGTTGCGCCAGGGGATGGCCATGCTCGACGCGCCCATCGCGGACGAGACCGAGTTGTTGGAAGTGCGCACTCGGCTGCTCATCACGCTCTCCTTCTGCGTTGCTGAGACCGGAAGCCTGGACGACGGCCTCGAACAGCTGGACCGCGCGGGCAAAGAGGTCGCGACCGTGCCGGACGACGTGCTGCGATCCGAACTGTCCGGCATCGTCCACACCAACAGGGGTGTGCTGCTCTGCCGCGTCGGGCGGCTCGACGAGGGCATCGACCACCTCGAACTGGGGATCGCCCACAAGGAACGCAGGCTGGCCGAGGCCAACGGTGACCGGGCCGCTCTCGCCGAGTCGCTCGTCATCGCACTGTCCAACAGGGGCAACGCGTACGGCGAGATCCACCGGATCGACCTCGCGACCAGCGACCTGAACCGGAGCATCGACCTCGCCACCGAGCACGACCTCCCGATCAGGGCGGCGATCGCGACCCACGCGCTGGGCAACGTGCACCAGCGCGCAGGTGACATCCCGGCCGCACTGCGCAACTACCGAGTGGCGGACAAGGCCTTCCAGGAACTCGAACCGGGGCTGCTGCTGCGCCTGCGGATCGACCAGGCGGAAGCCATGATCAGCGTGGGGCTGGCCGACGAGGCCGCCCGCCACCTCGACGAGGTGCTCCCCGAACTGCGCAAGCAGCGCATCGGCCAGGACATCGCGGAAGCGGAGCTGTTCCGCGCCGCCGCCGCGCTCCTCGACGACGACGAGGTCACCGCGAAGCGGATGGCGAACTCGGCGCAGCGCAAGTTGGTCCGGCGTGGCAGCCCGGCGTGGGCGGCGGTCGCCGGGCTGATCGTCCTGCGGGTGGACGTGTTGCGGGCGTTGAAGAGCAAGCGGCCGTCGGCGCGGGTCGTGGAGCGGGCGCTCGAACTCGCCGAACGGCTCACCTCCTTGAAGCTGCGGGACCAGGCCGCTGTCGCCCACGCGCTCGCGGTGCGCGTCGAGGTCCGGCGTGGCAACACCGAACGTGCCGCCGAGTTGCTGCGCGACGTCCCGCGCACCCGGCGGACCAGCCCGATCGACCACCGGATGCTGCTGCGGCTGTGCCGCGCGGAACTCGCGACGGCCACCGGGAACCGGCGGGTCGCGCTCGCCCAGGCCAAGGCGGGCTTGGCCGAACTGGGCCGGATGCGCGACCAGATGGGCGGCCTGGAACTGGTGTCCGGCACCGCACTGCACGGCCGTGAACTGGGTGAGCTGGCGGTCCGCCTGGTGCTCGACGACTCCGGTTCGGCCGCCAGCGCCGGGCGGCTGTTCACCTGGCTGGAACGCACCCGCGCCCAGCTGTACCGCTACGAACCCGTCGAGTCCGCGGTCGACGCCGAACTGGTCGAACGCATCGCCGAGGTGCGCCAGCTCAGCCGCGCCCTGCTCCGCGCCCGATTGGACCGCCACCCGACTTCCGCGCTGGAGGTCCGCTACGCCACCAGCCAGCGCGACGCCATGCGCCTCGGCTGGAGCGCCAGCCCGTGGGGCAAGGCCCGTCCGGTCGCCGACCTCAAGGAGGTGCAGGCCGAACTGGGTGACCGCGCCATGATCAGCTTCGCCTCGTCCGGCGACGACATGGTCGCCGTTGTCGTGGCGGGCGGCCGGGTCCGCATGGTCCGACTGGGATCCGCCGTTGACGTCACCGAGGCCGCGTTGCGCCTGCACGCCGACCTCAACGCCCTCGCCCCCGACTACCTCCCCGGCCCACTGGCCGACGTGATCTCCGCGTCGGCGCGCAGGCAGGCCGACCGGTTGGACCGCCAACTGCTCCAGCCCCTCGCCGAACTGGTGGGGGGCCGGGAACTGGTGATCGTGCCGACCGGGGCGCTGTACGTGGTGCCGTGGGGCGTGTTGGCGCTGTGCAAGTCCCGTCCCACGACCGTCGTGCCCTCCGCCACGGCCTGGCTGGCCACCAGCCAAGCCGCCGCCGAACCGGCCGCAGGCGTGCTCCTGGTTCGCGGGCCGG
>JBDSAJ010000143.1:0-3689 GCA_039922235.1 Umezawaea sp.
TTGGTCCAGATCTCGGTGTTGCCGTTGTCGACCAGCCGGTTGCCCTGGCGTCCGCCCCAGTTCTGGTTGACCGCGATGACCTCGGTGTTGGTCAGGACGGTCTTGGTCGCGGCGCTCATGGTGCGCAGGTCGTTGCCCGCGATCAGCGGGGCGTTGAGCAGCGCCCACAGGCTGAAGTGCGCCCGTGACTCGGTGTCGGACAGGCCGTTGCCGACCTCCAGCATGTCCGGGTCGTTCCAGGCGCCGGGGCCCGCGGCGCTGGCCCAGCCGGGTTGGGCGTCGAGGATGCCCATCACCGAGTTCCAGTTGCCCGCGATGTCGCCGGTGGTGCGCCAGGAGTTGCCGGTGGCCGGTCCCCACTGCTTGACGTTGTCGTTGCCCCAGTTGCAGAGCGCGTAGAAGATCTGTCGGCCTGATCTGGCCAGGGCGTCGCGCATCGCGGTGTAGCGGTTCTGGCCGCTGATGCCCCGGTGGTCGCCGCAGTTGTCGTACTTGAGGTAGTCGATGCCCCAGGACGCCCAGAGGGTGGCGTCGCGCTGTTCGTTGCCGAGGCTGGCCGGGTAACCGGCGCAGGTGGTGGTGCCCGCCGAGGAGTAGATGCCCAGTTTCAGGCCTTTGCCGTGGACGTAGTCCGCGACCGCTTTGATGCCGTTGGGGAACTTGGTCCGCGAGGGCACCAGGTTGCCGCTGCCGTCGCGGGACTTCTCCGACCAGCAGTCGTCGATGTTGACGTAGGTGTAACCGGCCGCGGCCATGCCGCTGGACACCATCGCGTCAGCGGTCTGCCGGACCAGGCCGTCGGTGACGTTGCAGCCGAAGCTGTTCCAGTCGTTCCAGCCCAGTTGTGGCGTGCGGCCCAAACCGTTGTCCAGGGCTTGGGCCGAGGGGATCAGCGACAGCGCCACCGGCGCCACCGACGCGATGAGCACCGCCGACAACACTGTCCGCAGCATTTTCTTCACAGGGCACTCCTACCGACTCTGGTCGGGGTTGAAGTTGTTGTGCAAAAGAAAATTGACTCGAAAGAAACGGTAGTGAGTGCTTCTCGAACAGCGCAAGACCGTGGTACCTGCGCGGAGGAGCACGATGGGCCGGACGCCGGATCAGCGGCGTCCGGCCCATCGCGTTGGCCGGTCAGACGGGGGTCACGTCCGGTTCCACTTCTGGCTGGTGGCGCCGTTGCACGCCCGCAGCTCCACTCGGGTCCCGTTCGCGGTGCCCGCGCCTGCGACGTTCAGGCAGAGGCTGGACTCCCGGCCGACGACGGTTCCTTCGGCAGTGAGGTTCCACTGCTGGTTGGCACCGCCGTTGCAGTCCCAGATCTGGACCGCAGTGCCTGGAGTCGTGCCGTGGTTGGGCACCTCGAGGCACTTGTTCCCGTAGACCTGCAACCCACCGTTGGGCAACTGGGTCCACTTCTGGTTGGCGCCGCCGTTGCAGTCCCAGATGTTCAGCAGGGTGCCGTTGGCGGTGGCCGCTCCCGGCACGTCGAGGCACCGGTTGGAGCCGACGCCGCGCAGCACCCCGGCGGTGCCGCCACCGCCACCGCCGCCGGGGTTGTCGTGCAGTCCCCAGCCGTAGCGGAACCGGTCGAGCCCGGACTGGTTGGTGACGGTCAGCGAGAGGTTGGTGCCGGTGCCGGTGAGCGAGGTGATCGCGCAGGAGGCGTTGAAGCACGGGCCGGGACCGACCGTCTGGTCACCCCGCTTGACCCCGGTCCACAGGATCGAGCCCATGCGCAGCGCGCGCACGGTGTCGGTGAGGGCGTAGAGGTAGGAGACGTTGTTGTTGCCGTTGCGGGGGCCGTTGTAGTTGACGCCGGTGGTCATCGGCACGCCGAACTCGGTCAGCACGGCACGGTCGGCGTAGCCGCACAGGCGACCCTTGAAGCTGCTGACCCACCCGGCCACGTCCGGGTGGGTCTCCCCGCCCAGGGTGTACATGTGGATGGACAGAAGGGTGCCGTTGAGGCGTGAGTCCGCGCCCACCGCGCACAGGTCGATGTCCGACCACAGGCCGGGGACGACCATCCGGCCGCGGGGCACGGTGGGGTAGCGCGCCAGCCAGGCGGCGGCGAGGTCCGTCAGCTCGGTGGCGCTGTACCCCCATGGCTCGTTGAGGAGGTCGAAGTAGAAGCGGCTGTTGCCGCCGTACTTGGCGATGACCTTGTCCCACATCGCGTTGAAGGCGCTCGTGTTCGCGACCCGGCCGCTGCCCGGCTCCGTCCAGGGGGCGATCATGACGTTCATGCCCAGTGCGTCGGCCGCGTCGTAGGCCGCCACGAGGCTGTTCCACCAGGCCGACGAAGTGGTCTGCGGGTTGATGCCGAACCGGACCGTGTTGGCGCCCAGGGCCTGGAAGCCCTTGAGGATGGGGGTGGCCTTCGCATAGGTGGTCGAATAGCTGTCCGATGTGGACAATCCGATCGGGAGATTCGGGTCGGTCAGGTAGTTGTCCCGGTAGTCGGCCCAGTTCACCCCGTGGAACTGGTTGGTGGCGGCCTGCGCCCGCGGAGCTGTCCTGGCCTGGATGCCGAGGCACCCCAGCACCAAGGCGACGACCAGTCCGATCGAGGCGGCACGCCGCGGCCGGTGTGCGGCTGACCTCATCTTTCCTCCATGGCAGGTTCGCACTTGTTGTGCAAGCGGCGGCGTCACGCCGGGACCAGCTGCCACTGCTGGTTGGCGCCGCCGTTGGCCGTCTGCTGCATGACCGCGGCGCCGTCGGCGGTCGAGTTGCCGTTCACGTCGGCCAACAGCCCGCTCTCGTAGCCGACGATGGTGTAGTACCCGTCGCCCGTCGGCCGCAGCTGCCACTGCTGGTTGGCGCCGCCGGTGGCGGTCCACTGCTGCAACTGCACCCCGGCCGTCGTGGAGTGCCCGTTGACGTCGAGCATCTTGCCGGTCGCGGTGTAGCGCAGGGTGTAGGCCGCCCCACCCTGGACGGAGCTGAGGGTCCAGGTCGGTGTTCCGGACTGCTGGACGGCCTTGGCGCCGTCGGCGGTGGAGTTGCCCGCGATGGCCAGCGGCTTGCCGCTGTGCCGGGCGACGACGCGGTAGTTGCCCGGTGCCGGGCCCGAGCTTGCACCGCCGAGGGTGAAGTACTGCACCGAGTCGCGGAACGTGGTGGTCCCGGACTTGGTGGTCGACAGGACGAGGTACACCCGTGAGCCGGTGGCCGGGGCCTTGAACGACACGTTGTGAGTCGTCCGGGAGCCCAGCGGGACGGTGAGGGTGGTGCTGCCCGAGGCGATCTCCGTCCCAGTAGGGCTGTCGAGCCGGGCGCTCCAGTCGAGCCCCACGGCGGTGCCGGCGAAATCGTCGTTGAACACGGTGATGTTGCGGCTGATCGTGCTGCCCGCGGAGTACCTGCTCACCGCTTGCGGGAGCGGGAAGGCGGCGTTCGCGTCCGACGCGCCGGAGGCCGACCAGTAGGGCAGGTCGATCGCGGCGACCGGGTTGAACGCGGCCTGCACCCGCTGGACCACCGAGTTGCTCCACGGGTCGGGCAGGTTGTCCGCGCCGTAGACGGGGTTGCGGTTCTCCTCGGTGAGGAAGTCGGTGGTCCGCACCCCTGGGACGAAGCCCGCCCAGGCGGACAGCAGGGTGTACGGGCGCAGGTCGTCGGCGTCCTTGGCGCGCTTGGCGACGGTCATCGTGGCGAACCACAGGAAGCCCTGTTTGGTGCTG
>JBDSAJ010000144.1:0-6922 GCA_039922235.1 Umezawaea sp.
GACGTGGCCAAGTCGGCGGGCTTCGTCGACGAGGTCCGCCGGGTGCTGGCGGACACCTGGGACCGCGACACCTTCGACCACCTGGTCAACAACGCGGGCATCGCGCACCACCTCGCCTTCGCCGACACCACCGAGGAAGCGTTCGACGAGCTGCTCGACGTCCAGTTCAGGGGCGTCTTCTTCCTCACCCAGCAGCTCCTGCCGCTCATCGCCGACGGCGGGAGCATCCTGAACGTGTCCACCGGCCTGACCCGGTTCACCACGCCCGGCTTCGTCGCTTACGCATCGATGAAGGGCGCGGTCGAGGTGCTCACCCGCTACCTGGCCAAGGAACTCGGACCGCGGGGCATCACCGTGAACACGATCGCCCCCGGCCCGATCGCCACCGACTTCGCGGGCGGCGTCGTGCGGGACAACGCCGAGATGAACGCGGCCCTCGCCGCACAGGCCGCGCTGGGCCGGGTCGGGCTGGCCGACGACATCGGCGGTGTCGTGGCGTCGCTGCTGTCCGACGACAACCGCTGGGTCACCGGCCAGCGCGTCGAGGCGTCCGGCGGCATCTACCTCTAGATTCTAGACCCTTCGTCTACACTTGGACCAAATGTCCAGACGAAGGGTGGTCATGTACCTCGACGCGCGATCCGGCAGGACCTACCCGCTCGACGCCCGGCGCTGGTGCGGAGACGACGGGGCGCCCTTGACGGTGGCCCCGTCGTCCGGCATCGGCCCGGACGACATCGACCGGCGAACCCGTTCGCTCTGGCGCTACCGCGCGGCACTCCCCGGCGCCATCACCCGGCCGGTCTCGCTCGGCGAGGGCCGCACCCCGCTGCTGGAACGCCGCTGGGGCGACACCCCCGTCCACTTCAAACTGGAGTGGTTCAACCCCACCGGCAGCTTCAAGGACCGCGGCTCCAGCGTGATGATCTCGCTGCTGGCGCAGGCCGGCGTGGACAGCGTCCTGGAGGACAGCTCCGGCAACGGCGGCTCGTCGGTGGCCGCCTACTGCGCCGCCGCGGGCATCAAGGCGAGGATCCTCGCCCCCGAGGGCACGTCACCCGCCAAGGTCCTGCAGAGCCGGGCCTATGGCGCAGAAGTCGCACTCGTGCCGGGCAACCGGGACGCGACCGCCGCGCGGGCCGTCGAGGAGTCCGCCGACACCTGCTACGCGAGCCACAACTGGCACCCGTTCTTCCTCCAGGGCACCAAGACCCTCGCCTACGAACTCTGGGAGGACCTCGGCTTCACCGCCCCCGACGCCGTCATCACTGTCGCGGGTGCGGGCAGCACGGTCCTGGGCTGCGACCTCGGCTTCACCGAACTGCTCGCCGCGGGCCAGATCGACCGCCTCCCCCGCCTCCTCGTGGCCCAACCGCTCAACTGCGCGCCCATCCACGCCCGCTTCCACGGCACCGAGGCCGCGTTCGCCCCGACGATCGCCGAGGGCACCGCGATCCGCGAACCCGTGCGCCTGCCCGAGGTGCTGGACGCCGTCCGCCGCTCCGGCGGTGACCTCGCCGCCATCCCGGAAGCCGCCATCGCCGAGGCCGTCCGCGACCTGGCCGCGATGGGCCTCTACGCCGAACCCACCAGCGCGACCGCCGCCACGGCCATCGAGGTCTTCGCGGCACGGGGGGCCATCCGCCCCGGTGAGACCACGGTGGTCGTCCTCACCGGCTCCGGTCTCAAGGCACCGACCACCATGGCCGGGGTGTTCGCGTGACCGAGGACGAACTCCTGCTCCGCGAGGCGGAAACCATCGCCACAGCCATCGGCCGGATGTTCCCCGGCCTCTGCGAGGTCGTCCTGCACGACCTCCGCGACCCGGACCACACCGTCCGGGTCATCGAGAACAACCTCTCGGGCCGCCGGGTCGGCGATCCCGCGACGGAGATCGGCGTGGCCCGCATCCAGGACCCCGACTACCCGAGCGTCATCCAGAACTACCCCAACACCTTCCCCGACGGCCGACCGGCCAAGAGCACGTCCATCGGCATCAAGAACAGCAAGGGTGCCTACATCGCCGCGCTGTGCCTGAACCTCGACGTCTCCCTCTTCGCCACCGTCGCCCGCAGCCTGCACAACCTCGTCAAGACCGACGAGCAGGAACAGCCGCTCACGGAGAACCTCCGCGCCCGCACCGTGGACGAACTCCGCTCCCTGGTCGAGGAGTTCGCCGCCGCCCGAGGCAAAACGCCCCGCAGCCTCGCCGCGCAGGACCGGAAGGAGCTGCTCCGCTCGCTCAAGGAAAGCGGCTACCTCGACGTAAAGCACTCCGTCCCGGTGCTCACCGACATCCTCGGCGTCTCCCGCGCCACCGTCTACAACTACGTGAGAAGACCATGACCACGCCACACCTCCTGCTCGACGTGACCAAAGTGGACCGAAACATCGCCCGCCTCCGCGACCACATCACCGCGCTGGGCCCGACGCTGCGGCCCCACGTGAAGACCGCGAAGTCCGTCGACGTGGCCCGCCGCCTCTTCGACGGCGGTACCGGCCCCATCACCGTTTCCACCCTCCACGAGGCGGAGTCCTTCGCCGACCACGGCTTCACCGACATCGTCTACGCGGTGGGCATCGCACCCGACAAGCTCCAGCGCGCCCAAGCCCTCCGGGCCCGCGGCGTCGACCTCGTGGTCCTCCTCGACAGCGTCGAACAGGCACACCTCGCTCGAGCGGCCGACGTGCCCGCACTCGTCGAGGTCGACTGCGACGGCCACCGCGGCGGTGTCCTGCCAACGGATCCCGCGCTGCTCGACATCGCCACCGCGCTCGGCGACGACCACCTCCGCGGCGTGCTGACCCACGCGGGCGAGTCCTACTTCTGCTACACGCGGGAAGCGCTCATCGCGGCCGCCGACCACGAGCGGGCCACCGCCGTTCAGGCGGCGGAAACGTTGCGGGCAGCGGGTTTCCGGTCCCCGGTGGTCAGCACCGGTTCCACTCCCACAGCCCACTTCGCCCAGGACCTGACCGGCGTCACCGAGGTCCGCGCGGGCAACTTCGTCTTCTTCGACCTCGTCATGGCGGGCATCGGCGTCTGCACCCTGGACGACCTGGCCCTGTCCGTGGTCACGACGGTCATCGGCCACCGGGCGGACAAGGGCTGGATCTTCACCGACGCGGGCTGGATGGCCACCTCGCGGGACCGGGGCACCGCCGACCAGCCGACCGACCAGGGCTACGGCCTCGTCGCCGACCTCGACGGCGTCCTCATCCCCGACCTGGTCTGACCGGGGCCAGCCAGGAGCACGGCGTCCTCTCTCTGCGGGAAGGCGCCACCGCACCTCTGCCGAACCTCCCGGTGGGCACCAGGCTGCGCGTCCTCCCCAACCACGCCTGCGCCACCGCCGCCCAACACGACCACTACCGACTCACCACGTCCGACACCACGTGGTCACGACTGAACGGCTGGTAGAAGATGCGCTTCCTGTCCGAAGAGGACTCAGCGGCCCTCATCACCGAAGAACTCGCCTACGCGGCGGTCCGCCAAGCGCTGATGGCCGCGGTCGCCGACACCAGCACCACCTTTCCCGCCCTGCCCGCGCACGGTTCGAACCCCCAGAACAGGTTCACCATGAAGTCGGCGGCCGCGGCGGACGTCGCGGGCGTCAAGATCGGCAGCTACTGGCCGGGCAACACCACCACCCCGAGGCACAACTCCACCATCCTCCTGCTGGACCAGGAAACCGGCCGGATCGCCGCGGTCGTCGAGGCGGCCAAGGTCAACGCCTACCGCACGGCGGCGGCCGATGCCGTGGCCGCGAACACCCTGGCCCGCCCCACGGCGAGCACCCTCACCATCTTCGGCACCGGCCACCAGTCCTCCTACGAGTGCCGCGCGCTGGCCAAGGTCCGCTCCTTGACGAAGATCAACGTGGTGGCCAGGACCGAAGAGCACGGCAGGCGGCTGGTGGCCGAACTGACGACCGCGGGTCTGCCCGCCACCCTCGCGGACGCGGAGCAGGCGGTCACCGAAGCGGACATCATCGTCACCGCCACCACCGCGCGAACCCCGCTCTTCCCAGCGGAATGGGTGCGTCCCGGCACCCACGTCGCCTCCATGGGCTCCGATGCCAAGGGCAAGCAGGAACTCCCACCGGACCTGCTCGCCACGGCGTCCCTCTACTGCGACCTCCCGACCCAGTCGACCACCATCGGCGAACTGCAACACGCGCCCGAGCACCGCACCATCACCGCCATCGGCCACGTGCTGGCGGGCATCGCGGACGGCCGGACGTCACCGGACCAGACGACCGTCTTCGACAGCTCGGGAATCGCCCTGCAGGACCTCTACACCGCCATCGCGCTCCTGGCGGAGAACACCGGGTGATCGAGCAGACCTCCGTCACGTGGTCGACGGGTGCCGGTAGACGAGGGAGTACCGCCAGTAGACGCGCCGCCGGATGACAGCTCCCGGCAGGAGGCGGTCGGCATCGCGCTTGATCTCCTCCAGCGTCGTCCGCGGTTGCATCACCGGCGCGGGGACGTGCGCGGGGCCGGAAGGTGTGCGGCGACGGGCGATCGCTCCGAGGACGGCGTTCGCGGCGAGGTTGCTGGGGATCGCGATCAGATCGCGCGCGTAGTCGGCAGGCCCGACCTGGCGGTAACACCCCACGATCGCCAGCACACCGCCCGGCGCCAGCGCGGCGCGCAGCCTCGTGACCGTCTCGGCGAACGGCATGTGGTGGATGCTCGCTATGCACGAGATGTAGTCGTAGCGCCCGTTCCCGAGGTCGTGGCTCGCGAGGTCCGCCTCGGTGTAGTCGACGTTGGGCACGTCCCGCGACGAGGCGCGGGCCGCGGCGATCACCTCGGGTGAGCGGTCGACGGCATCGACCCCGCGGGCGCGCCTGGCCAGCCGTCTGGCGAACAGTCCGGTCCCACAGCCGACGTCGAGCGCCCGACCGCATCCGGACGGGACCTTGCGGAGCAGGAACCGGTGGTAGAAGTCGTTGTGGCTGAAGCTCTTGGTGGTCATCGGCAGAGGACTCCGGGTGGTGGTCGGCCAGGTCGTGGAGAATGCCCGCGGCTCAGCCGAACGCCACCGTCTTCACCCAGAAGTCCAGCAGCCCGGAATCTCCGAGCACCTCCACCCGTTCCCCCGGCGCGCGCCGCCCGAACACCATCAGGACCAACTCCACCAGCGGTCCGCGAACGGCCACCGCGCACTTCTCGTGCGCCCGCCGCCAGGTGATCGCCTCGCCCGTCAGGTCCACCACCCACTCGGCGGCCACGTCCGTGGCGTGCAGGTGGACAGTTCTCCCCTCGCCCAACAGGTCCCGCCACGCGGGGTGGAAGTCGAACATCTCCGGCAGCGCCCCGAGTTCCATCCACTCGTCCAGGGTGTCCTCGGCCACCGAGACGTCCAGCGAGTACTCCAACCCGAGCGCCAACTCGGCGTCGGCCCGGTGCACCACCGTCTCGTGCGCGAACCGCCGCGCCCAGAACTTCGTCGTTCCACCGGCACCGGACAACGGCGTCCACAACTCCGCCGAAGGCCCGGCCGACCTCAGCGCCTCGGCCACCAGGGCGGCGCCCTCGCCCAGCCACGGCCCCACCACGGCCGGGTCCTCGTCCGCGTACGGCGACAGGTCGCGGAAGTGCTCGTCCGACGGCGGCGACGAGGCCCGAGTGCCCACGACCTCGGCACACCACCGCTGCCCACCGCCGAGGTGCCGGGCCAACTGCCCGACGTTCCACCCCGGACAGGACGGAACCGGAGTGGTCAGGTCGGCCCCCACCAGCGCCGTCCGCAACAGGTCCGTTTGTTCGACGATCACCGCGCAGTGCTGTTCGAAATCCATGTCGACACCGTAGAGGGGGATACCGACAATTTCGGTCTGCACTGAAGCTATAGCGTTGATCTGTCCCATGGCACGACTCGTGCTTTACTGGTCACCATGCCCGAGAGAACCACTCTGACCGACCAGGAAGTCGACGAGTTCACGAAGGCCTGCAACAGGCTCTACGCCCTCATGCACCACAACCGCAGCAGCCTCGCCGCCACCGCGACAGGCCCTGACCAGTTGTCGGAGTCGCAACTGGTGCTCCTCACCCCGCTCACCCAGCAGGGCGCGATGGCCGTCGGCAAGCTCGCCACCCGCGCGGGCGTGGCCCAGCCCACCGCCACCCGAGCGCTCAAGCAGCTGGAGGACCGGGGCTTCGTGGCGCGCAAGCGGGTCAGCGGCGACGACCGCACCGTCCTCGTCACGCTCACCCCCCGCGGCGAGTCCGCCTGGCACGCCGCCGAGACCCGGATGCGCGCCGCTCAACGCCAGGCGCTGGACCAGATCCCGCCCGAGCGCCGCACCACCGTGGTCGACGCCCTCACCGAACTGGCCCGCGCCATCGACCGGACATAGCGACGTCAGGCGTCGAGCAGCTCGGTGACCAGCTCCGCCACCAGCTCCGTCCGCCCGAGCAGTTCCGCGACCAGCACGTGCTCGTGGTCCGCGTGCGCCCCACCACCGACCGCGCCGAGGCCGTCCAGCGTCGGCGTCCCGATACCCGCGGTGAAGTTGCCGTCCGACCCGCCGCCCACCGCCGCGCGCGTCAGCGGTGGCTGCCCGAGCCGGGCGGCCACCGCGGTGGCGTGGTCGAACAGAGCCGCGGACGCCGAGGCCATCAGCGGCGGGCGGTTGGGTTTGCCCAGCACCTCCAGGCGCGCGCCGGGCAGGACCGGCCGCAGGGCGTGCATCGCGGCGTCCACGCGGAACTGCTCGTCGGCGAACCGGGCGCGGACGTCGACGGAGAACTCCCCCGCAGCGGGCACGGTGTTCCCGGTGGTGCCGGACGACATCACCGTCGGCGTGACCGTCGTGCCGAGCGCGGGGTCGGCCAGGCCGGTCACCGCCAGCACCTGGTGGGCGAGTTCGACGGTCGCGTTGATCCCGCGCTCCGGCTCCAGCCCGGCGTG
>JBDSAJ010000145.1:0-7474 GCA_039922235.1 Umezawaea sp.
CGGCACGGCAGCAAGGGCCACGGCCGTGACCACGTGCTGCCCGCGCTGGTGCCGCCGTACGCGACGATCCCGGTGCTAGGCGGTGTGCTGGCGCTCGGCACCTGGCAGTCGATCTGCCTGGTCGACACGAACGTCGACAACCCGGTCCGCAAGGTCCGGTTCAGCTTCCTGGCGGGGTAGCAGGACGACGACCAGCCCCACCACGGCCATGACGCCGAACACCCACAGCGCCGTGGCGTTGGCGGTGCCGCCCTGGAGCAGGTCGCGCAGGGTCTCGCTGGAGAACCGGAACGGGGTCCAGGACCACAGCAGCGCGCGGTAGGCGGGGTTGAGCAGTTCCGGCACCTGGCCCGCCACGGCGGGCGCCATCAGGTAGAGCGGGCCGAGCACCGCCATGGCCCGCACGCCGAGCAGCCGGAACAGGCCAGCCTGGAGCAGCGCGAACGCCGCCGCTACCAGCGCGAGGAAGCCGAGCACCTCGGCGTCGAGCGGCAGGGTCGAGTCCCACAGCCGCAGCAGGCCGGCGACCACTCCGACGCCGAGCACGGTCGCCGTGGCGGCGCCGAGCAGCCGGGGACCGGGGCCGGACCGCTTGGCCAGGACGCTGAACAGCCCGCCCGCCGCGAGTCCGGCGATCCACAGCAGCGCGCCGGCCGCGAGCGGAGCGGCGCGGCCCGCGGCGGTGGCCGGGTTCAGCGTGACCACGTCCGCCTTGAGCCCCATGCCCTGCGCGACACCGCCGAGCACCTGCTGCGCGACCTGCGTGCCGGACGCGTTCACCGCGCCGGACAGCACGACGGTGGCCTTGCCGGGCGCGAGTTCGAGCACCCCGTAGACCTCGTCGCGGTCGAGCAGCGCGCGGGCGTCGTCGGGGGTCGTGACCCGCCACTCGACCTCGTCGGACGGGGTGGACGCCAGCTTGTCGCCGACCGCCTTGAGCTGCGGCGGGGCGTCGGCGGCGAAGGCCACCGCGAGCGGGACGTCGTGCGGGTGGGCGGTCGCCTGCACGCCGAAGGTGAGCAGGCCGAGCACGAGCGCGACCACGGCACCGGCGACGGCCGCGAGCACGGCGAGGACCACGGGGCGCTGGTCGCGTGGTGCGGCCATGACTGCCTCCTCTTAGTTCATCGAGCGTTGAATGAGGCTGAAGAGTACGTTCGCGCACCCACGAAGTCAACGTGCGTTGAATTAATTCCTGTCGGTGCCGCAAGGTAGGTTCCAGACCGTGACTCATCCAGGGGACGGACAGGGCGGTTGGGGAGGCCAGCAGGGTGGCTGGGGGCAGCCCCAGTACCCGCCGACCGGCGGTTTCCCCCAACAGCAGCAGCCGACCGGCGGGTTTCCCCAACAGCAGCCGCCGTCGCAGTACGGCGGGCTCGGCGTGTTCTCCGGCGGTCCACCCGAGCCGCCGAAGCGCGCCCGGTGGCCGATCATCGCCGCCGTCGTCGTGCTCGTGCTGGCCGCGGGCGGCGTGACGGCGTTCCTCCTGACCCGCAAGTCCGAGGACCAGGCCGTGACCACGCCGCCCTCGCAGGTCCTGACGACCACGAGCGCGCCCCCGTCCTCGGCGGCACCCGCGGCCTGCGAGCCGCACGCGGCGGGGTGGAACTGCCTCCCCGTCGCGGCGCTGTCGTACAGCTACGACGCGCCGAAGGCGTGGGAGACCTCCAGCGCCACCGGGTCGGTCGAGGGCCTGCCGGACGTGAAGCTGACCGGCATCACGACCTACGGCGACTACACGTGCGGCGGCAAGTCGTACAACCGAGGCAACACCGGCGGTGCCATCGTCGCGCAGGCCGACCCCGGCGCGACCGCGAAGGACATCGCCGCGAAGCTAAGCGCCCAGTACTACAAGTCCGGCGCGGCCACCGTGGCGGTGGGCGAGCCGAAGCCCGTGACCGTGCCGAACTCGACCGTGACGGGCGTCCAGGTCGACTCGGTGATCACCACGACCGGCAACGAGTGCCTGGCGTCCAAGGGCACCATCAAGGTCCTCGTGCTCCAGGGCAGCAAGAACCTGCACCTGTTCATGGCCAACGGCGACCTGGAGGGCGGCCCGTCCAACGCGCCCGCCCCGGTCCCGGCCGCCGACCTCCAGGCCATGGTCGACTCCGTCAAGCCGCTGAAGCAGGGATGACGGTGCGGACGCTGGTCCTGTGGGACATCGACCAGACCCTCATCGACGCCAGCGGCCTCGGCCGCGGCTGGTACCGGGTCGCGCTGCACGCCGCGACCGGCGTGGAACTGCGGCACCAGCCCACCTTCCCCGGCCGCACCGAGATGGCGATCTCGCGCGAAGTCCTGACCCTGCACGACCTGGAGCCCACCGACGAGCTCATCGCCGCGCTGCACCGGGAACTCATCGCCGTGGCGTGGCGCGAGCAGTCGCTCCTCGCCACTCGCGGCCGGGTGCTCGCCGGCGCCGCGGAAGTGCTGGAGGCGTTGGCGCACCGGGAAGACGTGGTGCAGAGCGTCGTGACCGGCAACCTCGTGGAGATCGCCAGGTACAAGCTCGCCGCTCTCCGCCTCGACCCGCACGTCGACTTCGACATCGGCGGCTACGGCTCGGTCTCCGACCACCGGCAGGAACTGGTGGTCGAGGCCATCCGCCTGGCCACCGCGAAGCACGGCCACGACTTCCCCGTCGACCGCGTGGTCGTCCTCGGCGACACCCCGCACGACATCACCGCCGCACTGCACCACGGCGCGGTGGCGATCGGCGTGGCCACCGGCCGCTTCAGCGTCGCCGAGCTGCGGGAGGCGGGCCCGCACGCGGTGCTGGCAGACCTCTCCGACACCGGAGCGGTGCTGTCGACCATCCTGCGACCATGAGTCGCGAGCACCTGCGCACCACGTTCGGCGAGGACGCCGACCGCTACGACCGCATCCGCCCCACCTACCCGGCAGCCCTGTTCACCGACCTGCCACCGGCCGAGCGCGTACTGGAGATCGGCTGCGGCACCGGCCAGGCCACCCTCCCGCTCGCCGCGATGGGCAAGACGATCACCGCCGTGGAACTCAGCCACACCATGGCGGCCATAGCCCAGCGAAACCTGGCCGCCTACCCGGCGGTCGAGGTGGTCGTCGACGCCTTCGAGGACTGGCCACTCCCCCCGGACCCGTTCGACCTGGCCCTGTCCGCCACGGCCTTCCACTGGCTGGACCCCGACACCAGGATGCACAAGTCCGCCGACGCCCTCCGTCCAGGCGGGACGCTCGCCGTCATCTCCACCCACCACGTCCTCGGCGGCACGCTCCAGTTCTTCGTCGACGTCCAGCAGCACTACGAGCGCTACGACCCCGACACCCCGCCGAACCTGCGCCAGCAACCAGCGGCGGACATCCCCCGCGACCCCACGGAGTTCGACGCCTCAGGCCGCTTCGGCCCGGTCACGTTCCACGGCTACGAGTGGGACCGCACCTACACCGCCGACGAGTACATCGACCTGCTGCTCACGTACTCGAACCACCGAGCCCTCCGCCCGGACCGCCAGACGGACCTGCTCACCGGTATCAGGCGCCTGGTCGACAGCTACGGCGGCAGCATCACCAAGAGCTACTTCACCCAACTGGCCATGGCCCGACGGACGTCCTGATGATCCTTCCTCTCGACTACAGCGAGATTCCCGGCTTCGAGAACCTGTACCTCGAGGACAGCTTCGTGATGGACATCGTGGCGCGTCCAGGCGAGTTGACGATCATTGCCGAGTTGGTGCTCACACCAGGACACCACTGGTACGCCCCGCCCAAGCCGGGCGAGCAGTACTGCTACCGGCGCGGGTCGATCCGGTTTTCCCCGGTGTCCCACCTCAGCTGGTCCCACCAAGGAACACCTCCGGCCGTCGATGCAGGCGGAGAATCCGACTTCGGCGGCATCGACTCTTTACGGGTCGATGGGGAAAACTACTTCCTCGAAGGAGACTGGGGACAGATCGAACTGTCAGGAACGACTCCCGTAGTTCTGTTGACGTCCTGAAACGACCAAACCCGCCCCACCCACAAGGGGCGAGGCGGGCCGGTGGTCAAATCCGGTCAGCCGCGAACCAGGTCCACGAGGTGCTGCACGACGTCCGTGACGGCGACGTCGGCCCGTTCACCGGACCGGCGGTCCTTGACCTCGACGAGCCCGTCGGCCAGGCCGCGCCCGACCACCAGGATCGTCGGCACGCCGATCAGCTCGGCGTCCTTGAACTTCACGCCGGGGCTCACCTTGGGGCGGTCGTCGAGCAGCACGGTGAGCCCGGCGGCGTGCAGCTGCTGAGCCAGCTGCTCACCGCCTGCCAGCAGGGCCTCGTCCTTGCCCGCCACGACCAGGTGCACGTCGGCGGGTGCGACGTTGCGGGGCCAGATGATGCCCTTCTCGTCGTAGCTCTGCTCGACGATGGCGGCGACGAGCCGCGAGACGCCGACGCCGTAGGACCCCATCGTGATCCGGATCGGCTTGTTGTTCGGGTCGAGCGCGTCGAGCGAGAACGCGTCCGCGTACTTGCGGCCGAGCTGGAAGATGTGGCCGATCTCGATGCCGCGCGCGGCCACCAGGACGCCGTGGCCGTCGGGCGACGGGTCGCCCTCGCGGACCTCGGCGACGTCGATGACGCCGTCGGGGGTGAAGTCGCGGCCCGCGACCAGGTCGACGACGTGGTGGTCGGCCTTGTCCGCGCCGGTCACCCAGGCCGTGCCGCGCACGACGCGCGGGTCGACGAGGAACCGGACGCCGTTGGCCAGCAGCGCGCCGGGGCCGATGTAGCCCTTGACCAGGAAGCCGTTGCGGGCGAAGTCCGCTTCTTCCAGCAGCGCCACCTCGGCGGGCTCGAAGGCGGCTTCGAGGCGCTTGAAGTCGACCTCGCGGTCGCCGGGCAGGCCGATCGCGAGCAGCGTCCAGTCCTTCTCGCCCGGCTTGCGGGTCTTCACGAGCACGTTCTTCAACGTGTCCGCGGCGGTGAACGTCCGCCCGAGGTCCGCGCCGTTCAGGAAGTCGACCAGCGTCTGGATGGTCGGCGTGGCGGGCGTGTGGTGCACCTGCGACTCGGGCTTGTCCTCAATGGACTGCTCGGGCGGCGCAGGCGTCGTGACGGCTTCGACGTTCGCGGCGTAGTCGGATTCCGTGCTGCGCACGAACGTGTCCTCGCCGGTCGGTGCGACGGCGAGGAACTCCTCGGACGCCGAGCCGCCCATCGCGCCGGACGTGGCCGACACGATGACGTACTCCATGCCGAGGCGCTCGAAGATCCGGATGTACGCGTCGCGGTGCGCCTGGTAGGACGCCGACAGGCCCTCGTCGGTGAGGTCGAACGAGTACGAGTCCTTCATCAGGAACTCACGCCCGCGCAGGATGCCCGCACGGGGCCGCGACTCGTCCCGGTACTTCGTCTGGATCTGGTAGAGCGTGACCGGGTAGTCCTTGTACGAGTTGTACTCGCCCTTCACGGTCAGCGCGAAGAACTCCTCGTGGGTCGGCCCGAGCATGTAGTCGGCGCCCTTGCGGTCCTTGAGGCGGAACACGTTCGGGCCGTACTCGGTCCACCGACCGGTCGCCTCGTAGGGATCCCTGGGCAGCAGCGCGGGGAACTGGATCTCCTGCGCGCCGAACGCGTCCATCTCCTCGCGCACGACCTGCTCGATCCGGCGCAGCACGCGCAGGCCCAGCGGCAGCCAGGTGTACCCGCCCGGTGCGACGCGGCGGACGTAGCCGGCGCGGACCAGCAGCTTGTGGCTGGGTACTTCGGCGTCAGCCGGATCCTCGCGCAAGGTGCGGAGGAACAGCGACGACATCCTGGTGATCACGATGGGTACTCCTCGTGGAGATACGGTGTCCGAACAGCGTAGTGAAGACCGTTCGCCCAGTTCCAACGGGTAACGCGTTTCGCCACCCGCGAAAGACGTCGCGCACCACCGCCCGCACGTGGTGACCTGTGCCCATGAAGGTCGTCTTCGTGCACGGGTCCTGCGTCACCGATGCCGACTGGTGGTGGGGCCGCATGGCGGAACCCCTTGCCCGCCACGGTTTCACCACGACGGCGGTCGACCTGCCGAGCTGCGGTGGGGGCGGCGACCTGCACGCCGACGCGGACGCCGTGCGGGCGGTGCTGGACGGCGAACCGGCCGTGCTGGTCGGTCACTCCTACGGGGGAATGGTCATCACCGACGCCGCCCGCGGCCGCAGGGACGTCCGGCACCTCGTGTACGTCGCGTCGGTGATGCCCGACACCGGCGAGTCGCTGAGCGCCCTCACCGGGCCGCCCCCACCGTTCCTGGACCCCGACGGCACGACCGTCGGCGTGCACGCGGCCATGCTCCCGCCGCTCTTCCTCCAGGACTGCGACCAGGACACCGTCGACGCCGCGCTCACACACCTCACCAGGCAGTCCCTGTCCGCGCTGGCGCAGGCGCCGCGCGGCATCGCCTGGCACACCACCCCGTCGACCTACGTCGCCTGCGCGAAGGACCGCGCCACCCTCCCCGAGCGCCAGCGGGTGTTCGCCGAACGCGCGGACGACGTGGTCGAGATCCCCACCGGCCACCACCCCTTCCTGTCGAACCCGGAGCTGTTCGCGCAGGTCCTGGCGTCGGCGACGAAAAATGTCGGACCCCACCCCTAACGTCTCGCCCATGACTCTCACCATCGGCATGGTCACGATCGACACGAGCGACCCGCACAAGCTCGCAGACTTCTGGACCAGCGCGCTCGGCACGACGGTCCAGCACGACTGGGGCGAGTTCCTCGTCCTGCACCCGGCGTCCGAGGGCGCCGTGCAGTTAGGCCTGCAACGGGTGGACACGGTCGCCCCCGGCAAGAACCGGGTCCACTTCGACATGCACGTGGCCGACCGCGTGGCCGAGGTCGCCAGACTCGTCGACCTGGGCGCGTCGGAGGTGGCCGAGCACACCGTCCCAGGCCTCACCTGGACCGTGCTGGCGGACCCGGAGGGCAACCAGTTCTGCATCGGCCAGCCCGGCTGACGCCGGAGCGACCCCTCGACCTGACCGGCGACGAGGCCAAGCTGAGAACAGGCCGTTGTCGTGCGGCAGTTCGGCCGGGATAGGGACGATCACGTCCCAGTGCACGACGATCTTGCCGTTGACCGGCGCTGCCCTACCGTTACCTGAAGTGTGAGCGAGTGTGAGTCCGCACCAGCGGGCACTCCTCGCAGCGGAACACCCGTTCGAACAGGCCCAGCTTGGCTTTCACCACATCACAACCCGAACAGGTCATGAACGACGGATACCAGCGGTCGGCGACATGCACGATGCCGCCGACCCAACCGGTCTTGTACTCGATCTGACGGCGCACTCGCCCATACCGACCGGCGACATACCGGGCCAGACGACGGTTGCGCAGCATCCCGTCGACGTGGAGGTTCTCGACCACGATCGCGCCGTGGGTGCGAACCAGACGGTGGTGAGTTGGTGCAGGCCGTCACGACGGGCGTTCGCCACGGCGGTGTGCAGCTTCGCGCTGCGAGCCTGGGTGCAC
>JBDSAJ010000146.1:0-3341 GCA_039922235.1 Umezawaea sp.
GACACGCCGAATGGGCGCTGTGGCAGCTCGGCACGGACGCGGAAGCCCTGGCGCCGCAGTGGTTGCGCACCTCCCTGCGCGACCGCGCCGCCGCGATCGCCTGCCGCTACTCGGTTCCTTCCTGAGACAGGGCTCAGCGGCGGCGCAGCGGGCGCGGGTCGACCGACCAGAACAGCCGCCGGTACCACGGCACCACGCGGCGCAGGCCCTTGCGCACCTCGACGGCCAGTCGCCACGCCTGCGGGTCCTGCGTCGGAGCGGGGCCGAACGCCGCGCGGTCGGCCAGGTCCGCGAGCGGGATGGCAGCCGGGGCGAACGCGGCCACGTCCCGCGCGACGTCGGGTGCCGCCCGGTCCCGGCGGGGTGTCCGGCCCGCCAGCAGCAGCGAGTCCAGCACGTACGCCCATGCGCCCGGAGCACCCGCGCGGCGCAGCCGCAGCCTGCGGCCGCCGCGCAGCGACAGCAGCAAGGCCAGTGGCACCAAGGGGATCGCCAGCAGGACGAACGGCGGCCCGCTCCGCACCGCGACGGGCGCGGCGACCGGTGCCTTGGGCTGGGCGATCGGGGGCGGCGGCGGTGCGGACTGCTGGGTGGGCAGCGACGCCGTGGTGGACGCCAGCCGGTCCAGCACCTCGCGCTTGGACGCCGGGCTCGGGCCCGCCCCGGTGCCGGACACCGGGTCGAACGGCACCCAGCCCCAGCCCGCGAAGTACACCTCGGGCCACGCCGTGGCGTCGCTCCCCCGCACCACCCGCACGCCGTCCGGGCCTTCGGGCACCGGCTGGAAGCCCACCACCACACGGGTCGGCAGGCCGACCGCGCGGCCGAGCACCGCGAACGCCGACGCGAACTGCTCGGCGGTGCCCGCGTTGGCCCCCGGCTGGCCTTCCGCGCCGAACAGGAACGTCTCCAGCCGCGCGTACGACGACCCGACCGGCGCCTCCACGTCGGGTTTGCGGTTCAACCGGACCACCTGCTCGATCGCCACCGCCTGCTCGTACGGGGTCCGCGCCCCCGCGACGGACTTGCGCGCGTACTCCGCCAGCGAGAACGGCAGACCGGGCAGCGCGACGTACCGCCGCACGGCCGGGCCGGTCGGCACGGACGCCTTCGCGAGGTCCGCGTCGTCGGGGGTGTCCACGGTGCCGGTCATCTCGTACCGCAGTCCCGCGGGCAGTTCTCCTTGCAGTACCAGGGATCCCGAGTCCGCGTCCACGGCGGCGCCGTCCAGGCTGACCGCCGTCGGCCTGCCGATCGCGGGCAGCCACGTCCCACCCAGCGCGCCGACCGTCACGTCGATCGTGGACTCCGACACCCGCGCGCCCGGCGGCAGGTCGGGGTCGGCGACGGCCCCGACCTGCCCGTACAGCGACGCGGCCCGCCAGGTCGCCCCGGTGTAGTCGGCCAGCGCCACGAGCCGCACCGGCCGCTCCGGACCCCGCAGCAGTTCCGCGTCCCCGTTCCCGGCCCAGAAGGCCAGGCGTGGCAACGGACTCGTCACCGCCACGTCGGTGATCGGCGGCCGCACCAGCTCGCGCGGCTCGAACGCCTGCGCGCCCGGCAGCACGGACGCCGTCAGCGTCACCGCCCCCAGCACGCCGAGCACCGCGGCGGGCCGTCCGACCGGGATCCGCCGCCCCGCCTCGCGGCGGTCGACCAGCAGCCACCCCAGCACGACCAGCAGCACCAGCGCCAGCGCCACCACGCCGTGCGGGTCGGCCCGGCCCGCCGTCAGCAGCGCGGTCGCGGTGTAGAGCACCGCCGCGCCCAGCGCGGGCGCGAACAGCGACCTCGCCATCGCGACGCCCAGCGCCACCAGGAACACCAGCAGCGCGCCCGGCACCAGCAGCGTCGGCGTCGCGGGCGCGGGCCGCGCGGCGGTCAGCAGCCGCGGCAGCAGGTCCAGCAGTACCGACACCGGGGCGGTGCCGTCCGTGCGCGCCACGAGGTACGCACCGGTCAGCGCGAACCCCAGCACCGGCACCACCGACGCCTTCACCCGCCGCACCAGCGGCAGGCACGCGAACCCGACCAGCACCGCAGCCGCGAACACCAGCCGCGGCAGCACCCCGTGCCAGCCCGCACCGAGGTGCACCGCGCCGACCAGCAGAACCGTTGCGGCCCAGGCGATCCTCATCGAGCCACCACCGAGTTCCAGGCCGCCACCAGGTCGTCCGCCTTCGGCGCGCGCAGGACCAGCACCGCGCCGACCGCCGACACCGGGGCCTCGGGCGCGACGGCCAGCACGACCCCGAACGCCGCCCGCCCCACCTCCAGCAGCAGCGACGGCAGGTCCGACGAGTCGCCGCACACCACCGCCACCACGTCCAGGTCCCGCAAGCCCACCGGGCGCACCACGTCGGTCACGCCCAGGTCCGCCAGCGCCGCGAGCGCCAGTGACGGCTCGTCCACCACGGACACGTCCACCGCCCCCGACGACGTCAGCAGCCGCACCGGGTGCCCGCTGTCGACCGCCGCGCCGACCAGCGACGCCGCGACCTCCACCGCGTCCTCGAACGACGCCGGATCGCCATACGCCGCAACGCTGTCGTCCAGCACCACGGCCAGGTGCGGCAGGGCGGGGTCGGCGTCCTCGCGGATCATCAGCGTGCCGGTGCGCGCGGTCGTGGCCCAGTGCAGCCGCCGCAGGTCGTCACCGGCCACGTACTCGCGCAGCCCCACCAGGTCCGTGCCGCCGCTCTCCACCCGCTCGTCCGCGCCGACGTGCCCGCGCCGCACCCCGCCGGGCAGGCCGCGCACCGGCAGCACCCGCGGCACGACCCGCACGTCGATCACCTCGCCCAGCACCGAACTGGCCACCGCCAGGCCCGCGAAACCCCTGCGGTGCAACGACAGCGGCCCGACCCGCAGCACACCCCGGCGGTCGGTCGGGATCGGGTACTCCACGGCGGTCCGCTCGCCGGGCTCCAGCAGCGGCACGTCGACCGGCATCGGCCTGCCAGCCACGTGGTCGGTCGCGTCGAGCACGACCGGGAGCCGCTTGCCGGGGTTCACCAGCTCCACCCGCCCGGTGCACCCGGCCAGCCGCTGCACCGTCCTGGGCCGCACGCTGCGGGACGCGGCGATCGGCACGGTCGTCCGCACCGACACGACCCCCGCCCCGACGAGCAGCACCAAGGCCAGACCGAGGCCCGCCACGCCGGGGTAGCGCCACCACAGGCCGAGCCCCGCGAGCACCGCACCGAGCACCAACGTCCCGGTGCCGCGCGCGGTGAGCCTCACCGGGTTTCCGGTCGGGGCACGGCCACGCCGGACAGCACGTCGGCGAGCACCTCCGCGGTGGTCGACCCCGCCAGCTGCGCCTCCCTGGTGAGCACCAA
>JBDSAJ010000147.1:0-6699 GCA_039922235.1 Umezawaea sp.
CCAAAGACCTCCCCGGCGGCGACGCGGCGGCGCACGTCGCGCGCGGCGTCGCCCAGCGGTGGCCCTACCAGGCCACCCTCCGCCTCCACTGCTCCGCAGACTCCGGCCCGGCCCGCGACGCCGGCACCTACGGCCGAATCGAACCCATCGACGCACACACCTGCCGACTGCACATCGGAGCGGAGAACCCGCGTGCGCTCGTGTTCCTCCTCGGCGCCCTCGATGTCGACTTCGACATCGAAGACGCACCAGAACTCGCCCAACGACTGCGACACACCGCGGACCGCTACCACCGTGCCCTGCACCAGGACGTCCCGCCCCAAAGGTGAACCCAGCTCACCGGACTTCGCCGCGGCAACATCGACCCCGACCGCGGCGTCCTGACCATCGATCCACGCGCTGGCGCCTTGTACGAAAGCGCGCACACGCGATGGCTCGGCTCACCCAAGACCGCGTCATCCGCCCGCACCATCACCCTGCCGCCGTTCCTCATCAGCATGCTGCGCACGCGCCTCGACAACACCCGACCGCACCACAGCCATCCGAACCGCCACGTCTCCGAACCGATGGCCGGCGTAAGAAATCCCGCTGTCCCTCACATCGCCGGCGGGAGGGACAGAGCAACCAGCACAACGATCAAGCTGGAGAATCTCGCTTCAGAACTGCTCCATAGGGTCACCACAACACGACCAACAGACGATCACCCTGGAACAGCAGAAAGCCCCCGCCTGAGCAGCGAAACCGCTCGATCAAACGGGCTCGACGAAGGAGTGAGCCTAACGTGACACAACCCGAACACCCTGGTACTGGCCGAAGGTCCTGAGATCATCATCAAACCAGTCGGCATCCGACGCGTTTCCGCAGGCGAAGCGCGATGAACCCCGCGAACACCGCCCGACCTTCGCCCTCCCTGTCGACTGACGAGGTCATGGTGCGCAGCGTGACCGTCATCGCGGGCGTGGCGGTGGCCCTCACCTCCATCTTCGGCTTCGTCAACAAGACCCTCGCCCTATGACTCGGCGTCCCCGTCTGGGTCGCACCGCTCTTCGCACCCGCGGTCGGCTTGTCGATCCTCGACCTTCTGCCGGGCACGCGGCGCCTGGCTGATGGTCGGGCGGTGTCACCACCGCCCAGCTCAAAGTTGATCCACCTGACCACCCGCCGAACGGTCGAGCGGCCAACTTGTTCAAACCCGGCGTCGGCGAAGACTTGCCGGACTCCTAAATGCGGTTCGCCCCGGATGATCTCCTCGCCAGGCTGGACGATCATCGGGTAGGCGTCCAGCACCAAGGTGCCGCGCGCGATTACTGACCAAGTCCTCGGAGGCGGGCAGCAGGTCACCATTCTGGCCCGCAATCCCACCGGCTTCGGACGCTTACGTGCTCCGCGGCGACGTGCTCGAATCCGGCAAGCAGCAGTCCGCCGTCGCAGGTCATGACGCCGTCCTGGCATGTCAGGCAGCACCGATCGCAAGTAGCGCCGATCACTCTTGTCTAACCGTGCTACCTTTTGCTCATGCAAGCAAAGGAGGGATCGAGTGGTGAGCCAGAGCGGACGTTCACCGAGGCCGCCCGGCGAGCGCAGATCGTGGCAGCCGCGATCGAAACCATCGCCGAACTCGGCTATCGCCGGGCATCGTTCGCGCAAATCGCCAAGCGGGCGGGGCTGACGAGCACCGGCTTGATCTCGTATCACTTCGCGGGCAAGGGCGACTTGCTGAAGCAGGTCGTCGAGCAGATTTACGGCGAGATCGGGGAGTTCCTGACCGAGCGGGTGGCGTCGCAGGCCACGGCGTCGGCGGCGCTGCGGGCTTATATCGAGGGCAACGTCGAATTCGCCGGGAAGCACCGGCCACAGATGAAAACGCTGCTCGACATCTTCGTCAACGGGGCCCTTGACTACGACACCGAGGCGGAGCAGACGGCTGTATCGCCGGTCGAGCGGATCCTGCGTTGGGGACAGGAGACAGAGGAGTTCCGCGCATTCGACGTCCGGGTGATCGCCACAAGCATCCAGCGGTCGGTCGAGGGCCCAACGTTCCTGCTGGCCAGCGACCCAGACCTGGACCTTCAGTCCTACTCCCGCGAGCTGGTGACCCTGTTCGAACTGGCCACACACCGGAGGCCGGCGAGCCGAGCATGAACAGTGCTGCCCACCGAGCCGGACGCTCCGGCCAAGCGGTCACCCTCCTGGCCGACCTGATCGTTCCGGTAGCGACCTACTACCTCTTGCGCGTTGCCGGTATCAACACACTGCTCGCACTGGTCCTGTCGAGCATGCCCACTGCCGTGCTGCTGGTCTACCAGTCCGTCCGACACCGCCGGATCGGCATTCTCGGGACCTTCGTGCTACTGCTCATCGCTGCGAGCGTCGCGGTCTCGCTCGTCACGGGAAGTCCGCGCTTCCTGATGGCGAAGGCTGGGTGGTTCACCGCGGCCATCGGCGTCGTGTTCCTCTCCACCCTGCTGCTCGCACGACCGCTCGCCTTCACCCTCGCCCGCGGCATGCTGCGGCAGTCACCGATGGCGGCGACTTTCAACACCGATGCCTGGGACGAGATGTGGGAGCGGGAGCCGGCGTTTCGCCGAGTGTGGCGGGCCTGCACCACCCTGTGGGGCGTCGGACTCCTGAGTGACGCCGCAGCGCGCGTGATCATGGCCTACACGCTCCCGGTCGACGCCGTCCCGGCACTCGGGACGGCACTGTGGGGTCTCACGTTCGTCGTGCTGCAGCTCATCCAGCACCGCTACTTCGTTCGTGCCCGCTTGGGGGCCACTCTCCGCCAACAACCCCTACCCGGCATCACGAATCGAGAACCGGCATGACGACTTTGAGAGGTCCCGCGCGGACCGGGAACCGGACGGCAGCGTTCACGCTGGTGGCACTCGCACCGTTGATCGCCGAACTGGCCTTCGGCTCCACACCGTTGCGGTTGGCCTGGCTCGTGCTGCTGTGGCTACCCATCTACGGTGCCGGAATCCTGCTGGTCCGTGAGTCGATCCGGCGGACCGGCCGGGGCTGGCCGAGCATCGTGCTGCTCGGGGTGGTCTACGAGCTGGCCGAAGACGGCATCGGCCTGCAGGCACTGTCCAGCCCACACCTGTACGGCGCCGCGGACTGGGGAGCGCGGATCTTCGGTCTGAACCTCCCGTACTGGGAAGCGAATGTCCTCTATCACGTAATTTTCAGCGCGGTGATCCCCATCCTGCTCGCGGACCTGCTGTTCCCCAGCCACCGGGATGTGCCCTATCTGAAGAAGACCGGCCTGGTCATCACCGCACTCGTCGCGGTGTTCGGCGTCTGGGTGCTGCGGGTGAGCGTTCCGCCCAGCCAGGACCCCGGCTACGCGGCGCCCCTACCGGTGGTTCTCGGTTGCCTGGTGGTGATGTCCGTCCTCACCGTGATCGCGCTCGCGGTGCTACCCGCCCGTGGACCGACCGCACGCACGCAGAACCGCGTGCCACCGCTGTGGGGACTCTGCGTCCTCGGTGCGGTCGGCGCCACTCTCCTGCTGGCCCTGACCTTTCCGTTCGGCGGCGCCCACCAGCCTGCCTTCACCCACGGCTGGTGGGTACTCGTCCCCATGAGCGCCGCGGCGGCCCTGGCCCTCGTGGCCTACCGGCTGATCCGCCGCTGGGCCCGTTCCACCACATGGACAAGCTCGCACGCACTCGCACTCGCCGGGGGCGCCCTGGTCGCACACAGCCTTGCCGGCACCACCAACTCAAGCACCACCTTCGACCGGGTCGGCCTCATCGTCATCGCCGCGCTGACCGCCGCACTGTCGCTACGACTGGGGCACCAGCTGCGACACCCTGCCGGGATGGAGACCGATCCCGCACGCTCGAACTGAGTCGTCCCCACGGGCCGAGCGAAGCCGGCGTCGAGCCGCCGGCGAGGACCGCACTCGATGCGCTGGCCCGAGGTTCCCTCGGTCACCCTCGCCAATACCTGGTATGACGAGTTGGCCGTTGACGAACATCGCACCGGCCCGGACCAGCGCGACCAAGTGGGGCGCGTTCACCGCGCGCCAGGGGGCCTGGGCCGACTCGATCAGCTTGAAGGCCATGGCCAGGCCGGCGGCGCGGAAACCTGGCCCCTTGGTGACCTTGGTTCGGTGGCGCACCGTCGCGAACGTCGACTCGATGGGGTTCGTGGTGCGCAGGTGGATCCAGTGTGGGGTCGGGTAGTCGCAGAACACGAGCAGGATCTCGACGTCGTCGGTGATCTTCGCGACGGCCTTGGGGAACTTCGCCCCGTAGACGACCTCGAACGCTCTCACCGCGTCCAGGGCGTGCCCGCGGTCCTCGGCGTTCCAGATCTCCGCCAACGCCTTCTTCGCCCCTGGATGCGCGGATTTCGGCAGCGCCGCAAGAACATTGGCGATTTGGGAAACCAACACCGTTGCTCGCGTGTCTCGGGGAACACCTCGCGTAGCGCGCCCCGGAACCCGAGCGCGCCATCGCCCGCGGCCAGCACGGATGCCCTCATGCCTCGCCGTTTGCAGTCCCGCAGCAGGTCCACCCGGTGTGTCCGGCGTATGCCCTGCGCCACCGCGTGACCGAAGTTGCGCTCCCCCCAGGTCAGCGTCGTGTGGCGCAGCCAGTGCGCGGTCACCATCTGGGTCGCCACCCACGGCCGCGTCGTGCCCAGTCGTTGCCAGATCTGTTCGTAGCGTCACTTGGTGATCGGCTTTCCGTTCGGGTGACGGAAAGCCCCGTTGCCGTTAGCTCCTCTCCTGCTCTCGACATGCACCAACAGGTGGACCATCGACGTCGGCGACACCGGCCCCTCCGGTGAAGAAAAGCAGCGAGGTCGTCCAGGCCCGCGCATAGCTCCCGCACCAGGTTGAGGGAGCGAACAGGTCGTTGGGCGTCGTGGTCATCGCGGAAGGCACACGAGCCGGTGAAGCTCCGCGCTCAAGCCAAGTCAGCGGACCGCGCGGAGAACCTCGGCCGCGACCGCCCGGATGTCGACCAGAACGGTGGTGTCGACCTCGACGTGCGGCCGGACCCCCAAGGGCCGCACCGGACCTCCACCACCGGTCCCGGCAGTGCGGCGACCAGTGGTCGCGTGTAGTCGAACCAGGTGCTGTCCACCACCGCTCCTGGACAGCGGGCCGCCACCCGCAGCGCGACCAGCACGGCGGCCCGGCCCACCCGCCTCGATTCGGCAACGGTGTCCACCGGCCCGAGCCCACCGACGAGCGCTTGCTTGATCTCGTCCTTCGCCGGCACCGGCACACCCAGGTGCGGCCCCAGCGCTGCCGCCAACGTGGACTTCCCCGAACCGGGCCACCCGCCCACGAGCACGAACACCTCGACCATGCGTCGTGGACACCCGATCAGACGCCCGATCCGGTCCGCGTCGCACCGCGCATCGTCCAATCGAACAGCAACGCGTCCTCACGACGAGGTGAACCGGCGGGTCAGCCGTCCTTGGCGAAGATGCGGGTCAGTACCGCGAAACCGATTCCGGCGACCGCCAGCACGATGCCAGCTGCCAGCAGGCCGGACGCCGCCAGCGCGATCCCGGCCAGTGCGAAGAGGACGAACTCCAGCACGAAACGAGTCGGTTCCGCCAGGCGACGCCGGGCTCGCGGAGCGATCACCAGGCCCCAGATCGTCGCCGCCACCGCCGGCGCCAGCACTCCGCCGAGGATGCTGAGCAGCACGGTACCGCCGAGACGTGCGCCCGCCACCGCGAGGCCGGCGAGCAGGGCGAGCTCGGTGAGAAAACGGATCGCCAGCACGAGGGTCGCGATTCCCCGCGGACGCGCGACCGATTCGGTTGTCATGGCGCTCAGCCTACGGGCCGGGGTCATCCTGATCGAGCAACCGCAGTAGCTGTGCGCCATCATGACAAACCCCCGATCGGCCAAGTCCCCAAGAGGAACTCGCCGACAGCGGCACGAACCCTCCGCTGAAGGGGGCGGAACTCAAGACCTTGCGGGGTTCCGGTCACCTCACGCCTCACCACCCCGTCGCTCATCACCCCGGAATGCAGCATCGCACGGGACCTGCTGCGCGGTGGAGCACTGGACGAGGACTTCCGGCTGCCGGAGGACTTCACCACCCTGCTGACCACGACGCTGTGGGCGTCGTCGGCATCAGCGCCGTGCTGGCGTTCTCGGACGGACTGCGTGGCAGGTCGCGCTCTTCAGCATCGCGGCGATCACCGTGATCCGCATCGTCCCCGTGCGCCTCTCCCTCACCGGATCAGCGCTCTCCCCGTTACCGTTTTCGTGGTCCCAGCGATGGGACTCCTGGTCGCCGGATCCGGCATGACTTACGCCCCCAGTCGAACCCATGATCCGGGGGGTGGTGTCACCGGATCCGGTGCACCGCCGGACCGCTGATAGGGACACGGCCGCCCCCAGGGGTAGGTCTCGTCGTAACGTGGCTGCCGGCCGCCGGTGCGTGACTGGCGACCAGGACACACGAGGTAAGGACCCGTTGATGGACAACGGCTACGACGTGTTCCTCGGTCTGGACGTCGGCAAGGGCGACCACCACGCCGTCGGCCTGAACCCGACCGGCAAACGGCTGCACGACAAGCCGCTGCCCAACACTGAACCCAAGCTGCGGGAGGTCTTCGACAAGCTCGCCGCCCATGGGCGGGTCCTGGTGGTGGTGGACCAGCCCAACACGATCGGCGCCCTGCCCGTAGCCGTGGCACGAGCATGTGGTCTGGACGTGG
>JBDSAJ010000148.1:0-3922 GCA_039922235.1 Umezawaea sp.
CAATGCCGTTGTTTGAATGTTGTAGTAGATGTCCCTGATGATGGTGACCTGTCACCGACGTGATCGTTGTGCCGGTCGTGCACTCCTGGATCGGGTTGTCCGACGAGGTAAGACTGGGCGTCCTCACCCGCTGGGTGACCCCTGGGGTGGTGGACGAGACGCTGGCGGCGTGCGGCAGGCTCGGTCGCCGACCTGGGGCGTTATCGGCCAGATTCATGGTGTACTTCACCCTCGCTCTCGCCCTGTTCCATTCGGATTCCTATGACGATGTCGCGGAGAACCTGGTCGGCGCGTTGCCCGACATGGGCGAGAACATCCCGAACAGGGCATCGTTCACCCGCGCGCGGCAACGACTGGGGGCACGGCCGCTGGAAGCGGTGTTCCGTGCCGTGGCCGGTCCGGTCGCCCCGGACGGGCTGGCCGGGGCGTTCTACCGGGGAATGCGCCTGGCGGCGGTGGACGGGTTCCTGCTGGACGTGCCGGACACCGAGGCCAACCGGCGCACGTTCGGCGGACCGAGTGACGCGCGTGGCAATGCCGCCGGGTTCCCGCAGGTGCGGGTGGTGACCTTGACCGAGACCGGGACCCATGCGTCGATCGATGCGCGGGTGGGCGGGTTCAACGGCGGCGAGCGGGAATTGGCCATCGCCATGGCCGGCTCGGCCACCGGGATGCTGGTGATCATGGACCGGGGCTTTCCCGGTGTCGAGTTGTGGAAGGCGTACACCGCCGCCGGAGCGTACTTGTTGCTCCGCGCCCGCTCCAGTGTCGCCCGTCGCCCGGTCCGGGTCCTGTCCGACGGCACTTACCTGGCGCGGATGAACCTGGCCGGGCAGAAGGGTGCCCATCCCGGCGGGGTGTTGGTTCGCGTCGTCGAGTACACAGTGGACGGAGGTGAGATCATCAGGCTGCTCACCGACCTGCTCGACCCTGATGCCCATCCGGCGGTGGAACTGGCGGCGCTGTACCACGAACGGTGGGAGGCGGAGTCGTCTTACCGGCAGATCAAGACTTTCCAACGCGGCCCGCAGCAGGTGCTGCGGTCGGCCGGCCCGGACCTGGCACGCCAGGAGGTGTGGGCCCACCTGACCGTCCACCACTGCCTGACCAGGATCATCATGGACTTGGCCGACGGGCAGGGCATCGACCCCGATCGTCTGTCGTTCACCAAGGTCCTCAAGCATGTCCGTCGCAGCGTGGTCCGGCAGTGCGCCGACACGCCCGCGAAGATCAGGGCGTTTCTTGCGATGCTGGCATCGAAGGTGCGTCGCAAGCTCGACAACGGTGGCCGCCGCCTCCGCGAGGCCGTCCGGCTGCTCAAACGGCCCGAGTCGAAGTACTCCTATCGAGGCAAAGTCCAGCAACGTGGCCCAACTGGCAAGGTGTCGCCGAGGACTATCGTCCTCAACTTGGCACTGGTTGAGTGATCAAACAACGGCATTGGGTGCGCAGCCGCAACCGCAGGTGGTCGTTCTCCTGTGGACTGCGGTAGCGGATGTACCAGGCTCGTGCTGTCGAGCCAAGAGCCTCCAGGAGCGGCTGGAGGCGATGGGCGACGATCTCGTCGGCTCGTTCGGGATGGGTGTAGAGCTTGGCGTACAGCCAGTTCGCCGTGCCGGGGAGTTGTCCGTGACCGCTGTTGGTCACGAGCGGCAGGGCGGCTACACGAGGGGAGGGCGTTGGCGATCGTGTGGAGGCCAGCGGCACCGCGATCTCGTGGACGTGGCCGCCTGCCCAGCCGAGCACCGCCTGGTCGGCGACTTCCGCCAGGACCGCGTGCCCGTGGCGGGCCAGGTGGGTGCGAAGCACCTCGGCGTGCACCGGCTCGTCCAAGGTGAGCCGCAGTGAGCGGTCACCATCGCGCAGCTCTGCTGTTCCGGGGCAGCGCAGCCGTTGCCGCCATTGTTCGAATGCCGCCCTCCACTGGGCTTTGCCGGTCGTGGCGGGCAGATCGGTGTTGTCGAGGCGCCAGCGCGCTGGGCTGAGCACGGCGTGGCGGTAGCGCACCCTGGGCAGGAACGGCAACCGGCCCGCGTGCGGCCCCCAGTCGAACTCGTGCCACGCCGCGGTCAGCGCGCGAGGCAGGTGGGCCAGGAACCGGGCCAGTGGTGGGGCCTGCTTGTCCAGCGCCAGCGCGTGGAACACCTGCGGTTCGACCACCTTGTTCAAGGACAGGCTGACCAGGTGGAGACCGTGGTGGGTGGCGGTGATGGCCAGGTCGTCCAGGCTCACGATCACGGACTGCACGTGCCCACCGTGTTCGCCGAGCGGAAGCACGTGCGGCAGGTAGGCCGGGACGCGGGACACGTTCTCGGCGTTGGGGTAGACCGGCGGGAACGAGAGCTGCACCGCCAGAGCTCCCTCCACCGCAGTCGGCATGGCCGCGTACGCCGCCTTCAGCTCGGAGCCGCCGACCACACCGGTGAAGCGGGAGGTGAAGGTTCCGGCCGAGCGGCCGGGTGCCACGATGAACGTGTAGTCGCCGCGCTGGAGTGCTTCCGGACCTGTGGCCTGTATGCGGGCAGCGAGTTCGACGTGCGGTGGGATGCGGCGTTGCACGGCGCTGTCCCCCACCGCCAGCATGCCGACCATCTCGTCGGTGAGGACGACCTCAGCGGCGCGGTCGACGGCCGCATTCCAGGCCAGTACCAAGAGTGCCTCTTGGCGTGGTGATCCCGTGTCCGGCGGTATCGGGTGCAGGCTGCCTGGATAGCCGGCTGGGAAACCGAGGCCAGCGTCCGGGTTGATCACGTCGGCGAGCGGAACCAGGGTTCCGGTGCCGTAGCGAGCGCAGAACGCGGTGTAGTACTCGCGCCACACACCTTGCCCAGTTGGCTGGTTGCTCAGCCGCACCAGGACATCTGCGGCACGCTCGATCTCGCGGAGAACCTGCTCGGGCAGGGCAGTTTCAACGTCCAAGCGCAGGTCGAGCCCCAAGGCGACGCGTCCGGCTGAGGAGACCGCCCTCATGCGGCAAGCCAACGCCTCCCGGATGGACGCTTGCGTTGCACGTATGACGCCCGTCTGGTTGTGCCTGGCGAGTGCGGAGTGGACAGCTTCCAGTTCGCCCAGAAGGGGCGCGACACTGGCCAGGGTGTTGGCCTGCACTTCTCTCAGCCGAATGATCAGGTGCTCCAGCGGATCGATGACCGTCATCGGGGCACGCAGACACGTGATGAGGAATCCCTTGTGGACCAGCATGATCAGGGTGCCGCGGACCGTGGCGTGATCGGCCAGCGGGAAGGCGGTGGTCACCGTGGTGACGAGGTCGCCGAAGCTGATCGGCGTGGTGGTGGCTTCCCGGATCGCTTCGACGACACGGGTGCGACGGACGCTGGTTCTGCTGGACCCGTGCGGCGCTTCCAGCCGGAGACCACGTTCAACGGCGAGGTTGGTGAAAGTCAGGTTGAGGCGTTCCAACAGTTCGGGTCGCGCTTCGAGCTGGTCGATCACGTCTGCCAGCCAGCTGGTGTCGATGCGCGCGACCACGCGGTGCCCACTCCCCCAGTGCGTCGACGCGGTGTTGGACGGCGCATCGAGCAGCGAGACCGGTGCCACGCCCGCGAACAACCCGAACGGCGTGTGCCGGCCAATCGCGCGCAACAGGTAGCGAACGGTGGCCAAGGTGGCACGCAACACCTGCTTGTCCGTGGCGGTGGGGTCTTCGCACAGGACCTGCGCCCGTGCCGCCAACCCAGGGCTGGCGGCACCGATCGCTTCGGCCAAGTCCGTCCGGGACCAGACTTCTCGCAACCACGACCTGCACGTCTTGGTGTCAGCCGGGTCGGGCCACCACGACGGCACCTCGTTCAGCGGGATCGTCGCCGCACGCAGCAGGCCGACCCCTTGGTGTCGGTAGAGCGGGAACGTGTTCGAAGCGGACATCCGGTCCTCCACAGCGGCTGCGGTCGGGCCGGGCGCC
>JBDSAJ010000149.1:0-5230 GCA_039922235.1 Umezawaea sp.
CTACTACGTCCACGTCGACGACCTGTCGACGCCGCTGGAGGAAACCCTGGAGGCGCTCGACGGCATCGTGCGGGCGGGCAAGGTCCGCCACATCGGCTGGAGCAACGTGCGCACCTGGCGGCTGGAGCGGATCCGGCAGCTCGCCGACCGCCACGGCTGGGCCGCCCCGGTCGCGGTGCAGCAGCAGCACTCCTACCTGCGCCCGCAGCCCCGCACGAACAGCGCGAGCATCGTCGGACCGGAACTCCTCGACTACCTGAAGCGGCACGACGACCTGTCACTGGTCGCGTACTCGCCGATCCTCCAGGGGATCTACGACGACCCGGACCGCCGGGCGGGGCACGGGAAGTGGGCGCCCTACGCCGGGCCGGACTCGGAGGCGCGGCTGGCGGCGATCGGCAAGGTCGCGGCGGACCTCGGCGTCACCGGCAACCAGGTCGCGCTGGCCTGGCTGCTGCACCAGCGGTCGCCGGAGGTGTTCCCGATCGTCGGAACCCGGACGTGGGAGCAGTTCGAGGCGTTCCTGCCCGCGCTGGACGTGGAACTGGGCGCAGGGCACCTGGCCGAACTGGAGGAAGCGGGAGCCTGAGTTCGTCGCGCGGGGCAACCATTCCGGCCGTCCGACTGGTAGACGGGGTGTCGGATGAGCGAAAGGCCGCGCTGTGGGGGACACACCCGAGGGGTTCGATGGGCCGGAGCCAGTCCCGGTCGTCAGATAGATGGGAGAGCAACTACGGGCTCAAGCTCGCCGAAGGCGATCCCGTCCGGATCACCGTGGTCCCGGAACGGGTCACCGGTGACTGGCAGGTCACGCTCAGCGGGTACTGATTTTTGTCGGACCCCGCTGCTAGCGTCCGCGCTCTGGTGACGAAAGGGCGTGGACGCGGGTGGAGGACACCGAGAAGGGTGCGCTGCTGCACTTCCTGGAAGCGCAGCGCGCCGCGGTCCTGGCGATCGTCGACGGGCTCGACGACGCGGCGCTGACGAAGGCCGTCCTGCCTTCGGGGTGGACGCCGCTCGGTGTGGTCGAGCACCTCGGCTACGCCGAGCGGCACTGGTTCCAGGAGGTGCTGACCGGCTCGGCGGAACCGGTGCCGTGGCCGGACGACCACGCGCCGCTGACCACTCCGCGACCGCCGTCGGTGGTGTTCGCCTTCTACCGGGAGCAGTGCGAGCGGTCCAACGCGCTGCTCGCGTCGCTGCCGCTGTCGACGGTTCCGGTGGGGCTGCATCCCGGTCCGTTCGCGAGCGAGGTCGCCGACCTGCGGCGGATCGTGCTGCACATGATCGAGGAGACCGCCCGGCACGCGGGCCACCTCGACATCGCCCGCGAGCTGCTCGACGGGCGAACGGGACTCGCGCCCCGCTAGTCCGGTTGGTTTAGCATCGCGGGTTCCGGGCGGAGGGGATCAGGTGGACCAGGCGTCGAAGGACACGTCGGTGGCCGGCGTCGCCTTCGTCCGGTGGGGTGTGCGGCCGGAGCCCGCGATGGCCCGCTACGCGGAGCCGGGGTGGCAGCTGTCGCCGCTGCCGGTGGAACGACCCTGCCCGACGTGCGGCGGTCAGCTGCACGGCCTGTACCGGTCGCACCCGCACAAGGGCAGGCAGCAGCTCCAGGCGGCCGTCGTGTGCCCGGCGTGCCCGGCGTCGTTCACGCTGCGGGAGTTGCAGCTCTCGCAACGGGCCGTGCTGGGGGAGCTGCGACCGGAGTCGGTCGCGCGCAGGCTCCGCGAGGAAGCCCAGCTCGCCGCCCTCGAACGCCCCGAAGCACAGTCCGAGGTCCGCGCCCGGCCACCTCGACCGACCCGACCGCCGGCCGCGAGCCCGCCCCCGGCCAGAACACCCCGACCGCCCGCCAAGATCACGCCACCGCGCGAGCAGCCCGCCGACCTCGACGCACCGTTCGACCCCTACCCCCTCGACGAACCTGGCGACCCCGGCGCACCGCCCGCCCTGCTCGAACAACCGGACGACTCCCCGCACGAGCGGCCGTCCGAAGACCCCTCACCTCCCGACCTCGCTGAACCGCCCCGGCGACGGGTGTCGACCATCGTCATGGCCGCGCGAATCCGGTCGATCCTCACCGGGTCGACCACGGTCGCCTCGACCCCGACGGCGTCGATCCCGGTACTACCCCCAGCACTGGTCGAGTCGACCGAGCACCGACTGGTGTGGTGGCGCAAGACCGTCGACCCGCACCTCGAACTCCCCGAACTGCCGCCCGGTGTCGACGCGCGGGTGGTGCTGCCCGAGCACCCGCGGTTCGACGGGCTGCGCGAGCGGTTGAAGCAGGCCGAGGTGCCGTTCCGGTCGGTGCCGCACTGGATCGAGGAGGAGATGGTCTCCTCGGTCGGCCCGGACGGTCGGCTCGGGCCGGTCGTGGCCGCGGCGTGGCTGGCCGAGGTCGGCGGCCTCGTGCCGGACCGGTGCGACCCGGTCGGCGGTGACGGCGCGCTGGCCGCGCTGCTGGCGTTCGAGATGTTGTGGGACCTGCACGAACCGGTCGACCCCGCGACCGTGCCCGACTCGATGCCCGCCGAACGGCTCGTGCCGGCGGAGTGGCTGCCGTTCCTGACGTTCCCGCTGCTCAACCCGGCGCAGAGCCAGGCAGCGCCGCACATCCTGGACACCGACGAGCACCTGCTGATCGCCGCGCCGACCGGCGCGGGCAAGACGACGATCGGCAAGCTGGCCGCGTTGCGATCCATCCTCCAAGAGGGTCGCAAGGCGGCATGGCTGGTGCCGCAGCGATCACTGACCGACGAGCTGAACACCGAGTTGGAATCGTGGCGCCGCAACGGGTTGCGAGTCGAACGGCTGTCCGGCGAGTACGCGGTGGACGTGGAGAAGGTCCGCGAAGCCGACCTGTGGGTGGCGACCACGGAGAAGTTCGAGGCGATCTGCCGCACCGGCTCGCTGCAGGCCGCGCTCGGCGAGGTCGGGTGCCTGGTGGTCGACGAGATCCACCTGCTGGGCAGCCCCGGCCGCGGCGCGCTGCTGGAAGCCCTGCTGGCACGGGTGCGCGGCGCGGAGTCACCGGTGCGGATCGTCGGCCTGTCCGCGACGGTGTCCAACGCCGCCGAAGTCGCCGAGTGGTTGCAGGCCACCCTGGTGACCACGGCCTGGCGACCTTCACGCGTGACCTGGCAACTCCCCGCGATCCCCGCGAGCACCAGCTACGCGGGCGGCAGCCGGATGCGCGAGCAGGCCGTGGTCGAACTGACCGAGCGGCACACCGCCGAGTCGGGCAGCGTGCTGGTGTTCTGCGGCTCCAAGCGCAACGTCCGGTCCACCGCGATGGCCGTCGCCGCGTCGCGCGGCGCCCCCGTGCACACCGCGGCGGTCGACGACGTCGACGCGCTGACACGGGTGTGCGCCGAGGTCGGGGTGCGGATGCACTACGCCGACTACGACCACAAGCACGCCGCCGAACGCGCCTTCCGGGCACGAGAAGCCGACGTGCTGGTCGCGACCTCCACCGTCGCCGCCGGGGTGAACCTGCCCGCGCGGGCCGTGATCGTGCGCGACACGAAGATCGGCGGCGAACCGATGGACACCTCGACCGTGCAGCAGATGTTCGGCCGCGCTGGCCGCATCGGCGCGGGGGAGACCCAGGGCTGGTCCTACCTGCTGACCGAGGAGACCGAACGCGCCGCGTGGCAGACCCGACTGGTCGCCGGGTACTCGGTGTACTCACGGATCTACGACAGCCTCGCCGACCACGTCCTAGCCGAAGTCCTCCAGGCCCGAATCACCACCCTGACCGACGCCCAGGCGTGGTGGGTGGAAACCCTCGCCCACGCCCAGGGCGACGACGACCTGGAGCCCGTGCAGACGGCGGTCGAGTTCCTGATCGAGGAGGGCCACCTCACCGGGTCCCAGCGCGGCAACGACCTGGTGCTGGCCACCACCGACCTCGGACGCCTGACCGCCCGCATGATGGTGTCGACCTACACCGGCCAACGGCTGCGCCGCACCCTCAAACTCCTGCCCGTCCCCCAAGACCCGGACGCCGCCGAGGAAGCACTGAGCCTGGTACTGGCGGTCGCGGTCCCCGAACTGGCCGGGGTGCCGGTCGCGGAATCGGTGCGCCCCGCCGTCGCCACCGCCATCAAGGCCAGTGGGCGCACCTCGCAGATCACCCACACGACGTCGATCAAGGGCCTGGGGTCCTCCGCGTCGACCTCGCCGGGCGACCTCGCCTGGGCGGCCCTGCTGCTCGCCGCCCGCTCGCCGCACCTGTTCCGCGAGTCGGGTTCGCCGCGCCGGGTCGTGGCGGGCATCCCGCTCTCCACGATCTACCCGGTGATGGACCAGGCTCCCCGGTACCTGTCCTGGCTGGCGGCGCAGGGCGTGCTGGGCACCGTGCACCCGTGGATCGCCGTCGTCGCGGCGGACCTCGACCAGCGGGTCCGGTGGCGCCACCTGGTGCCACAGCGGGGTGCCGGGCGGCTGTTGTGGCTGTGCGAGCAGATGTCTACCCGTGCCCGCGCCAAGGACCTCGTCCCGACGATGTGGCGGTCAGCGGTGAACTCCGGACTGCGCGCACCAGACTGGAACCCCGGCGTCCCACCAAACGGCTGCGAACTCGACCAGGCCGGCTACACCGCACTGCTCCGCGACCGGGCCACCACCGCAGTGATCACCCAACGGCCGGACGGTGCAACGGTGTCCGGAATCGCCGGAGCCGTGGCAACCACCTGGCGCGGCAAGGCATACGGCCCCACCGTGATCACAAAGGCGACCACCAACCTCGACTACCCACCCGACCCGGACGGCGACGCCGGGATCGCGGTATTCACCCGACGCGGCGACCACCGGGCAGCCGGCTGGCTAGCCGCTTACGACCGGCTCAGCGATCCCGACGACGACCTGGAACCGCAACCCGCACGTCCCCTCCGCCGGGGACTCGGCTCAGCCAGGTAGATCACTCGCAGACACAATCCGGAAGCACAACCTGACCCACCACGGCCAACACGGCAACGGCCTCAGACCACCACTGTTCGCACGGCCCGAGCAGCCGACCGGAGTCGGCTACGGCCAGGGATGGACGGCACGGTGCTCAACCCACCACCGCACATCGGCCCACGCGGCCGAGCCCACCACCACTACCCAAGCGGCCGCACACAACCAACCCGACGCAGTCCCCCTCCGCCGCCCCGATCCGAAGCGCCCTTCATGCCTTTTTGGCTTTGTCAAGGCATCTTTCCCGCCTTGACAAAGCCAAAAA
>JBDSAJ010000150.1:0-10845 GCA_039922235.1 Umezawaea sp.
CCGCCGATGGCCACCAGCACGACGAACAGCGGGGTGGCGAAGCGGCGGCCGTCGACGCGGGTGAAGACCTTGCCGCCGACGTAGTCGTCGGTGACCGGCAGGAGGCGGCGTGCGGTCTTCACCACCACGTTGTTCTCGACGTCGGGGTCTTCGTCGCGGTGCCGGAACAGCTGCACGGCCGTGAAGATCAGCAGCAGGCCGAACAGCAGGAACATGAAGGAGAACAGCGTGAGCAGGGTCGCGCCGACGGCGATGAAGATCGCGCGCATGATCAGCGCGAGGATGATGCCGAAGGTCAGCACCTTGTGCTGGTGCTCCTCGGGCACCAGGAACGTGGTCATGATGATGACGAAGACGAACAGGTTGTCGACGGACAGGCTCTTCTCGACGATGTAGCCCGCGAAGTACTCCGCGCCGAAACCACCGCCGTGCGCGCTCGCGAACCACACCCCGAAACCGATCGCCACCAGGATGTAGAACACCGACCAGGCGCCTGCCTCGCGGAAACCGATCCGGTGCGGGCGCGCGGCGGCGAGCGCGAGGTCGCCCGCCAGCAGGGCGACGATCACCCCGATCGTGACGGCCCAGGTCAGTCCGCTGATCTCGAGCACTGAAGATCTCCTCCGTCCTGCACCCGTTGCCCAGCGCGATCCGGCGCTCGCGAAACGGTGGGGAGCAAAGGGCTCAGGTCGATGGTAGCGCGATCTTCGGTCTCCCGTGCTCCGGAAGGGACGGTCGCCGTGCGGGCGAAGTGGTGATCCGTTGCCGGCCGTGCCGGCTCGGAGTGCGTGCGAGGTCCTTTCACCCGATGCGGTCGACTCCGTCCCGATCGCGGGAAACGGGGATGAGCCCGGTGTGCGGAGGTCCGATCGGTGGCACCATCGCGAGCGCTGCGGCTCGTGCTCGCCGGACGAAGGCCCGCTGGGGTCTACACGATCGCCGAGGTGCTGGTGGAGCACGCGGTGACCACGAACGACCGGATCACCGCACAGCTCGTCGAGATCATCAGGCCGTTGCGCGACCACCCGGTGCTGTGGCAGACGCTGGTCGCACTGCTGGACGCCGACTTCAGCCGCAACCAGGCGACCAGGAACCTGTTCGTCCACCGCAGCACGCTGGACTACCGGCTGCGGCGCATCGCCAAGGTGACCGGGTACGACCAGCAGCGGTCGTGGCGCGCAGGTGCTGAGCGCCGCTCTGATCGCCGACGCCGTGGTGTGAGTCGGAGTCCCTGACGCGAGATCAGCAGTGTCCACTCTGGAAGGGGCTCTGATCGCCGCGCCGGCGTCGGCGGGAAGGGCTGGTGGATCTTCGACATCACCACCTCACCCAACCCGCCGACGGGTTCGGCCGGTTTACTTGGTGTGCACCGCCGCGCGGACGTTGATCGCGGCCTGGCCGAGCGGCGGGCTGTAGATGTCCACGCCCGCGTTGCCGACGTGGAAGCTCTGGCTGCCGATCAGGTAGCCCCAGCCACGCGACAGCGGCAAGTCGTAGATCCACGGTCCGCCGCTGGCGCCACTCCCCATGTCGCAGGACATGGCCCGGTATCCGGGGACGGACGAGGAGCCGACGCAGAACCGCAGGTCCTCACCGTTGGGACTGATCCCCGTGCGCGCCGGGTGGGTGTTCTGGGGGTATCCGAAGGCGCGCACGTCGCCGTAGCTCGCCGACGCTGGGGTAGCGCCGAACTTGTACCCCTGCCATCCGACGACGTCGCCGACCTTGCCGCGCGAGTTGCTGCTGAGCGCGAGCGCGGCCATGTCGTAGTAGTGGTCGCCACCGTCGTGGTAGCGGGTGGGCACCGACCAGGCCTTCGCGGTCCACGTCCCGTAGGGCCGCGACCCGTTGTGGTAGTCGGGGGCGAACTTGAAGTTCTTGTACCAGCCCTTGTGGCTGTTGCTGACGCAGTGCCCGGCGGTCCAGATCGTGTTGTGGTTGCTGGAGCTGATGACCGTGGCGGTGCAGTAGTGGTCACCGTCCGGTTCGGTCATGAAGAGCTTGCCGATGCTGCGCGCGGGGAGTTTCCCGTGCCCTGCCCAGACTTTGGATGACCGGAAGTACGTCAGTGCCTCGGCGCCCGCGGCCGAGAGCGTGCCGGCGGGCTCGGCGGGCCCGGCGTCACCGTCCGAGCTTTCGCTGACGTCCGGCTCACTCGGCGTGGTCGTGGGTTCGGCCGTCGTCGGGGACGGGTCGACCAACGCGGTGGCTTGCTGCATCCGCGCGTCGGTCCAGTAGGTGTCGACACTGCCATAGGGCTCCGTGCCGATGCCGACGGTGACGTCACTGGCCGCGACCGCGGCGGAAGCCACGGGCGAGACGAGTGCGACTGCGCAGCAGGCCGTGACGAGCACGGCGGACATAGGTCTGAAACGTCGGAACAATGTGGCTCCCCAGCGACAGTGTGAATGTGGTGAAATCGGGCGTTGTGCCGGTTTTCGCCGTCGTCACGCCCGAACAACCGGAAGCGTATGACCTGATCACCAGGGACTGTCCAGTGTCGGACGACCTCTTTTGCGATCGGCACGCGACCGATAGTGCGAACCGACCGTCCCTCATGGACTCCACGCCGTTCTCGCCCACAGCACGGCTCGTCAGGAACTCCGGCGACCTCGGCGGCTGCCCGAAGTGACCGAAGGGCTCGACCGTGATTCGCCACACGGCGGTTGAACGTCCGGTCTACCGCTCCCGTATTGACCGGTGTGAGGCTGCTGCGATGCGATGACGCCGAAGTCACCAGGTTGGCGCTGGAGGCACGGGAAGGGGACCGGTCGGCGACCGAGGCGTTCGTGCGGGCCACCCAGGCCGACGTGTGGCGGTTCGTGGCGCACCTGGCCGGTGACCTGCAGCTCGCCGACGACTTGGCGCAGGAGACGTACCTGCGCGCGTTGCCCAGCCTCGCCCGTTTCCAGGCGCGCTCGTCGGCCCGGACGTGGCTGCTGTCCATCGCCCGCCGGGTCGTGGCCGACCACATCCGGTCGGTCAAAGCCCGGCCGAAGCTGAACGGCTGCGACGACTGGCAGGCCGTGGCCGAGCGCGCTCAGCGCCACGCCGGGCCGGGGTTCGCCGAGGGCGTCGTGCTGAACGAGGTGGTGGCCTCGCTCGATCCGGAGCGGGGAGCCGCCTTCCTGCTCACCCAGACCCTCGGGTTGTCCTACGCCGACGCCGCCGAGGTGTGCGGGTGCCCGGTGGGCACCATCCGTTCCCGCGTGGCGAGGGCTCGCGAGGACCTGGTGGAGCTGTTGCGAGCTGATGAGCTGACGACCCGGCGGAGTTCGACCGGGTAACGGGACTCCGCCTCACCGTCCAACCGCGCCGACCAGGCTTTGACAGCCATCGCCCTCGCCGCGGGCGCGGGCGGCACTGGAGCGGTTCGTCCGCGCCACCCAGCGCGACGTGTGGCGGCTCGTGGCCCACCTCGCGAGCGTGGGTGAACCCGACGACCTGACGCAGGAGGTCTACCTGCGCGCGCTGCGCAGCCTTCCCGCTTCGAAGGCAGGTCGTCGGCGCGGACCTGGCTGCTCTCCATCGCCCGCAGGACTGTGGTCGACAGCGGGCGGGTGGGGTGGAGAACTCGGGCGCGGTCTGATCCCCGCGCGAGGCGTGCACCGCGGCCGTGGTCCGGGCGGCGGGAACCAACTGGTGTTCGCGGACGACTACTGCGGCAAGTTCGCACTCACCCCCTGCAAGAGGTGTCGCATGTCCGCTCCGCCAGTCGAGGTCGAGAGAACCGACGAGGTTGCCAGCCCGAGCCGGGTGTCGGTCGTGCCGCTGCTGCGCAGGCTGCACTTCTACGCGGGGGTGCTCATCGGGCCGTTCCTGCTGGTGGCGGCCGCGTCCGGGATGCTGTACGCGCTCGCGCCGCAGATCGACGACGTGCTCTACGGCGACGTCCTGCACGTGTCGTCGGCCACCGGCGCACCCCGGCCGATCAGCGAGCAGGTCGCGGCGGCCCAAGCGGCGCTGCCCGAGGGGACGGTGACCGGGGTCCAGGTCTTCGACGACCCGGAGGCCACGACCCGCGTGGTGTTCTCGGCTCCCGGCCTCCCCGAGGAGCACAGCCGGACCGTCTACGTCGACCCCTCCACCGCGCAGGTGCGGGGACAGCTGACCACGTGGTTCGGCGCGACACCGGCCACCACCTGGCTGGACGGGCTGCACAGCAACCTCAACCTCGGTGTGCCGGGGACCCTGTACTCGGAGCTGGCGGCGAGCTGGCTGTGGGTGCTCTCGCTCATCGGACTGGTGCTGTGGATCGTGCGGCGGAAGAACGCGCGCCGCCGCGTCCGCGCGCTGCTGGTACCGGAGAAGGGCGCGAAGGGCGTGCGCAGGACCCGGTCGTGGCACGCGAGCCTCGGCGTGTGGGCCCTGCTCGGCGCGCTGTTCCTGTCGGCCACCGGCCTGACCTGGTCGACCTACGCGGGGGAGAACTTCTCCGCGGCGCTGACGGCCCTCAACGCCAAGGCACCCGTGCTCGACACCGCGCTGCCCGGCGCCGCGGCCACTGGTACCGCGTCCGGTGAGCACGCTGAGCACAACGGCACCCCGGACGCCGCGAAGCCGGTGGACCCGGCGACCTTCGACCGCGTGCTCGCCACCGCGCGCGGTGCGGGTCTGGACGGGCCGCTGGACCTCACCCCGGCGGGCGAGCCGGGAACGGCTTGGACCGCGGCGCAGACGGACAACACCTGGCCCACCCGGCTGGACGAGGTCGCCGTCGACCCCGCCGGCGCGACCGTCACCGCCCGCGCCGACTTCGCCGACCGCCCGTTCCTGGCGAAGCTGTCGTCGTTCGGCGTCCAGGCCCACATGGGGGTCCTGTTCGGCGTGGCCAACCAGGTCGTGCTGCTCCTGCTGGCCGGGACGATCGTGGCGCTCATCGTGCTGGGCTACCGGATGTGGTGGCAGCGCCGCCCGACCCGCGCCGACCGCCGAGCACCCCTTGGCACGGCGCCGAAGCGCGGGACGTGGCGACAGCTCCCGCTGTGGTTCGTGATCCCGGCACCGCTGGTGCTGATCGCGATCGGCTGGGCGATCCCGCTGCTGGGACTGAGCCTGGTCGCGTTCCTCGTGCTCGACGGGGTGATCGGCTTGGTGCGCGCCCGCACGTCGGGGTGACGGTGGGTGCGGGCGGCCAAGTCGGGCGGCGGGATCAGCTGGGTGCCGGCACGGCGGTGTGCGACACGACCGCGTTGACGAGGCGCGCCACCGAGCCCCACTCGTCGAGCGGCATCGTCAGCGGTGGCAACAGCTTCAGCACGTGCCCACCGCCCGCGGTCTCGGCGATGACACCTTCCCCGTACAGCTCGTCGCGCACCCGCGCCGTCAGCGCGGGGTCGGTGAAGCGGAGCCCGCTCATCGCACCGCGTCCGACGACGTCCGCGGTTCCCCCCGGCAGCCCGCCGGCCATCTCCCGCAACGCGGCGCGCACGGCGAGGGCCAACCGGGAGACGTGCACGGTGAAGGCGGGGTCCGACCACAGCTCCAGCGCGACCGTCGCCGCGACGAAGGCCAGGTTGTGCCCCCGGAACGTGCCGTTGTGCTCGCCGGGCGCCCACTGGTCGAGGTCGCGCCGGATCAGCACGGCCGCCATCGGCAGACCCATGCCGCTCAAGGACTTCGACAGGCAGACCAGGTCGGGCAGGACGCCGAAGGGCTCGAAGCTGAAGAACGTCCCGGTGCGACCGCAGCCCGCCTGGATGTCGTCGATGATCAGCAGCGCCCCGGTCTCGTCCGCGAGCCTGCGCACCCTGGCGAGCCACGCGCCGGAAGCCGCGGCCAGCCCGCCCTCACCCTGCACGGTCTCCAGCAGGATCGCCGCCGGGGGGTCGCGCAACGGGTCGAGCACGGGGAGTTCGTCGTAGGGCAGGAAGGTCACGTCCCGCAGCGGCGTTCCCGCCGCGCCCCGCAACAGCGGCGACGTGGTGGCCGCCAGCGACCCGAGCGAGGCGCCGTGGAACCCGCCGCGGAACGCCACGACCCCGGTTCGGCCGGTCACCTTGCGCGCCAGCTTCAGCGCGGCCTCCACGGCGAGGGTCCCGGCGGGGCCGGGGAACTGGACGACGTACGAGCCCATCCCCCGTGGTTCGAGGATCACCTCGCGGAAGCGGTGCAGGAACATGGCTTTGGCGGCAGTGTGCAGGTCGAGCGACTGCACCGGGCCGCCCGAGGTGAGGTACTCCACCACGCGGCTGACCATCGCGGGCGGGTTGTGGCCGTAGTTCAGCGCACCGGCCCCGCAGAGCAGGTCGACGTACTGGCGGCCGTTCTCGTCCCACAGGTGGTGACCCTCGGCACGGGTGAAGACGGCCGGGAAGTCGCGGCAGTAGCTGCGGACGTTGGACTCGTTGCGGGCGAACACGTCGATCATCGGATGCCTCCTGGTGGATCTCACTGGACGAGCACGCCGCCGTCGCCGGGACGGTGGTCCCGCGAGCGGCGCAGGTCCGCGAAAGCGAAGGTGCGCTGGAGCCACCGGTCGCGGCCGTCGTAGCGCGGGGTGAACGACGAGCGGCCGTGCATGGTGACGCGGTTGTCGACGATGGCGAGGTCGCCGTGCCGCAGCCGGACTCCGTCGCTGTGCTCGCGGATCGCCTGGTCCAGCACGGCGAGCGCGGCCCGGCCCGCGGCGGTGGTGGCGCGAGTGGCGGCCTGGTCGTAGCAGAGGTCCGGGTCGTCGGTGTCGCCGGTGAGGATCGCGTGCGCGGCGCCCGCTCCCGTGCCACCGAACGACGGCGGTGCGGACGTCGTGAAGTCCTTGCGGTGCAAAGCGTCCCGGACGTCCGCGGAGAGGTGGGGGAGCAGCCTGCGCACGCACGCCGTGCGCAGTTCGGCGACCTCGTCGTGGTCGGGGCGCAGGCACAGCAGCATCACGTGGTCGGGGCGGTGCGGGTGGAACGCGTTCTCCGTGTGGAAGGTGAGCTCCACCGAGCCGACGTTGCCCTGCACGTGTTCCTGGCCGGGCACCGGCACGACGTCCTGGACGAACGCGCCGGACTTCTCCGCCAGGAACGACGCCGGGTCGCCAAGGCCGTGTGCGACGAGCAGCAGTATTGCCGCGGGCACCGTCGCTGTGCGCTGCACCGAGCCCGCCACCATCGGGGTGTCCGGCACGTCGCCGAGCGGCAGCCCGGTGAGCACCAGCCTGCCGTCCGGACCGGAGTCCCTGCGGAAGTCGCGGATCGCGACCCGCACCCCGGACGGCACGTCCTCCCACGCCTGCCGCGCCGCCGTCACGAACCGGCGGGAGTCCACAGAGGACTCAGTGGTGAGCTGCCTGGCGACTGCGCCGAACTCCTGGAGGTCTTCGTCGTGCAGAACGCCGGAAGTCGTGGTCGTCACGCGCCCATCGCCTCGATCAGGCTCTTCGGCCGCAGGTCGGTCCACTCGCGCTCGACGTACGCGAGGCACTCGCCGCGCGGGGCGGGGCCGTGTGCGCGCGTCCAGCCGTCCGGCACCGGCGCGAACTCCGGCCACAGCGAGTGCTGGTTCTCCTGGTTGACCAGTACGAGGAACACGCCGTCGGGGTTGTCGAAGGGGTTGGTCATCGCTGGTTCCTCTCGATCAGGCGGGCGAGCAGCCCGCCGATTTCCTGTGCGGGCCGCTCGTCGAGCAGCCCGTTGTGGGTGGCGTCGACCGGGTGCACGTCGACGCGCCCGGTCACGTGCGGCTGCCACAGCTCGGCGGACCGCGCGGTCTCGCCGTCTTCGAGCCGGGTGGCCTGGCAGAACACGAGGTCGCCGTCGAACGTGCGCGGCACGTGCTTCGCGGCGATGGCGTCGTTGTTGACGAACACCGCCTTGCCGGCCCTCAGGTCCCGCAGCTCGTCGGGGAGTTCCACCCCGGCGAGGAGTTCTTGTTCGCTCCGAGCGGCGGCGACGCGCGGATAGGTGTCCAGCAGCGCGAGCAGCGCGACCTCGGCGCCGGACTCCCGCAGCCGCACGGCGATCTCGTGGGCGATGTAGCCGCCGAACGACCACGCCACCAGGTGGTACGGGCCTTCCGGCCGCACCTCGCGGATCCGCGCGACGTACCGCGCGGCCATCTCCGCGATGCTGCCGGGCAGCCTGCCCGTGCCGTCCAGCCCGTCGGCCTGGAGTGCGACGATCCCGAAGTCGCCGCCGAGCCGGGTGTACGGCCAGCCCAGGCCGCCGAGCGGGTGCACGCAGAACACCGTCGGCGCGCCCTCGCGAAGTCGCACGACGGGGGCCAGCGGGTCCGCGGTGTCGTGCAACCGCGACGCGAGACCGGCCGCTGTCGGTGACTCGAAGACGGTGCGCAACGTCAGTGTGCCGCCCAGTTCCGCGCGGATCCGGGCGACCAGCTTCGCCGCGGTGAGCGAGTGCCCGCCCAGCGCGAAGAAGTCGTCCTCCGGACCTGCCTCGGCCAGTCCGAGCACGTCCGCGACCAGCGTGCACAACGCCCGTTCGGTGTCGTCCGCCGCCTCCCGGCCACTAACCGTCCACTGTGGAGTGGGTAGCGCCGCGCGGTCGACCTTGCCGCTGGTCGTGCGCGGGAACGAGGGCACGGTGACGATCGCGGCGGGCACCAGGTGCGCGGGGAGCTTCCCGGCGAGGTCGTGCCGGGACACCTCGGCGCCCGTCACGTACCCGACCAGCCGGTTCTCGCGCAGCACCACGACGGCCTGCTCGACACCCGCGACGGCGGTGAGCGCGGCCTCGACCTCACCGGGCTCCACCCGAACGCCGCGCACGTTGAGCTGGCCGTCCGCGCGGCCGACGAAGTGCAGCCGTCCCTGGTCGTCCCACCGGACGAGGTCGCCGGTGCGGTACATCCGGCCGCCGCCCGGCGCGGCGACGAACCGCTGCGCGGTGAGTTCGGGAGCCCCGGCGTACCCGCGGGCCAGCGGCGCTCCGGTCACGTACAGCTCACCAGGCACACCGGGCGGCACCGGCCGCAGCGAGGAGTCCAGCACGTGCACGCCGGTGTTGTCGATCGGCGTGCCGATCGGCACCAGCGGCCGGTCGCCCGGCTCGCCGTCCCACGCGGTGACGTCGCAGGTCACCTCGGTGGAGCCGTACTTGTAGCCCACGGCGGGGAACCGGCCCGCGAGGTCGCGGGTGAGCGCCTCGCCGCCGACGAACACCCGCTTCGGCAGCACTCCCGGCACAGCTTCGAGCATCGACGGTACGAAGTGGACGGTCGTGATGGCGTGCTGCTCGATCAGTTCGGCCAGCCGGGCCGGATCGCGGTGCGCGCCCGGTTCGGCGACGACCGTGGTCGCGCCGACCCGCAACGGCCAGAACAGCTCCCACACCGAGACGGTGAACCCGGCGGGTGTCTTGTGCAGCACCCGGTCCCCCGGACCGAGCGGGTAGGTGCGCTGGAGCCACGCCAGGTGGTTCGCGACCGATGCCCGTGACACGACCACGCCCTTCGGCCGTCCGGTCGAGCCCGAGGTGAAGAGCACGTAGGCCGCGTTGTCCGGCTGTGCCAGGAGACCGGGGTCGTGGTCGGGACAGCGTTCCGCTTGGCCGAGGGTGGTCTGGGTGATCACCACCGTGGCCGAGGAGTCCTCCAGCACGGCCCGCGTGCGTGCGGCGGGTGCGTCGACGTCGATCGGTGTGTAGGCCGCACCCGCCCTGATCACCGCGTGCACCGCGACGATGAAGCCCGCCGAGCGCGGCAGCGCGATCGCCACGACCGTCTCCGGTCCGACGCCCCGGTCGATCAGCAGGTGTGCCAACCGGTTCACCCTGCGGTCCAGCTCGGCGTAGGTGAGTTCCAGCTCGCCGTCAACCACCGCGATCGCCTCGGCCGCACCGCGGATCGCGAGCGTTCCCGAGTTCTCGACGGCGGTGTCGTGCACCACCGGTTCACCCGGCAGCAGCACGTCCAAGGAGCTGATGGGGTCACCCGGCGCGGAGACCGCGTGGTCGAGCAGCAGCACGAACCGCCGCGCGAGCCGGGCCACCGTCTCGTGGTCGAACAGCGCCGAGGCGTAGTGGATCTCGCCACTGAGCCCGCCGCCGGGTTGTTCGGTGAGGCTGAACGACAGGTCGAACCGCGAGGAGGGCGAGCTGACGTCGACCGGCTCGCCGAGCACGTCCGCGGCGGCGCCGACCCGGTAGGACAGCATCACCTGGAACAGCGGGTGCCGCGCCGCGGACCGCGGCGGGTTGAGCACCTCGACGAGCCGTTCGAACGGCGTGCCCTGGTGCTCGTAGGCGTTCAGCGCGGTGTCCCGCACCCGGCCGACCAGGTCGGCGAACGAAGGATTGCCCTCGGTGCGGGTGCGCAGCACCACCGTGTTCAGGAAGCAGCCGACCAGGTCGTCCAGCACCGCGTCGGCCCGGCCCGCGACCGGCACGCCGATCGGCAGGTCGGTGCCCGCGCCCATCCTGGTCAGCAGCGCCGAGAGCCCGGCGTGCACGACCATGAACGTCGTGGCGTCACCTCGGATCGCGTCGAGCCGGCTGTGCAGCGCGGGACTGATCTCGAACGGCACCACGCCCGCGCCGCCGGTGAGCGCGGTGCGCGGCCGGTCCGACGGCAGGTTCAGCTCGTCCGGGAGACCGGCCAGCGCCGCGGTCCAGTACTCCTCGTCGTCCGGCAGGGTCCGCTGCCACAGGGCGAAGTCCGCGTACTGGAGCGGCAGCGCCGCCCAGGCCGGGGCCTTGCCCAGCACCCGTGCCCCGTAGGCGGTGGCGAGGTCGCGGGCCAGCGGACCCATCGACTCGGCGTCACCCGCGACGTGGTGCAGCACGACCAGCAGCACGTCGCCGAACACCCACGCGCGGATCGGCGGTTCGGCCGCGATTCATGGGCGCGCAGTCTACGTTCTTCAGCCCGGCCAAATACGGCATCGTGCCGGAAATCGTGCCC
>JBDSAJ010000151.1:0-11640 GCA_039922235.1 Umezawaea sp.
ATCAACAAGATATTCGGCGACCTCCCCAACAACCAGGCCAACGCCACCCCCATCGGCGTCACCCCCACCCGAGCGGCACCGCCAGAAAGCACCGAAGACTGCACCGGGCTGAACCCCCCAAGCGGAAAGAAGGGCACATACGCAACCCCAACCTCCGCAAGCTCATCGATCAACGAATCGTCCGCCCGATGCGCAAGGTTGTACATGTTCTGCACGCACACGATCGGCGCGATCGCCCGAGCCTCGGCCACCTGCTCCGCCGTAGCGTTGCTCACCCCAAGATGCCGGATCGAACCCTCCCGCTGAAGCTCCACCAACGCCCCGAACGCCTCACCCACCGAACCAGGCCGAGGCCCTTCAGCATCACCAAGCCGAAGGTTGACCAGGTCGAGCACCTCGACCCCGAGGTTCTCCAGGTTCGAGTGAACAGCCCGACGCAACTCGCCCGGCTCACGAGCAGGCGGCCACCCACCCTGCTGATCCCGCGTAGCACCGACCTTCGTCACGATGCGCAGCGACTCCGGGTACGGATGCAGCGCTTCACGGATCAACAGGTTGGTCACGTGCGGCCCATAAGCATCGCTGGTATCGATGTGCGTGATTCCAAGATCGACAACCTCGCGAAGAACAGCGATCGCACCATCGCGGTCAGCGGGAGGCCCCATGACCCACGGACCGGCGAGTTGCATGGCGCCATAGCCGAACCGGGTGACCGTCAGGTCACCCAACGCCCAGGTACCACCGGGAAGGGACGAGAACATGCTCTTACCTCTGATTCCGTACGCTCAACGAATACCTGATCCACTATGAAGACGTAACTCTCGGACCAGAAGTAGGCACTTCGAAGTGCGTAACGCACCCACGGCTTGAAGGAGCGGCGGATGACGACGACGACGGCGGCCCAGAAGAAGGCACAGGCCAAGGCGGAGTACAACGCCTTCGTAGAAGGCTGCCCCAGCCGCGAACTGTACGACCGCATCTCCGACAAGTGGGTCGCGTTCGTGCTGGCCGCACTGCGCAGCGACGGCTCGCACCCGTTCGGCGCCGACTGCGCAGGCGACCCCCGCCCGGTGCGCTACTCGGAACTGTCCCGCATGCTGGCAGGCGTCAGCCAGAAGATGCTCACCCAGACCCTGCGCTCCTTGGAGCGCGACGGTCTCATCACCCGCACCGTGGTGCCGACCGTGCCCGTCACGGTCTCCTACGAGCTGACCGACCTCGGCCTCTCACTGCACCAGACGATGCGCGCCCTCAAGACCTGGGCCGAGGCGAACATGGACTACGTCCTCGCCAACCGCACGACGCACGACACCCGCACCGCCTGACGAACACCGCCTGAACCAACCGTCCGAACCAACCCTTCAGGCAACCGGCCAGGAATGCACAGGTTCGTTGCTGTGCATCAGGTCCCGATAAGTCCGCAACATCAACCGCAGCGCCTCAACCCGGTCCAAACTCGTGTTGTCGTAGTGCCGGTGGAACGCCCGCGTCTGCCAAGTAGCCCCGTTGACCCCCGACAGGCACCGCTGCTCCACCACCCCCAACAACCGATCCCGCTCCCCGGGATCCACCCCCCACTTGTCCAACCCCTCGTACGCCATCGGCAACAACCGCCGCAACACCAACTCCGCCACCGGCACGGTCCCCAACCCCGGCCAGTACACCTGCGCGTCGATCCCGTTCCGCGCCCCGGCCAGGAAGTTCTCCTCGGCGGCGCTGAACGACATCTGCGACCACAGTGGACGCTCGCTCTCCGCCAGCACCCGCACCAACCCGTAGTAGAGCGCCGCGTTGGCCATCGTGTCCACGACGGTGGGCCCGGCGGGAAGCGTCCGGTTCTCCACCCGCAGGTGGGGCTTGTCCTTCACCACGTCGTACACCGGCCGGTTCCACCGGTACACCGTCCCGTTGTGCAGCCGCAGCTCCGACAACGCGGGCGTGTCCCCGCGGTCGAGGACCTGCAACGGGTCCTCGGGGTCCACAATGGGCAGCAGCGCGGGGAAGTAGCGCACGTTCTCCTCGAACAGGTCGAAGATCGACGTGATCCACCGCTCCCCGAACCACACCCGAGGCCGGACCCCCTGCTCCTTCAGCTCATCCCCACGGGTGTCCGTCGACTGCTGGAACAGCGCGATCCGGGTCTCCCGCCACAACTCCTTGCCCAGCAGGAAAGGCGAGTTCGCCCCCACGGCCACCTGCACGCCCGCGATGGCCTGCGCCGCGTTCCAGTAGTCCGCGAACTGGTCGGGGCTCACCTGGAGGTGCAACTGCGTCGACGTGCAGGCCGCCTCGGGCACGATGGAGTCCGCGGTCATGTTCAACCGCTCGATCCCGTCGATCGAGATCTGCAGGTCCTCGCCCCGAGCCGCCAGCACCTGCTCGTTCAGCAACGCGTACCGGGGATTCACCGACAACGCGTCGATGGCCATGTGCTCGGCCCGCAGCGTGGGCAGGATCCCGATCATCGTCATGTGCGCGCCGACCTCGCGCGCCTTGTGCTCGGCCTCGTTCAACGAGGTCCGCACCGTGTCCTCGAACGCGGAGAGCCCACCACCGGCCAACTGCCGGGGCGCGACGTTGATCTCCAGGTTCCACTGCCCCAGCTCGGTCACGAAATCCGGGTCGGCGATGGCCTCCAACGCCTCGGCGTTGCGCATGGCCGGGTCGCCCTGCTCGTCGACCAGGTTCAGCTCGATCTCCAGCCCGGTCATGGGCCGCTCGAACTCGAACCTGGACTCGCGGAGCATCCTGGCGAACACGTCCAGGCAGCGCCTGACCTTCGTGCGGTACCGGGTGCGATCCTCGCGGGTGAACTCGTGGCGGGCTACGTCGTCACCCATGCTGGCTCCTCAAGCTCGTTGCACCCGGACACTGTGCACCAGGAGACGGTCAGGCGGGTACCGCGATCGAGGTGATCACAAACCCGTCCCTGGCCAGCCAGCGCCCGGTGAACCCGGTCAGGGGCTCGCCGTCCACGATCGGCGCTTCGATCAGGATGCGCGCGCTGAACGTGCCCGCGTCCGGGTCGATCGTCACGTCGGCGTCCTCGAAGCCCAGCCACAGCCGAGTCAGCGGGAACCACGCCTTGTAGACGGATTCCTTGGCGCTGAACAGCAGCCGGTCCCAGCTGACCTTGTCGCCCGCCGCGCGCAGACCGTCCATCCTGGCCAGTTCGGTCGGGATGGCGATGGCCTCCAGCACGCCCTTCGGCGTGGGGGCGTTGGGTTCGGCGTCGATGCCGATCGAGCGGAAATCGGTCGTGCGGGCCACGGCGGCGGCGCGGTAGCCGGTGCAGTGGGTGATGCTGCCGACGACGCCGTCCGGCCAGACCGGTTCGCGTTTCGGTCCGGGCAGCACCGGAACGGGCGGGAAGCCGAGCTGACCCAGCGCGGTCCGGGCGCAGAAGCGGCCGGTGGTGAACTCCCTGCGGCGCTTCTCGACGGACTTCGCCAGCAGTTCCAGCTCTTCGGGGAACAGTTCGACGCCCTCGGGGTCGTCGAAGCGGTCCACGGCGGCGATCGGGCTCGGCAGCAGGTCGGTGATCATCTCGAGTCCCCTTCACGCAGCACGTCGACCAGCCTGGCGCCGGTGAGGCCCCTCGGCTTCCACTCGCGCGGGTAGCCGAGCGACACCTCGTCGAAGCGGACGCCGTCGTGGCGGGTGGTGCGCGGGATGTGCAGGTGCCCGTAGACCATCTCGGCGCAGTTGAACCGCAGGTGCCAGTCGGCGGTCTTCTCGGTGCCGCACCACAGGGCGAACTCCGGGTAGCGCAGGACCCTCGTCGGCTCGCGGACGAGCGGGTAGTGGTTGATCAGCACGGTCCTGAGCGCCGGGTCGACCTCGGACAGCCTGCGCTCGGTCTCCGCGATCCTGGCCTCGCACCACGCCTCGCGGCTGGGGAACGGGTCGGGGAACAGGAAGTACTCGTCCGTGCACACCACGCCCACCTCGTGCGCCTTGGCGAGCGCCGACACCTGGTCGAACGTGCCTTCGGGGCGGAACGTGTAGTCGTACAGCGTGAACAGGGGAGCGACGACCAGCGGCTCGCCGGAGCCCTCGAAGACCGGGTACGGGTCCTCCGGCGTCACGACGTCGATGCTCCGGCACATCTCGACGATCTGCTTGTAGCGGATCTCGCCGCGGGCCTGCACCGCGTCGTCCTTCGTCGTCCACAACTCGTGGTTGCCCGGCGACCAGATCACCTTGGCGAAGCGCTTCCTCAGCAGGTCGAGGGCCCACTCGATGTCGTGGAACTTCTCCCCGACGTCACCTGCGACGATCAGCCAGTCATCGGGGGACGGCGCCTCGATCGCCGCGACGAACTCCCGGTTCTCCTGGTACGTCACGTGCAGATCGCTGGTGGCGAGCAGTTTCGGCGTGCGGGTCACAGGTCCGACCTTAACCGTTCTCACCACCCATCTCCGATACCCCGAAGCCCCCTGGAACGGGATTCAGCGAATCAAAACGACCGTTCATCCGTTCGTCGCAGATGATGGCCCGTTGAACTCATACCCCTACGCCGCGTAACGCCCGGCCGGCCCGCTCAGCCTTACGGGTCCTTGAACCACCTATCGGGTAATCATGTGACTTCCTACGGTGATCACATCGCAACCACCCCGGCGGAGGACCAGATGTCCGAGTCCCAATTCGCACGAACCCCCGACCCCCGGCTGGCACGTCAGGTGCCGCCCGGCATCCGCGGCGCCGCCACGCCGTTCAGTCGGACGGTCAGCGCCGAGATCACCCGCACCGCCCAGCAGCAGCAATACGGCTATCCGCCACCTCGTCGCCGCACCCCGGCCGAGGAAGCCGCGTTGTCGACCCTGCTGCGCACCCGCCAGCGCGCACAGGCCGCCCGGCCCGAGCCGTGGCTGCGTCAGACCCCCGAAGCGGTTCCGCCGGCCACGGCGATCCCGCGTGGTGACGTGACCGAACTCCTCGCCGCCCGGCTCGTGCCCGCGGCCCTGTGGAACCTGGTCGAACCGCTCATCCCGCCGGTCAAGATCCGCCGCCAGGGCGGCGGCCGCAGCCGCGTGTCCGACCGCGCGATCTTCACCGCGATCGTGTTCGTCCTGACCAGCGGCTGCGCGTGGCGCCACCTGCCGTCCAGCTTCGGCGTCACGGTCCCGACCGTGCACCGCCGGTTCCAGGAGTGGACCGACGCCGGCCTCTGGCTGCGCCTGCGCCGCGCCGCGGCGGACCGCCAGACGACCGGTGACGAGAACGAGTGGATCCACGCGGTCCTCGAGGCGGCCGAGCGCCGCGGAACGAAGGCAGGCTCCTGACCGTCGGATGACCGTGGTGGCCGGTCCGGCCCGCCGAGCACTGAACCGGACCGAGCCCCGCCACGTTCATCTAGGTAAGACCCCAGGAGGAACCCAATGCCTACCGAGACCCCGCTGTCACACCGAGCGCTCGCACTGCTCCGCGCCACCGCCGCAGGCCGCGTCGAACTGACCTGCAGCAGCGAACCCGACTTCCGCGTCGACCGGCTCGCCTGCTGCGACCAACCTGCGGCCCGCCTGCTCGTCCACGCGGGTTTCATCGAGCCCGCCGCCGCAGCCCCGTTGGGTGACTGGGTTCCGGCCCACCTCAGCCCTGCCGGCGCGGAGATCCTTGCGCTGGACGTTCCCTCGGCTGCGGCCTGATTTTTTTTGGTAGCGGGATCCCGAGCACGGCCGCCCCACGGGCGGCCACCGACCTGCTCGTTAGTGAGTCCACGTGCTGCCCCCTGTTTTGGGCTTGACGCTTCGGGCTAAACGGCTTCGGCTTCCAGCGTGCTGGGGTTCGGTGACTTCGATTTCCAGCGTGCTGGGCTCGGCGGCTACGGCTTCCAGCGTGCTGTGGCCGATGTGACTTGGGGGCCCCTCATTTGACCCTTTATCGGGCCAAAAAGGGCAGGTCGTAGAGCCTGCCCGATCGACAAGTGTAAGGGTCAAATCCCCAAGTAAAATCGGCCACGTTCCGCGGCCCTCGTCTCGCTTTTTGCGGTCACGCGGCTGGTCTACCTGCATGTTCGCGTTCACTTGTTAATTTTGAAGATTATGCATCACTTTCTTCACCGATTCGTGTAATCGAGTCGATCTTGCGCTTTCGGTAGAATTCCATGTATGAGTGACAGTGAGATTCGTGAGCTTGAAGAAATCGCGTTGGAATGCCATCGGGGTATCAAGTCCCTGCACGCCCGGCTGTTGCGGGCGCTGGCCGGTATCGCCGCGCGGTATCGGTCGGAGTCGGTGGCGTTGCTGTTGACGTGGTCGCCGACCTGGGCCGCTGATCAGGTGGCGTTGGCCGAGGGGGTGGTGGAACGACTGCCCGCGTCGTTGGCGGCGATGGGGCGTGGGGAGATCGACCTGTACAAGGTGCGGACCGTGCACGAGCTGACCATGAACCTGTCACCGGAACTGGCCCGACAGGTCGAGGAGCGGGTGTTGGAGAAAGCGGCCGGGCAGACCGGAGCGCAGATGCGGCAACGCGCCCGGCGGATCGTGCTGCGGGTGGACCCCGCCGGAGCACACGAGCGGGCAGCGGCCGCGAAAACCCGGCGGTGTGCCGGTGTGCAGTCCGAGGAGGACGGGATGGCCACGGTGTACGCGGTCGTCCCGGCCGACAAAGCGGTGGCGATCGCGCTGCGGGTCGACAAGATCGCCCGCCAGTCCAAGACCCCGGATGACACGCGCACGATGGACCAGCGCCGGGCCGACGTGGTCTGCGACCTGCTGTTGGGCAAGCCGAGCAACGTTCGGGTCTCCTTGCAGGTGACCGTGCCGGTGTCGACGATGATGGGATTGGACGATCAGCCCGGCGAACTGGCCGGCTACGGGCCGATCGACGCCATCACCGCCCGCGCCCTCGCAGGGGACGCGACCTGGCGGCGGCTGCTCACCGACCAGCGCGGCACCCTGCTGGAGGTCGGCCGCCGCACCTACCGGCCACCGGTCGCGCTGCGCGACTTCGTCCAGGCCCGTGACAAGACGTGTGTGTTTCCGGGGTGTTCGGTGCCTGCGCACCGCGCGGATCTCGACCACACCACGGCCTTCCCAGGCGGTCCGACCGAGGCGGCCAATCTGGGAGTGATGTGCCGGGCGCATCACCGCCTGAAAAGCCATGATCCCCGCTGGACGGTGGCCCAGCCGACTCCGGCAACCTTTGTGTGGACCAGCCCCAGCAAGCGGGTCTATGTCCGGGAACCGGTCGCGGCCTGACGCACCGAACGCATCACCTGGACCGCCCCCGGACCGGGCGGACGGGGTTAACGCCACGACGCACCACGACCCCACCACCGCCCGCTGACACTGCGGGGAATGACGGCCTCACCAGCAACAACGACCTTACCGGACCCCTGCCTCGGCCAAGGGGTCCACCCGGATTCCACGTTACCGGCGAGCATTGACAAAAACGGTCGTGCTTGTGAGAGGTCCCCCGGCCGGGGGTTCCCCCGGATTCCAACACTACCGGGCAGCACCGACAAAAACGGCCCATCAAACCGCTGACCAGGTGTTTCAGGCGTGCAGCCCGTGCTGGTACTTCGGGAACCGGACGCTGATCTTCGTGCCCAGTCCCTGTGCGGTCTCCACGACGAGCCCGTAGTCGTCGCCGTAGAAGCGGCGCAGTCGTTCGTCGATGTTCCCCAGCCCTATCCCCGCGGTCTCGTCCACCTGTCCCGCCAACGTCCGCCGCAGCGCTTCGGGATCCATCCCGATGCCGTCGTCCTCGATCGTGATGTGCGCTTCGGCCCCGGCGTCGGCCGCGTGGATCTGGATGTGGCCGGGCTCGACCTTTCCCTCCATGCCGTGCCGCACGGCGTTCTCCACCAGCGGTTGCAGGCACAGGAACGGCACGGTCACCGACAGGACCTCGGGCGCGATCTGCAACGTGACAGTCAGGCGCTCGCCGAAGCGGGCCCGTTCGAGCGCGAGGTACTGGTCGATGGACTTCAGCTCCTCGGCCAGCGTGGTGAAGTCGCCGTGCCGCCGGAACGAGTACCGGGTGAAGTCGGCGAAGTCGAGCAGCAGGGTCCTGGCCCGCTCGGGGTTCGTCCGGACGTACGACGCGATGGCGCTGAGCGAGTTGTAGATGAAGTGCGGCGAGATCTGAGCCCGCAGGGCCCGCACCTCGGCCTCCACCAGTCGGGTGCGCGAGCGGTCCAACTCCGCCAACTCCAACTGGCCCGACGCCCACCTGGCGACCTCGTTCGTCGCCCGCACGAGGCCCGCCGACGCTTCCCGGCTGTACGCGGCGAGCACGCCGACGACGTGGCCCTCGACGGTCAACGGGGCGACGACGGCGATCTGCACGGGGCAGTCCTGGAGCGTGCAGCCGATGTCGAACGCGCGCGTGCGACCGGTGCTGAACACCTCCTGCGCCAAGCGCATGGCGTCGCCGGAGTGGTGGGCTCCGAGGCCTTCCCACGCGACGACCTCGACCTCGTCGGTCAACGCCAGCGCGGGCGTGTCGAGCAGCGTGCGCAGGTGGCGGGCGGACTTCTTCGCGGCTTCGGGCACCAGGCCCGCGCGCAGCGGGGGAGCGGCCGACCACGCGGTGTGCAGCGTCTCGAAGGTGATCCGCTGCGCCTCGGTGAGGAAGTCCTGCCGCGGACCCGATCCCCGCCACAGCACGAACACGATCGCGGCCCCGACCAGGAGGATCGCGCCCACCGCCAGCAGCCCGGTCACGGCTCGGTCCGCCTGCGGATGTCGCTCATGGACGGTTCCTCGTTCGTCTCCAGCCCGAGGTTCTCGGGCGCGTGCAGGCGGACCATGACCCGGTTGACGTTCGCGGGTACCTTGCCGGGCGTCAGCAGCGACACCGCGTACATCACCACGAACCCCAGCGGCACGGTCCACGCCGCGGGCCGGGACAGGAACACGTGGTACCACTGGTCGTTGGTGCGCGCGCTGATCGTGATGATCCCCGCCGCCAGCGCGGGCAGCCCGCCCGCGAGCATCCCCGCGACCGCGCCGACCGTGGTGATGCGGGTGCTCCAGATCCCCAGCAGCAGCAACGGGCACAGCGACGACGCGGCGACGGCGAACGCGAGCCCCACCATGTCCGCGACCGGGATCCCGCCGACCAGCACGGTCATCGCCAGCGGCACCACCGCGGCCAGGCCCGCGGAGATCCGGAACCCGCGCACCCCGCGCATCTTCAGCACGTCCTGGCTCAGCACACCCGCGAGCGACACCATCAGCCCGGACGACGTCGACAGGAACGCCGCGAACGCGCCACCCGCGACCAGCGCGCCGAGCAGCTGCCCGCCGAGCCCCTCTATCATCCGGCTGGGCAGCACCAGCACCACCGCGTCGGTGTCGCCGGTCAGCAGCAGCTCGGGCGTGTAGAGCCTGCCGAGCACGCCGTAGAGCGGCGGCATCAGGTAGAAGATCCCCAGCAGCCCCAGCACGATCAGCGTCGTCCGCCGCGCGGCCCGGCCGTTCGGGTTGGTGTAGAAGCGGACGATCACGTGCGGCAGCCCCATCGTGCCGAGGAACGTCGCCAGGATCAGCGAGTACACGGCGTAGAGCGGGAACTTGCCGCCGTCGGCCATCGGCAGCGCCCAGTTCGCGTTCGTGGTGTGCGGCAACGACTCCAGGTGCGGCACGGTCGCGCCCTTCGGGAACACGAACGTGCTGCCCGACGCGATGGTGTGCTTGCCCGCCGTCAGCTCCAGGCCGTCGCCCTCGACCCGTATCCCGTCGAGCAGGCCGCTGCCGGAGAACATCACGTCGTGGTCGGCGTGGACCACCGTGGTGGTGTCGAAGTCGACCGTCGTCTCCTGGCGGAACACCGGGAACTCCGGGCCGTTGACCTTCTCCCCGCCGTGCGCCCGCCACGCCAGCAGCAGGAACACCACCGGCACGGCGATGGCGGTCAGCTTCAGCCAGTACTGGAACGCCTGCACGAACGTGACGCTGCGCATCCCGCCGGAGACCACGTTCACCGTCACCACGACCGCGACGATCAGCCCGCCGAGCCAGTCCGGCGCACCCGTCACCGTGTGCAGCGTCAGGCCCGCGCCCTTGAACTGCGGCAGCAGGTACAGCCACGCGATGGCGATCGCGAGGCCGCTGGCCACCCGGCGCACCGCCGGTGACGAGAACCGGGCCTCGGCGAAGTCCGGCAGCGTGTACGCGCCCGACCGCCGCAGCGGCGCCGCGACCAGCGTCAGCAGCACCAGGTAGCCCGCGGTGTAGCCGACGGGGAACCACAGCATGTCCGGGCCGTGCGCGAAGATCAGCCCCGCGATGCCGACGAACGAGGCTGCCGACAGGTACTCGCCGCCGATCGCGGACGCGTTCCACCACGGCGACACCGTGCGCGAGGCGACGTAGAAGTCCGACGTGGTGCGCGAGATCCGCAGCCCGTACGCGCCGACCAGCATCGTGCCCAGCGCGACCACCAGCACGGCGACCACACCGTAGGTGTTGTTCACGACCGCTCGACCAGCTCGGCGAACTCGCGTTCGCTCCGCTCGGCCTGCCGCACGTAGAACCAGCCCGCCAGCACGAACACCGGGAACACCACGGCCCCGAGCAGCACCCACGGCAGCCCGATGCCGAGCACCTCGGTCCGCGACACCGACGGCGCGAACGTGAACACCAGCGGCAACGTCGCCAGCCCGCCCGCCACCAGGCCCACGACCAGCAGCCCCAGCGTGCGCTGGGTGCGGATCAGCGACCGCATGTACAGCGCGCCCAGCTGGCTCTGCTCGGTGATCTCCCGCGACGCCGGGAACGGCCGCCGGGGTCGGGGAGCGCCGGTCCGGGGGCTCGTCACCACCACGCGCTGCGTGGGAGGCGGATCGGGCGTCACGTGGGGTGCCGGTTCCGCGGGCCCTCGTCCGCGGACTGGTTCTGCACCACGGGCCGCGCCCGCCGCACGAGCAGCTGCCGCAGGTGCCGGGCGTGGCGGCGGCTGACCGGGAGCACCGCGCCGCCGATGTTGACGCTCAGGTGCCCCTCCTCCAGCCGCAGCTCGTCGACGTGGCTCAGCGACACCAGGTGGCTGCGGTGGATCCGGACGAACCCGGCCGACCGCCAGCGCTCCTCCAGCCCGTTCAGCGCGGCCCTGACCAGACCGCTGCCGGTCGCGGTGTGCAGGCGCGCGTAGTCGCCGTGCGCCTCGACGTAGCGGATGTCGGCCAGCCGGATGAACCGGGTGATCCCGCCCAGCTCGACCGGGATCACCTCCTCGCCCACCTCGGGCTGCTGCGGCGGCGCGGGGGGCTGCGGCTGCGGTTCGGCGACGGACTTCACGTCCAGCACCTCGTGCACGATCCGGTGCACCGACTCCGCCAGCCGCTCCGCGCGCACCGGCTTGAGCAGGTAGTCCAGCGCCTTCAGCTCGAACGCCTCGACGGCTGGCTCCTGGTGCGCGGTCACGAACACGATGGGCGGCGGCTGCGCGAACCGCGACAGCACCCGCGCCAGGTCGAGGCCGTCCAGGCCGGGCATCCGGATGTCCAGGAACACCGCGTCCACCGGCTGGCCCGCGTCCATCGCGCGGTGCAGCCCGCGCAGCGCCGTCGTCGCGTCGGTGACGCCCTCGACGTGCGCGATCCGCGGGTCGGAGCGCAGCAGGTACACCAGGTCTTCGAGCGCGGGCGGCTCGTCGTCGACCGCGAGCACGCGCAACGTCCGTTCG
>JBDSAJ010000152.1:0-9868 GCA_039922235.1 Umezawaea sp.
TTCGCTGTCAACCCCGTCCGCTCACCCCACCCCGTTCAGGCGGCGTGCGGAGCGTGTCCGTCCGGTGGTGCCAGCCCCGCCCGTTCCCATGTGTAAGCGCTTGAGCTGGTGGGTATATGCCTGAACATGGTTGGTGCGAATCGGGCACAGGACCGGACCCAGGCACACGGGGACGCGATGGTCAGCCAAGGGGTTCAGTACGGCCGGATACTCGGTATGAATCTGGATTTCGATGGAGGGCCGCCGTTGGTCGAACTGCGGCAGGCGATGCGCTTCGCCCTGTCGCACGAGCCGCCGGATTGTGTGTCGGACGTCGAACTGTTGGTGACCGAACTGGTCGCCAATGCCTACGAACACGGCCGTGCCCCCACCACCATCCAGGTGTGGCGGGTGGCGAAGCCCTCGGTGGTTCGTATCGAAGTGGGTGACGGCAACCGTCACGAACTGCCCGTCGTCGGGATCTCGCGTCTGGGCAGCGAGCGTGGGCGTGGCATGACGCTGGTCAAGGCGTTGTCCGGCCAATGGGGTGTCTACCTGCACCAGGCAGGAAAGACGGTGTGGGCCGAAGTGAGTTGTCGTTCGTTGCAGCTCGTGCCGGACAACGCCGTCTAGCCAGTTCCGACGTCGCGGCCCAGAGCTTCTGCCACTGAGGAACTCATGATGATCTTGCGGTTGGCATCCGCCAATTCGATCACTCTGGCCACCTGCCGGGACACGACTATGCGAAGATCAACGCCTCGTTGGACCAGTTCCAGGAAGACCGCAAGCCCACCGAGTCGCAGAACGACATTTCCGTGAGATCCCGCCACGCGCCGCCGTCACCGCTTGCGCCCCACAGCGGCCTGCCCCGCGAACCGCTCGGGGTGCTCATCGACGTCGTCGAGGGACTCCGGCCGCCACAGTGGAAGGAACACCACACCGGGATCGACGATGTCGAAGCCGTCGAACAGAGCGGTGACCTGCGCCCGCGACCGCATACTCATCGGGGTCGCGGTGCGCTGGTACAACTGGCGATGGTCATCTTCCGGCCCGGAGCGACCCTCCGCCGACGCGTGCGACATCACCAGCGCACTGCCCGGCACGACGGCATCGCGGTAGGCGGCGATGATCCCGGCAGGGTCCTCGGAGTCGGACACGAAGTGCAGCACGGCCACCATCATCACGGCCACCGGCTGCGACAGGTCCAGCAACGACGCCACCTCAGGCGAGTTCAGCACCGCGTCGGGATCGCGCAGGTCGGCCCGCACGGCAACGCTCTGCTTGTCGTCACCGAGAATCGACCGGCTGTAGGCGGCTGCGACCGGGTCGTTGTCCACGTACACCACCCGAGCATCCGGCGCGTCCAGTCTGGCCACCTCGTGCACGTTGCCCACGGTCGGGATACCGGACCCGAGGTCGAGGAACTGTCGGATGCCACCAGCCACGCAGTAGCGCACCGCACGGCGCAGGAACGCACGATTGGCCTGCATGATCAACGGCAGGTCCGGCCACATCCCGATCGCCTGCTGGGCCATCTCCCGGTCCACCGCGAAGTTGTGGGCTCCCCCCAGGTAGTAGTCGTACACCCGCGCGGCACTGGGCCGAGTCAGGTCGATCTCCTGCGACACCACCGCTGCCTCATCCGACATCACGTCGCCTCGCTTCCTGTCATCTCGTATCCCGGTCGACACCGTCGTGTGCGATCTCGACCCCTGCCGATCTCACCACCACGGTGGTCGAACCTACGCCCAGGAGACGACCCAGTAGACCTTGCTTCCCTGCACGCCGCCGGCGTCGCGGACACGCTCGTCATGGTGGCGGGCTACCTGCTCACCACCAACCACCGGCTGATGACCGCCAACCGGCCCGACCGCGCGCCGAGTACCTGACCGCGCTGGCGGCCCGCGAAACCGCCCACACCGCCGAACTCGCCGCGCTCCGCGCACGCCTGGCCGAACTCGCCAACCCCGACCGTCCAGATCTTCGGAGTAGCTGGGCACGATCTCCTGTTCCAGCGGGTCAAGAGTGCCGAACAGGCTCTTGAGCCCGTGTGCGACGTGGCCTTCCGGAAACCTGGATATGTGGGAAGCGTCTCTCACTATCCGTATTCCGTCCTCAGGATGGCGGTGCGGCAGCCGACTTCCACGCCCGATCAGGCTCACCCGGCGGTTGGGCGTGCTGGAGGAGAAGTTGGCCGACGGTTATCAGCGCTCAAGTACTTCCGCAGGTCTGAGTGCCTCATGACTCGTGAACGGCCAGGGTGACTTCGGACGTCCTTGAAACAGACCGACCCTTTGAGGTCTTCTGAGTGCCCGGCGTCGGAGTCGCTCGGGTTGTTCGGCAAACTCGTGTTTCGTGACGCCTGCTGATATCCGGGCCCGTCGATCTCTTGAACTGATCACGCCGACATCGGAACACGAACCGGATGGTGGCCCGGTCCCCATGGCGGATGCCTGGTGTGTCCCTGGGCCCGTGCGCTCTCCTGGCAGAGCGGCGCGCCTCGGCGTGTCCGGGCCACCAATTACTGTAATTCGCCCTTGGACAGGCACCATCGGTCGATACGTCAGTGGCGGGTGCCTGTCCAGTCCAGGCAGACCACGACCGCGTCATCGAGCAGATCGGTGCCCTCGTGGTAGTCGAGCAGTTCGGTGATGATCGCCCTGGCGGCCTCGGGGGCGGGCAGGGTGCGTGAGTCGCGGATGATCCGGTCCAGGTTGGTCGCGCCGTACTGGAGTCCGTGAGGTGAGCGTGCTCGCAGTCGACGTGCTGGAAGGCGGCGATCAGGCTTGCCGCGCCGAGTCCGGAAGACAGACGTCCTTGCTGGTAGTCGCGATAGGCTGACACGGTCAGGCCGAGGTTGCGGGCACGTTCCTCCCGCTTCATCTCCGCGTGCAGTCGACCCTGTGCGCCGCCGGGCCGGGCTAATGATGCAGTCGGGGATCGGAGCTCCCGGAATACCCGATCACGATCTTCTTCTTTGGCCGACATTGGCTGCGTAGGCAGCCCAGTTCCCGAAAGATCAGTAAAAACGCAGTGATCGACTTTGTCGTGCCCGTGACAGGCAGCCTGCAAGCGATCTGAAAGCGATCTGAAAGCGAGGTCTAGCACTGTTTATTCCGTAAGGGCATCAACCTTCATAGAAGGAAACATCATGCGAAAGCTGTTCGGGGTATTTGCGCTGGCGCTGAGTATCACCTTGGGTGCGCCACTGGTCGCAGCCGCGGCACCCGCTGAGGTTGAACCCCAGCATTGGTTCTGGAACCTGAGCAACGGGACTTCGACGACCAACCTCGTCACAGAACGATTCGCAACGCCTGTCGGTGCGACGGAGTTGCGCTACTGGTGTTCGCCGGTGTCGGGTAACACCCGAGTGCAACTGGTGAGCCCCAATCAACTCACGGCGTATCGGGACTTTCCCGCGATCTGCGACAACCAGACTCATGACCTGGGGAGCCTCGCTGTAGGCAGCAACACCGCCATGCGTGCCCGCATTCACAACTACAGCGGACAACGGTTCAACGGCTTTGTCCAGGGTGGGTGTCCCACTTGCTACCCTGTTGGCGCGTAAGGGCCCAGCGTGATTCAACGTCTGTGGGTTCGAGCGTGTCGGCCGGTGGGCTGAGGGTGTAGTTCCACTGGCTGTGGGTCTCGTGGCGGGTCGGCGGCAGGGCCTTCATGGCCTTGTCGCCGATCGGCACGGGCGGCACTCAGGTCGTGTTCCCGACCGGGCCGCACACCCGACGTCCACAACGGCCACCCGTCCGGAGCGGGCACGACCTGCATGTTCCCACCATGGTGTTTGTGTTTTCCGCTCCACCAAAAGTCCACCCCGACCGTCGGGCCGGGAGCGGAGATCCGGTCGGTCCGGATCAGCGGGCCATCCACGATCACGTGCGATGAATATGCGCCAGCGGCAGTACCAGGGCTGAGGCAAAGTCGTGTTTCATCCAGCTGAGATCAACTTGATGGCTCGTTCGGCCCTTCTTCCCGTGTGACGTATGGCTTTGGCGATGTTGGTGCGGCCGGTCAGGCGTAGCAGGCTGATGGCGAGGTTGCGCAGACTGGCCATCAGCCTGGGGCCGCCGCCGCCGGTGCGTGCGCGAGCGGCTGTCTCAGGACACCGTACGACAACGGCGTCACCGTCGAGGGAAGCACGACGCTCGACGACCTGCGCCGCGTGTTCCCCGGCTTCTGACGGAATCAACAGGCCCTCAGGCGGTCATGCAGCCGAGTAAACCCCCACCACGACGGCCATGGTGTCCGTGACGCGGACCTCGGTCGCCACCAGGAGAAGGTGGGTGAGGTAGCGCATACGCAGGTCGTCCACGCCATCGCCGTAACGCTGCGGCCAGGTGGTCGCGGGCGCGAAGTCGTCGAGTACGAGGATTCCGCCCGGTGTCAGCATGCCGACGACGCCGTCCGGATCTTCCCGCTTGCCTCCACCGTCGCAGAAGAGCAGGTCGAACGGGCCGAACTCCCGCAGTGCGGTCCAGTCGGCGGTCAACACCCGCACGCGATCATCACCGGAGAACAACGCACGAGCGGCCGCGGCACGGCGCGAGTCCCGTTCCACGGTGACCAGGACGGCGTGCGCGGCCATCCCACCTGACAGCCACGCCGCACCGGCACCGTAGCCGGTACCGCTTTCCGCGAGCCGTCCGGCGGGCTTGGTGGCGGCCAGCGCCGCCAGCAGCCTGCCGACAGCGGGTTCTCAGCTGTTGGCGAAGCCGTCCGTCTCGGCGTTCGCGAGCGCTCGCTGCACGAGTGCGGGTACGGGGCGGTCCGGCGATGTGGTCATCGGTGTGCTCTTCCTGGTGTTCGCCACTCGTGTGCGGCGGGCGTGGCGACGATCGCTTGCGCCGGGAAGACGGTAAGTGGCTGTCCTGGCGGGTCAGTACAGCTTCCGCACCTCGTGCCGGCGAATGCGATCGGCCTCCCGTAACGCGTCGGCGCCGAGCGTGTTCATTGTGGACAGCCATGTCTCGAAGTGGTCCGCCAGCTGGTGACCGAGTCCGAGGTAGAGCGTGTGCGCTTCCCGCCAGTGGCGCCGGGCTGCGTGAAGGTCGCTCTGGCACGTGGTGGAGCCGAGCATGTCGAACGCGCCCGCGAGGCGGACCGGATCACCGCAGCGACGGGCGAGTTCGAGCTGTGCGTCGGCGTGGTGCCGGGCGAGGTCGCGCAGGTCGCGGCGCAGGGCCACCTCCGCGAGGTTGTGGTGTGCGTAGCAGGCGCGTTGGAGGTCGTCCGTCGCGAGCGCGATGTCCAGTGCTGTGGTGAGCGCTTCCGCGGCTCCTTCGAGATCTTCCAGATCCATCAGCGCGCAGCCGTGGTTGATGTGCAGGGCGAGAGCCAGCTGCGGTTGGCCGAGTTCCCCGACCTTCGCGAGCGCGGCTCGCAGGTGCTCGACCCCGGTCGCCGGATCACCGTTGTTGACGCAGAGGCCGCCGAGGTTGATGCGGCACGAGACGGTCAACCGGGTGTGGCCGATGGTTTCGGCGGCACGCAGTGCGGCGGTGTAGTGGACGCGGGCCAGATCATGATCACCAGTCTGCTTGTGTGCGACACCGAGACCGATGTGCATGCACGCCAAGGCTTCCTCGTCTCCCAGGAACTCCGCCGATGCCAGGCCCGTCCGATAGGCGTCGAACCACTCCGGCCACCGCCTGCGCATGGTGAAGTAGGGGAACAACGTGTCGACCAGGTGCCAGACCGGTGTGTGCCAGCCGTGCCGTTGCGCCAGGTTCATGACACCGATCAGGTTGTCCCGCTCGTGGTCGAGCCAGTCCAGCACGGCGGTGCGGTCGTCGAACCGCAACGGCTCCTTGACCGGGCGCACGATGTCGAGCTGCAGTTCGCGGCGGCCCGTCCGCAGCAGGGGCGCCGCCTCGAAGACGGTGTCGGTGTAGAAGTCCACCAGTGCGCGGGCGGCGCGGGTCAGGGTGTCCGGTGACTGTTCGGCCTCGGCCCTCGCGGTCGAGTAGGCGCGGAGCAGGTCGTGTGCGGTGTAGCGGCCGGGCAGGTGCTCCACGGCCAGATAGGTCGCGCACAGGCCCTTGAGAGGTCGCTGAACGTCCGCGAACGACACACCGAGCAGTGCGGCGGCGGCAGGCAGGCTCACATCCAGGCCTGGCACCAGGCTGAGCAGCCGGAACAGTTCCCGGGCGGTCTCGCTCAGCGTGGTGTACGACGAGTGGAAGGCAGCGCTGACGGCATCGTGGTCGTCGGTGGCGTTGTCTAGAACAGACAGACGGCTGCCGCTCGCGAGCCGTTCGGTGTAGGCGGCGACCGCTGTGCTCGGGTGACAGGTCAGGTACGCGGCCGCCAGCCGCAGCGCGAGCGGCAGGTGGGAACACTGTTCCGCCAATGCGTCGAGCGCCTCGTCGTCGCGCCCGCTGCCGCTTCGCAGCAGAGCAGCGGAGTCCGAGGGCGGCAACGCGGCCAGCTCGATCAGCTGTGCCTCTTGCTGGGCGACCAGGCCGCTGAGGCGGCTGCGGCTCGTCACCACGACGGCACAGGTCGGCGTCCCTGGCAGCAGGACGCGGACGTCGGCGCTGCTCGACGCGTTGTCCAGCAGCACGAGCATCCGCCGCCCGGAGAGGCAGGACCGGTACAGCGTCGCTGCCTCGTCGGTATCGCCGGGGATGTCGTCCACGCCCAGTGCGCGCAGAAAGCGGCCGAGCACGTCATGGGGCCGCAGGGGCGTGCCACCGGGGTCGAATCCGCGCAGGTTGACGAAGAGCTGTCCGTCGGGGAACTGGTCGCGAACGCTGTGGGCCCAGCGCAGAGCGAGCGCGGTCTTGCCGATGCCCGCTGTGCCCGCGATCACCGAGACACCCGTGGCATGGTCGTCGAGCTGCTTCAGGTGTTTGTCGCGGCCGACGAACACCGCCACGGCCGCGGGCAGTTGCGCGGGAACGACGCGGGTCGTCCTCGCGGGCAGCTCCTGCCGCAGCACTCGCAGATGCGCTTCGCGCAGTCGCGGCCCCGGATCCACCCCCAGCTTCTCGGCCAGCCGCACCCGGAGGCGTTGGTAGCTATCCAATGCCTCCGCCTGACGGCCCGCCGCGGCCAGCGCCTCGATCAACACGGCGTGTGCGGCCTCGTCCAGCGGATGGTCGTCGGCAGCCGGGCGCAGGACCTCCACAGCGGTCTCCGGCTCGTCTGCCCGGACCGAGGCTTCGGCGTAGCGCACCAGCACCGTCCACCGTTCGTGCTCCAGCTGGGTGACGGCTCGGTCGAACTCCTGAGTGCTCGGCACGTTCTCGAGGGCGGGCCCACGCCAGAGCCGCAACGCCAGCCTCAGCAACGCCGCTGCCTCGGCAGGAGCAGCGGTTTTGGCGGCCGTTGCCAGCTCGCGGAACCGGGCCACGTCCACGGCTCCCGCGGTCAGCTCCATCGCATAACCGTTGGCGTCGGCGTGGATGACCACGGTGTCGCCGGTCTCCTGCCGCAACCAGTTACGCAGCCTGTGCATGGTGACCGCGACGGTCGATCGCGTTGGTGTGCGCCGATCGCTCCAGGCCAGCTCGGCCAGCCTCGAGCTGCTGATGCTTCTCCCGCCCGCGAGACCGAGTGCCGCCAGCAACGCGCGTAGCCGAGGCGAGCTCAGCAGGACCGGCACGCTGTCTCGTTCGATGCCCACCGGTCCGAGCAACAGCACGTTGACCGCGCCGCGCATCTCAGGCCTGCCCGGCACGGCGGTCCACCAGGGCGCGCCCCTTCTCGACCACGACGGTGAGGATCCCCGGCGGGTGGCGCTGGTGGACGACGTCGTCCAGCGCCGCTGTGGGGTGATCGGTCATGGTGCGACCTTAGATGCCCGCCCTCCGACGGGGTGCTTGATCCGAACACACGACCAATGGCCGCCCGCATCCACGAAGAGCGGGCGGCCGAGTCGTGTCAAGTACCGGGTTTGGTGGACAAGGCTGCGTAGTTGGGGCCGTTGAGGGGAGCGTCAACTCGGCAGCGTGTGCAGGAGCGTTGGCCTGCAAAGAGGACGGGATCTCCGGTAAGCATGAAGTCGACCAAGATCTTCGTGCTCCGAGAGGTCCCGTTGACCGAACAGTGTGTCACCACCACGCTCACCCGCACTATCTCGGTGGCCGAGGGCGTGTTCGCTCCCGGCCATCTCGGCGAGCTGACCCAGTACATCCCTTTCGAACTGATCGACGTCCTGGTACAGACACGCGCGGTCCAGCAGCGGCTGCGGACGTTGCCCTCCCGTGTGGGGGTGTACTTCCTCTTGGCCTTGGTGCTGTTTCCCTCGCTCGGATACGCGCGGGTGTGGGACAAGCTGATCGCCGGGCTGCCTGGGCTTGGCCTGCGGCACCCGTCGGAGAAGGCACTGCGCGATCTGCGGCGACGCGTGGGACCGGCACCGGTGAAGCTGCTCTTCGAAACGGTGGCCGGGCCCGTGGCGCAGCCCAGGACACCGGGCGTGCGCTACCGGCGCTGGCGGACCGTCGCCTTCGACGGCTGCAGCTCGATCAAGGCCCCCGACCAGCCCCGGGTCCGCGGCTGGCTGGGCAAGCTGCGCCGTCACTGGGGGTGGGACGGCTACCCGATGCTGCGGCTGATGGCCCTGTGCGAGACCGGCACCCGAGCCCTGCTCGGGGCCGCCTTCGGGCCGACAGGCACCGGCGAGATCAGCTACGCCCAGCGGCTGCCGCACCTGCTCACCGAGGACATGTTGCTGCTGGCCGACCTGGGCTTCGATGCCGACGACTTCCTCGCCCGGGTCGCCGACACCGGGGCGCAACTGCTGGTCCGGCTGAACTCGCGACGCACTCCTGCCGTCTTGGCCGTCCTGCCCGACGGCTCCTACCTGACCATCATCGGCGGCGTGAGGCTGCGCATCATCGAAGCGCGCATCACCGCGACCACCCGCGACGGCCGTCGTGTCGGCGATCGCTACCGGCTGGCCACCACGCTGCTGGACCACCGCACCGACCCCGCCGCGGCACTGGCAGGCCTTTACCACGAACGGTGGGAAGTCGAATCGGCCTTCTACGCCCTGCGCCACACCCTGCTCGACGTCCTGGTCCTGCGTTCCTGCGACCGATTCGGCCTCGAACAGGAACTGTGGGCCCAACTGGTCGTCTATCAGGTGCTGCGACGCGCCATGACCGACGCCGTCGAGTCGGTCCCCGGCACCGATCCGGACCGCGCCAGCTTCACCGTCGCCCTCGAAGCCGCCCGCGACCAGCTCATCACCGCCACCGGTGTGCTTCCCGAGGGCACGTACGCGGCCTCCGACAGTGCGATCGGACGGGCCGTGCTGGATGCTCTGCTGCCCCAGCGGCGACCGCGCCTCAGTGCCCGCAAGGTCAAGTGCTCCGCGTCGCGCTACCCAGCCACACCAGACTCACCCGATGCGCCCCCGCCGACCAGCACGGACATCACCCATCTGGACATCGCCATCTACCAGGCGCCCTTGACCACCAGCCAGCCTCCTGCCGGCACGGACCACCAGGCCACACCGAATCCGACGACCGGGAACGGACGCCGGGACCGCACGTTCCAACTCCTGCGGACCGATCCCGACCGGGCTTGGCATCCCCGAGAAATCGCCGAAGCCCTGGACATCTCGCACTACCGAAGCCTCTGCGCCCAACTGGGCCACTGGGTCAAAGAGGGACTGCTCCGCAAAGTCGGGCGCGGGGCCTACGCGCTCACTCAGGCATGGACCAGCCCTGCCGGGTTGCAATCCCCGTCCACGGCCTAACTACGCGGCCTTGTCCACCAAACCCGGTACTTGACACTCCTGCGTTCCACAGATCAGGTTGCTGACTGGTCGGTGAAAACAGTGGTTGAGCTGCGGGAATGATGGTTTGCCCGGTGACGGGGCGTGTCACTAGGTGGTGGTGTCGTGGCTGGTCAGGGGGTCGCG
>JBDSAJ010000153.1:0-5065 GCA_039922235.1 Umezawaea sp.
CCCAGTGCGTTAGCAGCGCACGCTGGGATCTGCGCGGGGGGCCGCCCGCAAGGGCGGTCCCTACCGCGACCGTCCGGATCTGTGAGGGCCGGGGGCTGAGATGCCCCCGGCTACTCGGCCAGGCACAGGGTTCGTGCCTCGGCGTCGCGGGAACCGGGCGGCGCTGTAGAACACGAGGTGCTGGTCGCGGTCCGTGAGCGCGAGCGAGTCGCAGTCGACGGAGCGGGTGCTGGAAGGTCTTCGTGAGCACCTTCGGCGCCTGCCCGTCGTGCCGCTCCCAGAGTCGGGCGAAATCCGGGCTGCCGTCGCGCAGTTCCTCGACCAGGCCCGACACCGTGGGGTCTGCCGGGTACCGCGCGAGGGTGGACCGGAGTTGCATGACGACGTGGTGCCGGAACTCCGCGGGGTCGGAGACACCGTACAGCGCGGGCTCCGGCTGGAGGAACGCGCGGCGCGCGAGGTTGCGGTCCTGCGGGGCGAGTTCGCGGAAGTCCTCCACCAGCGCGGCCGCCGTCGGGGCCGGAGGCCCAGGTACCCGTCTGGGTGTAGGTGATCCTGCGGTCCACCCAGTTCTGGGCTCCGAGAAGGGTTTCCGGACGTCTCGCAGCACCGTCCACTACGGACGCTTCGGCACTCGGCGGTACGGTGATGAACGGTTCGGTCACGGCGAGAACCACGGTCGCGACGGTGACGGTGTCAGCCTGAGGGACAGGGCGCCGTGCGACGCGGCCAGCGCGATCAGCGGGCGGCGGCTGGTCACGAGGGTGGCGCACGTCGGGCCGCCGGGGAGGAGCGGGACGACCTGCCTGGTGTCGACGGCGTCGTCCAGCACCACCAGCACCTCGCGGTCCGCGATGACGCTCCGGTACAGGGGCGCCAGGTCGCCCGGATCGGTGGGGAGGTCGGTCGGTGGGACGCCCAGCGCCGTCAGGAAGTCGCGGAGCACGGCGGTCGGGTCGGCGTTCCGCAGGGTCGCGTGGAGTTGGCCGCCGGGGAACTCGGACGCGTGGTCGTGCGCCCACCGTAGGGCCAGCGCGGTCTTGCCGGTGTTCGCCTCGCCGCTGATGGCGACGACCCCGAACGGGCCGTGCAGCCTCGCGGTGAGCATGTCCAGTTCAGGCCCGGTGAAGGCGGTGGGACCGCTCGGCAGTCCGCGGGGCACCGCGGCGGACATGATCAGCGCCCGTGGCGGCTGCACGGTGGAGTCCGCGGACAGCAGGGCGTGGTGCAGGGCTCGCAGCGCCGGTCCGGGTGGGCGGCCCAGGTCGGCGGCGACCCGGCGGTAGTGGGCGAGGGCCTGACCCGGTCGTCCGGCGCGGTAGAGCGCCAGGACGAGCTGTCCGGCCAGGCGCTCGTCCAGCGGGTGCTCGGCGGCTCGCGCGGTCAGCGGCGGGACGAGGTCGGAGTGGGCTCCCAGCCTGAGGCGGACGTCCGCGTGGTCCAGTTCGGCGGCCAACCGCTGCCGCGCCAGCGCCGTGCGCACCTCCTCCGCCCAGCGTGTGTCCAGGCCAGTGAGGGCGTCACCGCGCCACAGGCCCAGCGCCTCGGTGAAGTGAATGTCGGCGAGCCGATCGTCGGCGGCCGCGCGGGCACGGGTGGCGAGGTCGGTGAACCGGTGCAGGTCGACCTGGGAGGGGGCGATCACGAGCGCGTAGCCGTCCCGGCGCCGTTCGACGCGCACGTCCGGATCCGCGACGGTCCGGCGGACGTGGGTGAGGTAGGTGGACAGGGTGCCGCGCGCGGTGGCCGGTGGACGGTCGCCCCACACCCGCTTGATGAGCGCGTCGGCGGTGACCGGGTGGTTCGCGTCGACCAGCAGCGCCACCAGCACGCACCGGGCGCGCATCGGGCCGAGGTCCACCGGCCCGGCCTCCGAACGCGCGCGGACATCACCCAGCAGCTCGAACTCCAGCACCGTCCCCCCTTTCGCTGGGTCGAGGTGGATCAGAGCGTCGTGGTCGGCCGGACGTGCGTCGATGTCACCCGGCACCGCCGCTCCCTTCCGCCTCCATGTCGGCCAGCCTGCGTTCCAAGGCGTCGCCTTCGGCGGTGCGGTCCTGCATCCGGTAGAGCCGCAGCGTCTCCTGCCACGCGGCGCGCGCTTGGTCGTGTTGCCCCAAGGCGATTCGCGCACGGCCGAGCTGTTCGAGGGTGGTGGCGGCGTTCCTGGCGTGGCCGAGTTCCTCGAAGAGGTCGATCGCCAGCAGGTAGTGCCGCACGGCTTCGGCGGGGTCGCCCGCGCGTTCGTGGACGTACCCGAGGCTGTCGAGCGCGTCCGCCTCCCCGGCCCGCAGGCCGAGTTCCCGGTGCAGGTCGAGGGCCGCTCGGCAGTGGGTTCGGGCGGCCCCGTGGTCGCCGAGCAGAGCGTCGGTCCAGCCGATCTGGTTGAGCGCGTTCGCCTCGCCGGACCGGTTGCCGCTCGACCGGTAGAGCCGCAGTGCGTCGGTGGCGAGCGACCGGGCGCCCTCGACGTCGCCCTGCTGCCCCTTGGTCTGGGCGAGGGTCATGGCGCCGTGCGCCTGGTAGACCGGGTCGCCGATTAGCTCGGCCAGGGCGATCCCGCGTTCGAGCTGGTCGACCGACTCGTCGTCGGAGCCGTGCTGCGCGTAGATGTGGCCCAGGTTGAGGTGCATCCGGACCTCGGTCGCTCGGTCGCCCGTCGCACGCGCGGAGACGAGGTTGACGTGAAGCACCGCCAGGTGTTCGGCGACGTGGCCCTGTCGGAAGTAGAACGTGTCCAGCGCGGCGCCGGTTCGCCACGCCAGCCGGTGCCAGCCGTGGGAGGCGGCCAGCCGCTGACTCGCGGCGACGACGGTGTGCTCGGTGGTCAGCCACGCCGTCGCCGCCGCGTCGTCGGCGAGCGGGGTGATCACGACCCCCGCCACGGGGGTGTCGATCTCGATCGGCGGCCGGTGGGGATCGAGTAGCCGGTCGGCCGCGTGCGCGGTGTGCAGGTGGTGGTCGACCACCCGGCGCAGGGCCGCGGACCGCACGTCGTCGGGGAGGTCACGCGCGGCGCGCTCGGCGGCGTAGAGCTGGACCAGGTCGTGCATCCGGTAGCGGTCGTCGTCGTGGGTGATCAGGTGGGCCGCCTCCAGTTCGCGCAGCGGCCCGGCGGGTGGCGCGGGGCTGAGCGAGGCGACTGCGTCCGCGCTGATCTCCGCGCCAGGGGCCAGCGCGAGCAGTCCCACCAGGCGCACCGCCTCGGGGCTCAGCGGCCGGTACGACCACGACAGGACGGCTCGCAGGCTCAGGTCGCTCTCACCCGCGTCCAGCCCGTCCAGCCGCGCCTCGTGGTCCCGCAGCTCCTCGGCGAGCGCGGCCAGCGGCAGGTCGGGGCGCACGGCGGCGCGGGCGGCTACGATGCCGAGCGCCAGGGGCAGCCCCGCGCAGTGCTCCAGCAACTCGGCCACGACGGCGGGATCGGCCTCGACGCGCTGGCGCCCGAGGTGGCCGGCCAGCAGATCGCGGGCCTCGTCGTCGCTCAGCACGTCCAGCGGCACCGGCAGGGCACCGTATGCGTGGACCAGCTCGGACAGCGGCAGGCGACTGGTGACGACGGTCGTGCAGGTGTCGCTGAGGGGGAGCAGCGGCATGACCTGGGCGGCGTGCGCCGCGTTGTCCAGCAGCACGAGCAGCCGCTTGCCCGCGACCAGGTCGCGGTAGAGCGCCGACTGGCCGTCCGTGCCGGGAGGCACGGAGGCGGGGGTGACGCCGAGCGCGCGGAGGAAACCCCGCAGCGCGGCTGTCGGGGTGACCGGCGCGGCCGTCGGGTCGAACCCGCGCAGGTCCACATACACCTGCCCGTCGGGGAACCTGGCCGCGTGCTCGTGCGCCCAGCGCAGGGCCAGCCACGTCTTGCCGATGCCACCCCCGCCGCCGATGGCCGAGATCACGGCCGTGCCGAAGCCGCGGTCCCGCCGGTCCAGCCGCAGGGTGAGTGACTTGAGTTCGGCTTCCCGGCCGGTGAACAGCCCCGGCGGCGCGGGGAGCTGCCGGGGCGTGCCGACACCGCCCGCGGCGACGTGCCGGTGCAGCTCCCGCAGCGCGGGGCTGGGGTCGGCGCCCAGTTCCTCGGCCATCCGCTCGGCGAACCGCCGGTAGTGCTCGACGGCGTCCGCCCGGCGGCCCGCGCGGTGCAGCGCGAGGACCGCCTGGCCCGCGACCCGCTCGTCCAGCGGGTGCGCCGCTTCCCGCCCGGCGAGCGCCTCCAGCACGGTGGCGTGCTCACCCAGCCCGAGCAGCACGTCGACGTGGTCCAGTTCGGCCTCGTGGCGTTCCCGCTCCAGCCCTGAGCGCACGGTCGCCGCCCACCCGCCGTCGATGTCTGCCAGCGGCGTGCCCCTCCGCAGGCCCAGCGCTCGGGCGAACAGCTCGGCGGCGCGGCCGTCGTCGGACTCGGCACGCGCCCGCGCGACCAGGGCCCGGAATCGGTGCAGGTCGACCGCGTCCGGGTCGACGGCCAGCACGTACCCGCCGGAACGCCCGCGGATCGAGAGCCCGAAGGGGGCCAGTGCGCGGCGCAGGCGAGCGACGTAGGTGGTCAGCGTGGCCCGCGAGGTGTCCGGCGGCTCGTCGCCCCAGACCTGGTCGATCAGCCTGGCCGCGGGCACGACCTCGTTCGCCTCGACCAGCAGCGCCGCCAGCACGCACCGCTGCCGCGCGTGTCCGACGTCCACCGGCCGGCCGCCGTCGCGTACCACGACGCCGCCGAGCAGTTCGATCTCCATGTAACCCCCCGCGAGTCAGCTTTCCACTCGGCGTCCGGCCGCGCGACCACGGGTTCCACAAAAATTCAAGATCGACTTCGTAGGGTCCGCGACGGGTCGAGGGGACGGCGGGCACACGCCTGCGGTCGGCCCGTGGTGATGGGGGACGGATGAGGTACGTGCGCGGTCGAGCGGCGGTGCGGCGGGGGTTCTGCGCCGTCGTGGTGGGGGCGTTGCTCACATCCGGGCTGAGCGGCTCGGTGCCGCCGAGGTCGACGGGGGGTCCGCTCCCGCTGGGAGCGGCCACCTCGGCGCCCGAGCAGCTCAGCGGTTCCGCGGACACCGCGCTCGCCGCG
>JBDSAJ010000154.1:0-15509 GCA_039922235.1 Umezawaea sp.
CACGCTGGTGCCCAGCGCGCCGGTGTTGAGGTGGTCGCCGCGGGCGCGGATGTCGGTGACCAGGTTCGCCACGACCGCGGCGACCTGGCCCGCGGGCACGAGGCCGAACATCAGCGGGATCGCCTGCGAGGTCTGGCGGAAGTCCGGGTCCTGTGCGCTGCGGTAGCGGCCGTCTACCAGGAAGGCGGCGTTGAGCGCGTCCCGGCAGGCGTTCGCCTGTGCCCGGTAGCGGGCGGCGACGTCCGCGTGCCCCAGCAGGTCGCCGAGTTCCGCCGTGCCAATGAGCGCCCGGTGCAGGTACGCGGTCGCGGTGAGCCGGGTGTCCTCCGGCGGGTTGCCGCCGTAGCCGGGCGGCAGGTAGTCGCCGAGCGCCGTGCTGGCCAGACCTCCTCGCAGGCGGCCGATCTCCCAGTCCAGGTACCTGGTCACCGTGGGCCAGTGGTCGGCGGCGAGCCGTTCGTCGCCGTAGACCCGGTACATCTCGCGGAGCAGGAACGGGTACACCGTCGTCCACTCCGGCGCGGGCGCGGCCTCCTGGTAGCCCCAGCCACCGCTGGGCACGATCACCGGCAGCGCGCCGGGCGCGGTCTGGCTGTCGGCGAGGTCGCCGATCCACTTGCTCAGGAAACGCTGCACGCCGAACGCGTACGCCATGACCGGGGCGCCGAGCTGCGCGTCGCCGGTCCAGCCGTTCTTCTCGTACATCGGGGTGTCGGTGGGGATGCCGTGCAGGTTGTTGAGCAGGGTCCGCTTCATGGCGCGGTCGAGCTGCTCGAAGAACGGCTTGGAGCAGCGGAACGTGCCGGTCTCCGGGACGTCGCTGTGCACGACCCGGCCGACCACGTCGTCCAGACCGGGCTGGTAGGGGAAGCCGGTGACCTGGACGTAGCGGAAACCCTTGTAGGAGAACCGCGGCTCCCACGTCTCGGTCCCCTGCCCGGAGCACGTGTACTCGTCGACCTGGTGGCGTCCGGGCACGTGGCCGTTCGCGTTGAGCACGCTGCCGTCGTCGTTGAGCCGCTCGCCGTGCGCCAGCCGGATCACCGTGCCCGCCGGGGCCTGGACGGTGATCCGCGACCACCCGGCCATCGTGCGGCCGAGGTCGACCACGAAGACCCCTGGCCGCAGTGGGGTGACAACGTTGGCACGAACCGTTTCCACGATCCGGACCGGCTCGTGCTGCTGCGCTTGGAGCGTCCCCTTCGGCGGGTCGACGAGCGTCGGCTCCCGCCAGTCGCCCGGAACGCGGCGGGCGTCGTAGGACTCCCCCGCGTACAGCGAGTTGGTCACCGTGGGGCTGTCCGCGACCCGCCAGCCCGCATCGGACGCCACGGTCGTGCGCGAGCCGTCGGTGTGGGTGATCTCCAGCTGTGCCAGCAGTTTCGGCTCGGCGTGCCAGGTCGCCTGCTCCCACCGCCACACGTTCGGCGTGGTCATGCCGTAGAAACCGCGGCCCAGCGTCACGTCCAGCGTGTTGACCCCGGCCGTGAGCTGCGCGGTGACGTCGTGGGTCGCGTAGAGGACGGTCTCCTCGTAGTCGGTGAAACCGGGGTCCAGCACCCGGTCGCCGACCTTGCCGCCGTTGAGCCGCGCGTCGTAGTAGGCGAGTCCGCTGAGGTGCAGCCGGGCGCTCGCCACGGGTTTGGCGAGGGTGAACTCCTTGCGCAGCACCGGGGCGGGCGGTTCCACGACCAGGCTGACGTTGCGGCCCCACGGGCTCTGGCCGTACGCCGCGAGCACGGTCGCCGCCGCCCACGCCGAGTCGTCGAACCCCGGCTGCTGCCACCCGCCCTGCTCGGTGTCGGCGACCTTCCACCCGGTTCCGGTGACCAGTTCCCGCTGTCCGGCGGCGGTTTCGACCACCAGCCGCACGAGCAGGCCGCCGGGGTTGACCGACGCGCTGCCGCGGTTGGTGGCGACCGCCGCGAGCACGACCCGGCCACCCGCGGCGCGCACCTGTGCGGTGACGTCGGCGGACTTGCCGAGCTTCCACCCGTCCACCTGCTCGGGCGCGGACAGGACCTGCTCACCGCCCAGGAAGAGGGTGAAGTCGTCGTCGGCCGTGGCGATGATCCGTGCCCGGCTGACCGCCGCCCCGGAGGGTAGGTCGAGGCCTGCGCGGAACCAACGCGGGCCCGCTGGGGCGTTGGACGGGGTCGAGCCCGGCGACCAGATCCAGGACGCCGGGTCGAACGACAGGCCCGCGGCCGGTGGCGCGGCGCCGATCCACTTCGCGGTCCACGGCGTGCCGAGGAACGCCGTCTCCCACCACTTCGCCGCGCTCCACGCCGACACCCGCCCGAGACCGTCCCACACCCGGACCCGCCAGGTGTAGCGGGTGTGCGGGCGCAGCGCCGGGCCGTCGTAGACGATCCCGACGCTGCGGTCGGACAGCACCTTCCCGCTGTCCCACACCCCGTCCACCCGCACCTGGTACGCGGTCTGCCTGCCGCCTGCGTCGTCCGCCGCCAGCACCCACGACAGCCGGGGCTTCGCGACGTCCGTGCCCAGCAGCGTTTCCGCGTACTCGACCGCGGTCGACTCGACCCGCAGGCCACCCGCCGGGTCGAGGTCAGCCCCCGCCGCCGAAGCCAGCAAGAAGTCCCGCCGGTTGACGCCGCCGCTCATCGCTTCCCCTTCGTGGTAACGAACTCAGGCGCCCCACCCGGCTTGGTTGCCGCCAACGCGTTCCGCGCTGATCCGATCGCCGTAACCGGACCGGCGGTAGGCCCGGACGGGATCGGGGTCGAGCCCCAGGTCGGTCCGCAGCTCGGCGAGCAGCGGCCGGACATCGGTGTTGTAGGCGTCCATCAGCACCTCGTTGGCCTCCAGCACGTCGCCGGAGTCCTGAGCCGCCGTGAGCGCGCCCACGTCGACCAGCAGCGCTTTCGCCGTGGCCTCCTGGACGTTGAGCACCGAGCGGATGATCGCGGGGATCTTCGCCTCGATGTTGTGGCACTGGTCGAGCATGAAAGCGATGCCCGCCTCGGGCTTCAGCGCGTCGGCGCGCACGATCTCGTGCATGATCCGGAACAGCTGGAACGGGTCGGCCGCACCCACCATGAGGTCGTCGTCGGCGTAGAAGCGGCTGTTGAAGTCGAACGCGCCCAACCTCTTCTGCCGCAGCAGGAACGAGACGATGAACTCGATGTTCGTACCGGGCGCGTGGTGCCCGGTGTCGATCACCACCTGGGCCTTGGGCCCGAGTTCGACGCAGTGCGCGAACGCGGTGCCCCAGTCCGGGATGTCGGTGGCGTAGAACGCGGGCTCGAACAGCTTGTACTCCACCAGCATCCGCTGGTCGTCGCCGAGCCGGTCGTAGACCTCCCGCAGCGCTTCGGCCAGCCGGTCCTGCCGCCGCGCCAGGTTGTCCTGGCCCGGGTAGTTCAGGCCGTCGGAGAACCACAGCTTGAGGTCGCGCGACCCGGTCTTGTCCATGATGGACACGCAGTCCAGCAGGTGGTCGGTGGCCTTGCGCCGCACCCGCGCGTCCGGGTTGGTGACGCTCCCGAGCTTGTAGTCGTCGTCCTGGAACACGTTGGAGTTGATGGCGCCGAGCGCCACGCCGCGCTCGGCGGCGTGGTCGGCCAGTGCCCGGTAGTCGTCGACGGCGTCCCACGGGATGTGCAGCGCCACCGTCGGCGCGACGCCCGTGAAGGCGTGCACCTGCGCGGCGTCGTCGACCTTCTCGAACGGCGTGCGCGGCACACCGGGTTGGGTGAACACCTTGAAGCGGGTGCCCGAGTTGCCGTACGCCCACGACGGCGTCTCGATCCGCTGTGCGCGCAGGGCTGCCTTCACCCGGTCCGTGGTCTCCGTCATCGTGACGCCCCTGGCTCTAGAACTGGAACTGGTCGATGTTGTCCTTGGTGAACTCCGTCGGCGGTCCGAGCACCAGTTCGCCCTTGGCGCCGACGGTGTACTCGCCGAGGTCGCCCGCCTTGAACTTCTCACCCTCGGCGCCGGTGATCTGGCCGGACGCGAGCGCACCCGCGGCGTAGACGGCCAGGTAGCCCAGCTTGCTCGGGTCCCACAGCGCGAACGACTTGACGGTGCCGTCCTTGACGTAGTCGCGCATCTGGTTGGGCGTTCCCAGACCGGTGAGCGCGACCTTGCCCTTGTACTCCGAGGAGCTGAGGTAGCGGGCTGCCGCGGCGACACCGACGGTCGTCGGCGAGACGATGCCCTTGAGGTTCGGGTGCGCCTGGAGCAGGCCCTGGGTCTTCTCGAACGAGGTCTGGTCGTTGTCGTTGCCGTAGACCGTTTCCACGAGCTTGAGGCCGGCGTTGGCGGGCTTGGCCAGCTCGGTCTTCATGATCTCGATCCAGGCGTTCTGGTTGGTGGCGTTGGGGGTCGCCGACAGGATCGCGATCTCGCCCTGGCCGCCGGTGGCGTCGGCGATCATCTTCACCTGGATGGTGGCGATGTCCTGCGTGGCGGCCTGGTTGACGAAGATGTCGCGGGCGTCCGGGGCGGCGTCGGAGTCGAACGTGACGACCTTGACGCCCTGCGAGCGCGCGGTCTTCAGCGCGGGCGCGACGGCGTTGGCGTCGTTGGCCGACAGCACGAGCGCGTTCTGCTTCTGCTGCGCGGCGGTGTTGATGTAGGTGACCTGGGAGGACGCGCTGGCCTCCGACGGGCCGGTCGCCTTGAGCTCGGCCTTGAGCGTGGACGCGGCCTTGTCGGCTCCCGTCTGCGCCACGGTGAAGTACGGGTTGTTGACCGCCTTGGGCAGGTAGGTGATCTTCAGGCCCTCTTTGATCGTCGCGTTCGGATCGGCCGCGGCGGTGCTGCCCGCGGCAGGGGCGTCGGTCTGGGCGCTGTTCTTGCTGGTGCCGCTGCACCCGGCCAGCGCGACCGCGCTGGACAGCAGCAGCACCAGCGTGGTGACCGCGGGGCGTGGGGTCATGGTGATCGCCTTCCTGGACTGGTGGATCGAATGCGGGCCGTCAGTGCCGGGGCGAGCACGCTCACCAGGAGCAGCAGGCCGGTGACGACGGTGAGGATCTCGGTGGAGACGTCGTCGAGGATGAGGACGTTGCGCAGCCCGCCGAGCAGGAGCACCCCGGCCAGCACACCGCCCAGCGTTCCGCGTCCGCCGAAGATGGAGACGCCGCCGAGCAGGACGGCGGCGACGACCGCGAGTTCCAGGCCGAGGCCGTTGTCGGCGCGGGCGCTGGAGAAGCGGAACGTGTAGACGATCCCGGCGAGCGCGGACATCGCGCCGGTGAGGACGAACAGCGTGAGCTTGACCCGCTTGACCCGGATGCCGGAGAAGCGGGCGCCCTCCTCGTTGGAGCCGATCGCGTAGACCGACCGGCCGAACGAGCTGGTGTGCAGGGTGACCGCGAACGCGACGGCGAGCACCGCGCACAGCAGGATCGGCCACGGCAGCCAGGTGCCGGGCACGGGTGTGGTGCCGAACTGGGTGAAGCTCGCGGGGAAGTCGGCGACCGCCCGGTCGCCGAGCACCACGAGCGCCAACCCCCGGTACAGCGCGAGGGTGCCGATCGTGACGGCCAGCGACGGCAGGCCGAGGCGGGTCACCAGCAGGCCGTTGACCACCCCGCACACCGCCCCGAGGACGATCACCGTCGGCAGGATCGCCTCCAGCGTCCAGCCCGCGTCCCACAGCTCCCCGATGACCGCGCTGGACAGGCCCAGGACCGACGCGACGGACAGGTCGATCTCACCGGACACCACGACCAGGGTCAGCGGCAGCGCGATCAGCGCGACCTCGCCGATGTCCAGGCCGAGGTAGAACAGGTTGCCGCCGTCCAGGAAGGCGCCACCCGTGCGCACCTGGCCGACGACCCCGACGAGCACCAGGAGCGCGACCAGCGCGGTCTCCCAGCGGGCGAACCGCTCAAGCATCGTGGTCACTCCTTCCGCGCAGCTCCCTGGCGAGCTTCAGCGCCAGTAGCCGGTCGACGGTGATGGCGCCGATCAGCAGCGCGCCGCTGATCGCCTGCTGCCAGAACGCCGGGATGCGCAGTACGACCAGGCAGCTCGCGATCGTGCCCAGCAGCAGTGCGCCCAGCGCGGCGCCGACGACCGCGCCGGAGCCGCCGAAGATCGCCACGCCGCCGACGACGACCGCCGCGACCACCTGGAGTTCCAGCCCGGTGCCCGCGGCCGCGTCGACCGTGCCGTACCGGGCCACCCACAGCGCGCCCGCCAGACCCGCGACCGCACCGGACAGCAGGAACGACGTGAACACCCGGCGCGCCACCGGGATGCCCGCCAGCACGGCGGCCTCCGGGTGGGAGCCGATCGCGTAGAGGTCGCGGCCGGAGCGGTAGGAGCGCAGGTACAGGGCCGCGACGGCGACGACGGCGAGGGTGATGAGCACGAGCACCGGGACGCCGAGCAGCCGCCCGTTGCCCAGGTCCAGCAGGTCGTCCGGCAGGTCGGAGGCGTTGACCTGCTTGCCCTGCGCCAGCGCGAAGTCGACGCCGCGGAACACGTAGAGCGTGCCGAGCGTGACCACCAGGCTCGGCACCCGGCCCACCGCGACCAGCACGCCGTTCACCGCACCGCACACCACGCCGATCGCCACGCCCACCAGCAGGCCGAGGACGATCGGGGTGTCCGGGTGGTCGGCGAAGGTCTGCGCCGTCAGGAACGCCGAGAGCCCCAGGGTCGAGCCGACGGACAGGTCGACGTTGCGGGTCACCACCACGAGGGTCTGGCCGACGGCGAGGACGGCCACGACGGAGGCGTTGAGCAGCAGGTCGCGGATGCTCTGCGCGTCCACGAACCGCGGGTTGACCAGCGCGGTGGGGATGACCACCAGCGCCAGCGCCACGACGATGCCCAGTTCCCGCGCTCGGCCGACGAGGTCGGCGACCCGCCGGGCGCGCGACGGCGCGACGGTCGTCACGAGATCACCCCGACCCGGCCCGCGGCGGCCAGCGCCACCCGTTCCTCGGTCGCGTCGGCCCTGGGGATGTCGTCCACGAGCCTGCCCTCGTGCATGACCAGCACGCGGTCGGCCATGCCCAGCACCTCGGGCAGCTCCGAGGAGATCATCAGCACCGCCACGCCCTCCGCCGCCAGTTCGGACAGCAGCCGGTGCACCTCGGCCTTCGTGCCGACGTCGATGCCGCGCGTGGGCTCGTCGACGATCAGCACGGAAGGCTTGCGCGACAGCCACTTGGCGAGCACGACCTTCTGCTGGTTCCCGCCCGACAGCGTGTCGGCGGGCGCACCGAGGCGGGCGGTCTTGATGCGCAGCTTGAGCGCCCAGTCCTCCGCGAGCCGTCGTTCGGTGCGGCGCGACAGCAGCCCGAACCAGGACAGCCTGCCGAGCGAGGCGAGTGCGACGTTGCGCTCCACCGAGGCGTCCACGACCAGGCCCTGCTGCCTGCGGTCCTCGGGGACGAGCCCGATGCCCGCGGCCATCGCGGCGGTCGGCGAGCCGAGCCGCAGCCGCTTGCCCGCGACCAGCACCTCGCCCGCGTCCACGGAGTCGATGCCGAAGACCGCGCGGGCGACCTCCGAGCGGCCCGCGCCGACCAGGCCGGACAGCCCGACGATCTCGCCCGCGCGCACGTCGAACGAGACGTCGGTGAACACGCCTTCCCTGGTGAGCCTGCGAACTTCGAGCAGCACCTCGCCCGGAACGCTGTCCTGCTTGGGGAACAGCGCGGACAGCTCGCGACCCACCATGCGGCGCACCAGCCCGTCCGGGGTCTCCCCCTCCAACGGCCCGGACCACACGTGCTTGCCGTCGCGCAGCACGGTCGCCCGCTGGCACAGCGCGAACACCTCGTCGAGCCGGTGGGACACGAAGAGCACGGCGGTGCCCTGCTCGCGCAGCAGGCGGACCACCTCGAAGAGCCGCTCGACCTCGCGGGCGGAGAGCGCGGCGGTCGGCTCGTCCATCACGACCACCCGCGCGTCGAACGACAGCGCCTTGGCGATCTCGACGACCTGCTGGTCCGCGATGGACAGGCCGCGCGCCGGGCGGGCGGGGTCCAGCGCGACGCCGAGCCGGTCGAACAGCGCCGTGGTGTGCGCGTGCATCGCGCGGGTGTCGATGCGCCGCCCGGAACGCAGCGGCTGGCGGCCGGTGTAGACGTTCTCCGCGATCGACAGGTCCCCGAAGAGCATCGGCTCCTGGTAGATCACCGCGATGCCCGCGGCCCTGGCGTCCGCCGGGCCGCCGAACCGCGTCTCGACGTCGTCGACCAGCACGCGTCCGCTGTCCGGGCGGTGCACGCCCGCGAGGGTCTTGATGAGCGTGGACTTGCCCGCGCCGTTCTCACCCAGTAACGCGTGCGCCTCGCCGGGGGCCAGCGCGAGGGTGACGTCGGTCAGGGCAGCGACCGCGCCGAAGGATTTCGAGACGCGGTCGAGCACGACGATCGGCGGCTGCGCTGCCTGGTCCACACACGACTCCCGGTTCGCGATGAAACGTTTCAATCATGAGGCGTTTAGGGAGTGTGCTACGGGTCACATGAGCTGTCAATGGGGCAAGCGGACGAGCTTATTCGCGGTGCTGCGCCCGGCTCGATCTCGACCGCAGGGACTCCTGGGGCTCCGGACGGCGATCAGCGGGTTCCTGGGGCTCCGCCACACCGGGGTCACCGTGCTTCGCGACGAGTGCGGTGTAGATGGGGTGCGGGTCGGGCTGAGTCACGGTGATGACCTCCTGCGGCTGTTCGGCGGCGTCAGCGCTGGCGACTCCCCCATCCACCGGCGACACGCACATCCTGCGCCGCCGTTACGACATTTGCCGGCCGTCTGGCGGAAACGTACGAAATCGTGTTGATCTACCTGAACCGGTTGACCACGGTTGACGAGCTGATACCTACCACGTTTTGCCGGGGAAGTTAAGAGCTTAACCAGCCGGTACTGCCAACAGATCCTCGCCGCGTCAACCTCTTTCACGCCTGAGCGAATCGGTCCTTCTCACGCAGAGGGCCTCCGTCGATGGCAGCTTCAGACCTGCCCGCTCGCCCAGGTGGCCACCCGCTCCAGGTGTTCCGGTCCCAGCCCGTGCCGCGGGTCCACGTGGCACAGCAGCGTCGGGATCCCGTCCCGCTCACGGTCGAACTCCTCGCGCCACCCGCCGTGGAACGGGTCGTCGTGCTCGTCGTCCAGCCACGCCAGCGGCCGCCCGGCGGCGTAGGCGAGCACGGCCCGCCACTTCCAGCCGCTGTCCGGGGACCAGCCGTGCACCGGGTCGCGGTCCGGGAACTCGACGACCGGCAGCGGCGGCAGCCCGATGGACGGTCCGATGTGCTCGTTGGCCTCGTGCTCCCACGTCGTCGCCCACACCAGTTCCAGGCCGGTCCTCTCGGCGAGCGCCAACAGCCACGGGCCGTGGTCGGGGCGCAACCACACCCGGATCCCGCGGTGGCGGCGGGCGTCCCGGCCGCCGTACCAGCGGCCGTGCGCGGTGCGGCGGAACGTCTCGTACCCGGCTGGCCTGTGGTGCGGCCGGGCGGCGTACGGGTTGAGCGGGCCGTCGACGTCGAGCAGCAGCAGTCCTGTCACCCCCGGAGTCGACCACGGTGGTGCCGGCGGGCGCACCCGAGTTCCCGCCCGCAGGCTCCCGACCCGCACGCGCGGGTCGGGAGCCGTGCCGGATCAGTCCGTGCAGTTGGCCTTCACGGGCAGGTTCGCGTACTTGTCGCCGACGAAGTACACCGCGCTCGCGAAGAACTTCGCGCCGGGCTTCCTGTTCACCTGGATCCAGACGTCGTTGGTGATCCCGAAGTCGGTGATCGTCTGCCCGTAGACCCAGCAGTACGCGAGGCTGCTGTTGCCCGCCAAGATCTTGCCAGAGGTGGGGCAGGACGTGCTCGTGCTGGAGCACGTGCGGATGTTGACGTCGTGCCAGGTCGTGACCGTGGGGTACGGCGGGACGAGCGTGTCCGCCATCGCGGGCGTCGCCCCACCGATCAAGGCCGCCGTGCTCAGTACGACCGCAGCCGCCGTCTTGACGAAGTTCACCGGAGTTCCTCTTCCTGGTCAGTTGATCCGTGGGAAAAGACGACCAAGCGCCTGCGTGGTTGTTCCGGTGAATGTCCGGGTCTTGCAACAGCGCACACCCGGCTGACCTGGGGTGTTGCCGGGTCACGAGCGGGCCGTCGACGACATCGGCCGCGCCTGCCACAATCGCGGGCACAGCACGTTCGCCGGACGACGAAGGAGCCCAGTGCCACCGATCTCGCAACCGCTGCGGAAACTGGGCTTCCTGACCATCGGCCTGTTCGACGAGGCCGATCCGCGCCAGGGCCACGAGTCGACGCTCGACATCATCGCGCTCGGCGAGCAACTGGGCTTCGACAGCGCGTGGGTGCGCCACCGGCACCTCCAGTTCGGCATCTCCTCGCCCGTCGCCGTCCTCGCCGCGGCCTCGCAGCGCACCACGCGCATCGAACTGGGCACGGCGGTGATGCCCGTGGGCTGGGAGAACCCGCTGCGCCTCGCCGAGGACCTCGCGACCGTGGACATCCTGTCCGGCGGCAGGCTCAACCCCGGCATCAGCGTCGGGCCGCCGATGAACTACGAGAAGGTCAAGCACGCGCTGTACCCGGACACCGCCGACGTCGAGGACTTCGGCTACGAGCGCGTCCGGCGGCTGCTCGGCTTCGTCCGCGGCGAACCGGCCACCGACTTCAGCGGCTCCCAGGGCTTCGAGGTGTTCTCCGACCGCGTTCAGCCGCACTCCCCCGGCCTCGGCCGCCGCATGTGGTACGGCGGCGCCAGCCTGCGCTCGGCCCAGTGGGCGGGCGAGAACGGGATGAACTTCCTGAGCAGCAGCGTGGTGAAGGCGGAGGAGTCCGAGGACTTCGCCGAGATCCAGCTGTCGCACGTGCGGGCGTTCCGCGCCCACCACCCCGACGGCGACCAGGCCCGCGTCTCCCAGGGCCTCGTGGTCATCCCCACCGACAGCGCGACCCCGGAGCAGCGCGCCAAGTACGAGGCCTACGCGGAGCAGCGCCTGCCCCGCACCGCGACCCCGCAGGGCCCGGCGCGCCTCCTGTTCGCCCCGGACATCGTCGGCACGTCGGCCGAGATCGCCGAACGCCTCCACGCCCACGTCGCGTTCCAGGAGATCAGCGAGGTCGCGTTCGCCCTCCCGTTCACCTTCGGGCACGACGACTACGTGCAGATCCTCACCGACATCGCCACCAAGCTCGGTCCGGCGCTCGGCTGGCGGCCCGCGGGCTGACCTATCGCCCGTGATACGGGTGCGTCCGCCGGTCGCGGCGCAGCCCGTCGATCAACCGAAGTACCCGCTCCACTTCCGCATTCACCACGCGCTCCACCTATCGCGTGGCGCGGAGAAGCTCGGCAAGGCGTTCGCCGACGATCGAAACACTGGGCATCGGTTCGCGGTCGAAGAAGGACTTCTTGCGGCGTTGCAGCACTTTCTCCCCGTCCCGCGACCAAGAGAAGCCGGGTTTGCGCAGAAGCGCGCGAAAGACCGCGTCAGCGCCGTCGGGGTGGCGTTGCACCAGGCGGCGGATCGCCAGCGGCGAGACCGACTCATCGTCGAGGTACTCGCGCAACAGGGCAAGGCGGGCAGGGTCACGGGCCAGTGAGGGGTCGGCGAAGAGCGCATCGAGGCGGTCGAAATCGCGGTAGACGCAAAGCCCTTCGACGTCGTCGTAGACCAGCGCGATGCTGTCGGCATCCAGCAGTTCGTCGAGCAACCGGCTCATGTCCTCGGGTGCCGGACCGGTGGCAGCGGCACGCTTGGCGCGCGTACCGTCGAGACGTGCCACGGCCGTTTCCCGCAGGCGCCGGTAGTGCTCGGACAACGTCTCCTGCGCCTCGTGCGGAGGCAGCACCACCAGATCGGAACCGACCTGCGCGATGAAATCCGCACGATGCTCGGCCTGAACCTCCCAGCCCTGCTGGAGCAGGACCGGGTTGCGGCGCAACACTTCCGGGTGAGCGGCCACCTGCTGGGCGACGGTCTGGGCGATCTGGCGCCGAGCGGATTTCGGGAACGGGGCGAAGTGCCCGCTGACCAGCCAAGCATCGGTAGCCGGGTGGACCGGCACTATCCGGCCCACGACGAACATCCCCTTGCGAAGCACAGCGAACGCACTGCGTCCCATGTTCGAGTAGACGCGGTAAACGAGATCATCAACAAGGTTGTGCAGTTCCACGGCATCACCGTCGAAGCGGCGAACCTCGAAACACCCCTCGACGACGTCGCGCCAGCCGAGCACCATGGCCCGCTCGTCATCCGGCAGCCGCGGCTGCCGCTGCGAAACAAACCGCTCGACGACGGTGCGCCCGCCGGAAAGGCGGTACTGCAACGCGAAGTGGTCAATGGTGCGTACGGCCGTTGCCTCGTCCAGGTGGCCGTGGCGATCGGCGGCATCGAACAGCAGCGCGTCCAGCCGCCTCGCGAATCGACCGCTCTGGGCGAACGCCACGAGTTCGCCCTTGAGGTCCGCGGCGCGGGCGATCAGATCCTCGACGGTGGTGTCGCCGAGTGAGGCGGGCTCGTCGGCTGGCGTGGTAGGCGTGGTCATCGCGGCAACCGTACCGGCCGCCGGACCTGACGGGATGCTCCCCGTCCTACGGTGTCGCGTGGGCTGATGTAGACCGTTTGCCTGCCACTACAGCCTGTGCCATAACGAAGACGGCTCGCTGACGGCTGGCACAGTCGCTCGGCGACGCCGAGTCTGCCGAGCCGTTCAGCGCCAAGTTGTCGGTGGCCGGCCTGGCATGGCTGACCTCGACGCGAACTTGAGCCGCTCGTCGTGAGCGGAGCCACCATCGTGCTGAACAAGCTGCGCGAACGCGCCCTACCGAGCCCTCGCGACCGCCGAGTGACCACCTGAGCGAAATGACCCTAGTGATTTTTCGTCAATTGAAGTAACTTTTATATGGTCAGATAAAACTTCGGGAGGAGGATCGTGGGGCAGACGTTCACCAACAAGGCGCGGCGGGCGCAGATCATGCGCGCGGCGATCGACACGATCGCCGCTGTGGGATACGCGAACGCGTCGTTCGCGCGGATCACCGAGAAAGCCGGGCTGAGCAGCCCACGGCTGATCTCGTACCACTTTCAGAACAAGGACGGCTTGATCCACGAGATCCTGATGCACGTCTTCACCACCGGTGCGGCGTTCATCGCCGAACGGGTGGACGCGGAGGACACCATGACCGGCAAGCTGCGGGCCTACTTGGAGGCCAACCTGCTGTTCCTCCACGAGAATCCCCGCGACGTCGCGGCACTGACGGAGATCGGCCCGCACCTGCGCACCGAGACCGGTCGGGCGTACACGTCGGTCAGCGCGCAGGAAGTCAGCGTGCAGGGGCTGGAAACATTGCTCGCACAAGGACAGGCGAGCGGCGAGTTCCGCGACTTCGACATCCGGTCGATGGCCGTCCTGATCCGCGGCGCCGTGGACGGGGCCGCGCGGCGGCTGCGCGAGGAACCCGACTTCGATTTCGACGCCTACGTCCGCGAAGCCGTCACGACGTTCATGCTGGCGGTGGCGCGGTGAAGCGGCTCAGCGGCGTGTTGATCGACGTGCTGGCGCCGCTGGCACTGTTCTACGGGCTCCGCGCAGCGGGCGTGAACCAGCTGGTCGCCCTGCTCGCCGGCGCAGCGATTCCCGTGGTGACCGGGCTGCGTGACCTTGTGGCGCGGCAGCGGATCGGGGGCGTGCGGTGGTTCGTGCTAGGAGTCATCGCGACGACCGTGGCCAGCGCACTCATCGGCGGCAGTCCTCGTGCACTTCTGCTGCGCGGCGCGGTGATGATGGCCGCGTTCGGGGTGTTTCTCCTGGTCAGCGTGCGCGCCCGGCGCCCGTTCATCTACTCGGCGGCGACGGTGGTCTTCGACGAGGGCAAACAGCGCACCTGGAGCCGGAACTGGGACGACCACCCGCCGTTTCGCCGGCTGCTGCGGCTGTGCAGTGCGCTGTGGGCGGCAGCGTGCCTGGCCGACGCGGGGGTGCGGGTGGTGCTCGCCCTGACGCTGCCAGTGGATGTGGTCCCCGCCCTCGACGGTGTGCTGCTGGTGGTGACGCTGGTCGTGCTGGTCGTCATCCAGCGCGTCTTCGGCCGGGCTTTCCTTCGCCGCCACGGGTTGCGGATGCGCGGAGTGGAGATCACGCCGGTGACGGTGTCCCGGTGACCGGCCCGGTCGCGCTGATCACCGGCGGTGCGAGCGGAATCGGCGCGGCGGCCGCGCGCAGGCTCCACGACAGCGGCCACCGCGTCGTGATCGTTGACCGCGACACCGACCGTGGTGCCGCTGTCGCCGAAGGCGTCGACGGCCTGTTCGTCGCCGCCGACGTCGGAGAACCGGACGACAACCGGCGGGCGGTGGATGCCTCGCTGGACGCCTTCGGTCGCCTCGACGTGGTCCTGCTCAACGCCGGCGTCCCCGGCCGCTGCGGGCTGCGCGACTTCACCCCTGACGCCTATCGCGACACGATGCGCACCAACCTCGACGGCGTGGTGTACGGGCTGCACGCCTGCCGGCCCACGCTGCGGCGGCAGCGGCGCGGATCGATCGTCGTCACGGCCAGCATCGCCGGGCTGAGCGGATCACCGGACCTGTTCTACGCCATGGGCAAGCACGCGCTGGTCGGCCTGGTCCGCTCGGCCGCGCCAGCGCTTGCCGCCGACGGCCTCCGGATCAACGCCCTGTGCCCAGGGCTGGTCGACACCCCCGCACTCGCGGCTCACCGGCGAACGCTGCTGGAACACAACCTCCGCCTGGCAGCTCCCGGCGAGATCGCCACAGCTGTCGAGACCGTCCTGGCCGACAGTCGCACCGGGCAGGCGTGGACTGTCCAATCGGGACAGCCCGCAGCGCCAGTGGCCTACCACGACATACCGCTCGCGGTCGGCGAGTGAAAGCGGTTTCCCGCAATTCCGGGGAATGTCCTCGACCTGGGTCAGACCGTGATGACGACCTTCGCGCGGGCGTGCTCCGGCTCCAGGTAGCGGATGGCGGCGGCGAGCGGGTAGCCGCGGTCGATGACCGGCTTGTGGACTCCAGCGCGCGGCGGCGGTCGTGAGCGAGCGGTCGGCGACGAAGTCGAGCACGACGTCGTAGGCGTTGACAGCCGCGTGCACCCGCACCAGCACCTCGCCCCGCCACTGGCTTGTCGACGTCCCGGTGCTCCAGGATGTCCGCCGAGCCGTACCCGTCCTGCACGATCGCCTTCATGGGAACCCCCCGTGACCTGCGAGTCCAGTGCCGAGTGCACTACCGGTGACGGTAGGAGCGGCGGGCTCAGGCGCATCCGGGACAATCCCTGGCGTTGGGCTCTTCGGGTGATTCTGCTGATCACCGGAAAAATCTTGAAAAATTTCCCAAGTTGTCCATCTGCGACAAAACCGCAGCTCAGGGCGTTAGATTGGGACCAAATACCCGCGTGTCGAGCTTGACATCGCATCCACGACGACCCTTGAGCCGATTGCCACCCCGTTTTTTGTCGGTGTCCGCCGGCACCATCTCGAACAGGTGTTCGTTTTGGTGTTGCGAGCCGAGAGGAGCGTGCGATGCGGGT
>JBDSAJ010000155.1:0-30714 GCA_039922235.1 Umezawaea sp.
GGTCTGCTGCCCAACGGCATGGACATGCGCCAGGTGCGCGTCCCGCTCGGCGTGGTCGGCATGGTCTACGAGGCGCGGCCGAACGTGACCGTGGACGCGGCCGGGCTCGCGCTGAAGTCCGGGAACGCGGCGCTGCTGCGGGGGTCGTCGTCGGCGGAGAACTCGAACGCCGCGCTGGTCGCCGTGCTGCGCGACGCGCTGGAGGCCGTCGGGCTGCCCGCGGACTGCGTGCAACTGCTGCCGTGCCACGACCGGGCGTCGGTCAACTACCTCATCACCGCGCGCGGCCTGGTGGACCTGGTGATCCCCCGTGGCGGAGCGGGCCTCATCTCCACGGTCGTCGCGAACGCCACCGTGCCCACGATCGAGACCGGTGTCGGTAACTGCCACGTGTACGTGGATGCCTCGGCCGACCTCGACGACGCCGAGGCGATCGTGCTCAACTCCAAGACCCGCCGCACCAGCGTGTGCAACTCGGCCGAGTCGCTGCTGGTGCACGCGGACATCGCGGACGTGTTCGTGCCGCGCATCGCCGAGGCCCTGCACGCGGCGGGTGTCACCCTGCACGCGGACCCGGTGTTCACCGACCTCGCCGGCACCGAGGTGACGCCCGCGACGGCCGAGGACTGGGACACCGAGTACCTGTCGCTGGACATCGCGGCCAAGGTCGTCGGCTCGCTCGACGAGGCCATCGCGCACATCAACGAGCACGGCTCCGGCCACACCGAGGCGATCGTGACCTCCGACGTGAAGGCCGCGCGCCGGTTCACCACGCGGGTGGACGCGGCGGCGGTGATGGTGAACGCCTCGACCGGGTTCACCGACGGCGCCGAGTTCGGCATGGGTGCCGAGATCGGCATCTCCACCCAGAAGCTGCACGCCCGCGGCCCGATGGGCCTGGCCGAGCTGACCTCCACCAAATGGGTCGTCTGGGGCGAGGGGCACATCCGGCCGACGTCGTGACCGCCGACCCCGTGCGCCGCCGTGACTCGGCGGCGACCCGCGCCGCGCTGCTCGACGCCGCGACGGAGCTGTTCGCCGAACGCGGGTTCGGCCGCACGACCGTGCGCGACATCGCCGCGCACGCGGGCGTGAACCAGGCACTGCTGTTCCGGTACTTCGGCAGCAAGGACGCGCTGTACGCGGCCGTGATGGCGGGCCAGGGGCGTGAGCTGCTGGAGTCCGAGGAACCGGGGCGGCTGCTGGAGACCGTGCTGCGGCGGATGCTGGAGAAGGCACCGCGGCCGGTGGACCACCTGCTGTTCACGGCGTTGCGCTCGGAGGGCATCGACAGCGCTGCCGCGGAGATCCGCAAGCAGTTGGGCGACGACTACATCCGCGTGCTCCGCACGTTGACCGATGCCGAGGACGGCGACCTGCGGGCCGAACTGGTCCTCGCGTGGGTCACCGGCATCAGCATGGTGCGGGCCACCTCCGCGAAGGAACCGCTCAAGAGCGCGGACCCCGAGGAGATCATCCGCCTGGTGCTCACGGCCGCCCGCACGCTGCTGGAGCGCACGGAGTAGCACGCAGCGGAATTACTCGTTGACGGTCCGTAGCGGCTTCTCTACATTCGAAGAATGTAAGCGTTTGCTTACTTCCTTCGGTGAGGAGTGCCGATGACCACCAGGTCCTATCCCTTCAGCGAGGCCGAGCGGCTTCGGCTGGACCCGACCTACTTGCAGTTGCAGGAGACGGAACCGGTCTCCTGGGTGCGGATGCCGTTCGGCGGCGAGGGCTGGCTGGCGACCGGCTACCAGGAGGTCAAGACCGTCCTGGCCGACCCGCGGTTCAGCCGGGCCGCCACCGTCGGCAAGGACATGGCGCGGACGTCGCCGGTGGTCGAGACGGACGGGAGCATCCTGGCGCTCGATCCGCCGGACCACGGGCGGCTGCGCAAGTTGGTCGCGAAGGCGTTCACCACGAGGCGGGTCGAGTTGCTGCGCGACCGGGCGCAGGAGATCGTCGACGCGTCGCTTGACGCCGTCGAGGCGCAGGGGCCGCCCGCCGACCTGGTCTCGGCGCTCAACATGCCGCTGCCGATCACGATCATCTGCGACCTCCTCGGCGTGCCGGACGACGAGCGGGTCGGGTTCCAGGGCTGGACCGACGTCCTGCTCGGCTACGGCGCGTTCACCGCCGAGGAGATCGACGCCGCGTTGGACAGCCTCACGGGCTACATCGCGGCGATGGTCGCGGAGCGCCGTCGGACCCCGTCCGACGACATGCTCGGCCTGCTGGTCGAGGCGCGGGACGGCGAGGACCGGCTCAGCGAGGGCGAGCTGATCAACTTCGGCGTGACGCTGCTGGTCGCGGGCCACGAGACGACCGCGAACATGCTCGGCAACGTCGTGTACACGCTCTTCGACCAGCCGGACCTGCTCAAGTCGCTCCGCGAGGAGCCGGAACTCCTGCCCGCCGCCGTCGAGGAGTTGGTGCGCTTCATCCCGCTGGGATCGGTGGTGGCCCTGCCGCGGATGGCACTGGAGGACGTCGACCTCGGCGGCGTCACGATCCGCGCGGGCGAGTCCGTGATGGTCAGCATGATGGCGGCCAACCGCGACCCGTCGGTGTTCCCCGCCGCGAACGAGATCGACTTCCACCGCGAGGTGAACCCGCACATCGCCTTCGGCCACGGCGTGCACCACTGCCTCGGCGCGCCGCTGGCCCGGATGGAGTTGCAGGTCGCGATCGGCACGCTGTTCCGCCGGTTCCCGACGCTGGACCTCGCCGTGCCCGTGGAGGACGTCGAGTTCAAGCGCGGCAGGCTGATTCGCGGGCCGCTGGCACTGCCGGTGACGTGGTAGTCGTTCGTTGACGGAGGGTGAGCGCAAGCCTATCGTCGACAAATGTAAGCAGTTGCTTACTTGGTGCTGTGGGAGGAGTGCGGGGGCATGACGACTAGTCAGGAACCGAGGAACTACCCGTTCGGCGAGGCGCACCGGTTGGACATCGACCCGACCTACGCCGAACTGCGCCGAACCGAGCCCGTGTCCAGGGTTCGGCTGCCCTACGGCGGGGACGCGTGGCTGGTCACGAAGTACGACGACGTGAAGACCGTGCTCAGCGACCTGCGGTTCAGCCGGGCCGCGGTGCTGGGGCAGGACGTGCCGAGGGCCATCCCGATGATCCAGGACCGGCCGTCGATCCTGAGCATGGACCCGCCCGAGCACGGCAGGCTGCGCAAGCTCGTGGCCAAGGGTTTCACCATGCGGCGGACCGAGCAGCTGCGGGAACGGGCGCAGGAGATCGTCGACGGGCTGCTCGACGAGATGGAGAAGGGTGGCGTGCCCGCAGACCTGGTCGAGGCGCTCGACATGCCGCTCCCGATCACGATCATCTGCGAGATGCTGGGCGTCCCGTACGAGGACCGGGGCGAGTTCCGGGCCTGGTCGGACCAGGCGCTGGCGGTCACCGCGTTCACGCCGGAGGAGATCACCGCCGCGGGCGACAAGCTCCACGACTACATCGCGGGCCTGGTCGCGTCGCGCCGCGAGTCGCCGACCGACGACGTGCTCGGCACGCTCGTGACGGCCCGCGACGAGGGTGACCGGCTCACCGAGGACGAGCTGGTCAACTTCGGCGTGACGCTGCTGGTCGCGGGGCACGAGACCACGGCCAACCAGATCGGCAACTTCATGTACACGCTGCTCACCAACCCCGACCGGATGGCCGAGCTGCGCGCGGACCCCGACCTGGTGCCCGCCGCGGTGGAGGAACTGCTGCGCGTCACGCCGCTCGGCGCGTCCGCGGGCTTCCCCCGCATCGCCAAGGAGGACGTGGAGCTCAGCGGCGTGACGATCCCCGCGGGTGACGCCGTGTTCATCGGCCAGGCGGGCAACCGCGACCCCGACGTGTTCCCCGATCCGGACCGGATCGACTTCCACCGGGAGAACACGGCCCACGTGGCGTTCGGCCACGGCGTGCACCACTGCGTCGGGGCGTCGCTGGCCCGGATGGAGCTGCAGGTCGCGATCGGCACCCTGCTGCGCCGGTACCCCGCGCTGGAACTGGCCGTGCCCGCCGACGAGGTGCCCTTCCGGAAGGGCAGGCTGGTGCGCGGTCCGCGAGAACTCCTGGTGAGGTGGTAGGTCCATGAGCAAGTGGCAGGTCCAGGTCGACCGGGAGGTGTGCATCGGCACGGGCATGTGCGCCTCCAGTGCCGTGGCCTACTTCCGGCTGGAGAACGGCAAGTCAAAGGCTGTGCAGGACCACGTCGAGCCGGACGAACTGGTGGTCGACGCCGCCGAGTCCTGCCCGATGGAGGCGATCCTGGTGCGCGACGGTGACGGTGTGGTGATCGCTCCGGAGGTTTGACCCCGAAGCGGTGAAAAAGTTTGCCCAACCGGAGTCATGAACTCGGAGCGTCGTCGTTCCACCGGTACGCGGCTCCGCTTCGGGGTGGGCCGCGTGGACCGGAGGCGGCTTTTCCCCCAAGGCCGCGGTCGGGAGTCCGAAAGGCGCTGGTGGTCGTTCACGGGAGCGGGCGACCACCAGCGCGCCGGCACCGTAGGCTGACCAGCCATGTCGAACCGGCGCAGACTCGGGGTCATGGGTGGAACCTTCGACCCGGTGCACCACGGCCACCTCGTGGCGGCCAGCGAGGTGCAGGCGAGGTTCGACCTCGACGAGGTGATCTTCGTCCCCACCGGCGAACCGTGGCAGAAGACGACCCGTGTGGTCAGCCGCGCCGAGGACCGCTACCTGATGACGGTCATCGCCACCGCGTCCAACCCCCGCTTCTCCGTCAGCCGGGTCGACATCGACCGCGAGGGTCCCACCTACACGGTGGACACGCTCGCCGACCTCAAGGCCGAGCACCCGGACGCCGACCTGTTCTTCATCACCGGCGCGGACGCGCTGGAGCAGATCGTGTCGTGGCGTCGAGCGTCCGACGTGTTCGACCTCGCGCACTTCATCGGCGTCACCCGACCGGGTTACGAACTCAACGGCCAACACCTGCCCAAGGGAGCTGTCTCCCTCGTGGAGGTGCCCGCCATGGCCATCTCGTCGACCGCGTGCCGGGCGCGCACGGCACGCGGTCTGCCCGTCTGGTACCTCGTCCCGGACGGTGTCGTGCAGTACATCTCCAAGCGCTCGCTCTACTCGGTGCCGGACTAGGTCCGCTCGCCGGTACCCTCATTAACTCGTGCGGGCGTATCCGCGCGCATCGAAGTGATGTACGACCCGGATCCTCGGGTCGCTGGTGAGGAGAGATGTGGCAGCCACCGACGAGGCCCGACGGTTGGCGCTGGTCGCCGCTAGCGCGGCGGACGAGAAGAAGGCGCACGATGTGATCGTGCTCGACGTGTCGGACCAGCTCGTGATCACGGACTGCTTCGTGATCGCCTCCGCTCCCAACGAGCGGCTGGTAGGCGCGATCGTGGACAACATCGAGGACAAGATGCGGGAAACCGGCCGCAAGCCGGTGCGCCGTGAAGGCGCTCGCGAAGGCCGCTGGGTGCTGCTGGACTTCGTCGACGTGGTGGTGCACGTGCAGCACGTCGAGGAACGCAGCTTCTACGGCCTGGAGCGGCTGTGGAAGGACTGCCCGCAGATCGAGTTCGAGGGGTCCGCGGACGCACCCGCAGAGGACCAGGCGGCGGAGGCGTGAGCACCAGATGACCTTGAACCGGCTCGTACTGTGGCGGCACGGTGAGACGGACTACAACGCCACCGGACGCTGGCAGGGCCACCTCGACTCGGCGCTGACCGAGACGGGGTGGAACCAGGCCAGGTTCGCGGTGCCCGTGCTCACCAAGTTCGCACCCGAGCTGGTGGTCGCGTCCGATCTGCGGCGGGCGACGAACACCGCGACGGTGTTCACCGACGCCGTCGGCATCCCGCTGCGGATCGACGAACGCCTGCGCGAGACCCACCTCGGCAAGTGGCAGGGACTGACCAACGCCGAGGTCGAGGCCGAGTGGCCGGGCATGATCGACCTCTGGCGGGCCGACCCCACGGTCGCGCCGCCGGACGGCGAGACACGGGTCGAGGTCGCGGACCGTGCCGCCGAGGTCGTGGCCGACGTGGACCGCGAGTTCGACGGCACCGTGATGCTCTGCGCGCACGGCGGCCTGATCTCCGCGCTGACCGGCAGGCTGCTGAACCTGCCGATCGGCTCGTGGGGGCAGCTCGGCGGCATCGGGAACTGCCACTGGACGGTGTTCACCCGGCGGCCGGACGGCGACGGGCGCTGGCGGCTGTCCTCGTACAACGCCGGGTCCACTCGTTGAGGCTGCTGGTTCTCGCCGACTCGCTGGCGTTCCACGGCCCCGACGGCCCGCTGCCCGCAGACCACCCCGGTCTGTGGCCGAACATCGCCGCCAAGGCGCTGGACGGCCACGTGGAACTCGCGGCGGGCTTCGGGTGGACCGCCCGCGACGCCTGGTGGTCGCTGACCGGCGACCCCCGCGTCTGGTCGTTGCTGCCGCGCACGGACGTGCTCGTGCTCGCCGTGGGGCACATGGACACGCTGCCCTCGCCCCTGCCGACGTACCTGCGGCAGGGGCTGCGGTACCTGCGGCCCGACGGCCTGCGCCGCTGGGCCAGGACGGGCTACAAGGCCGCCCAGCCCGCGCTGTCGCGGCTGCTGGGCGGTCAACTGGTCGCGCTGCCTCCACACCTGACCGTGCGCTACCTGGACGACTCGGTGGAGGCCGTGCACCGCCTGGAACCGGGGATCAAGCCCATCGGGATGGTGCCGTCCGTGCACCGCTCGGCCGCGTACGGCAACGTGCACCCCGGACGACCCGCCGCCGAACGCGCCGTGCGCGCGTGGAGTGGCAGGACGGGTGTGCCGCTGTTGGACGTGCCCTCGGTGATCGGCGACCACGTGCGGTCAGGGCGCGGTAACCCGGACGGTATGCACTGGGGCTGGGAAGGTCACGACCTGATGGGTTCCGCGATGGCGGATCTCATCAGGTCCGTGGCGGTGAACCACTCGACCGAGTGAGAGCCGTAATGTCCGCACTCGTGCCCACCACCGTTGTCACCGACTCCACGGCGTACCTGCCCGAGGGGTTCGCCGAACGCCACCACATCCGCGTGGTGCCGTTGCACGTGGCGGTGGACGGCCGCTCCCGGTTGGACGGGGTCGACTTCGGCCCCGCCGAGCTCGCCGCCGCGCTCGGCGAGCACCGCCGCGTGACCACGTCCCGGCCCACCCCCGGCGAACTCGCCGAGGTGTACCGGTCGGTGCTCGACGGCGGGGCGACGTCCGTCGTGTCCGTGCACCTGTCGCGTGAGCTCTCCGGCACGTGGGAGGCGGCCCGGCTGGCCGCCGAGGAGGTCGACCCGGAGCGGATCCGCGTCGTGGACTCCCGCGCCACCGGGATGGGCCTCGGCTTCGCCGCGCTGTCCGCGTGCGCGGCCTCCGAGGCTGGCGCGTCCGCGGCCGAGGTGGAGGCCGCGGCGGCAGGCGTTGCCAAGCGTTTGCGCGCCTACTTCTGCGTCGAGACCCTCGAGCACCTCCGACGAGGTGGCCGGATCACCGCGACCGCCGCGCTGGTCGGCACCGCGCTGGCGGTGAAGCCCGTGCTGCACGTGGAGGACGGTCGGATCGTGCCACTGGAGAAGGTGCGCACGATGAGCCGCGCCATCGGCAGGCTGGTCGACCTGGCCGCGCTGGCAGCCGGCCACGGTCCGGTCGGCTTGGCCGTGCACCACCTCGCCGCCCCCGAACGGGCGGCCGAACTGGCGACCAGGCTGGACGAGCGCATCCCCGGCTCGTCGGGCTGCCTCATCTCGGAGGTGGGCGCGGTGATCGGAGCCCACACCGGCCCCGGTGTGCTGGGTGTCGTGGTGCTGCCGGGTGACGTCTGACCGTTCGGAGTGGACGGAAAGCGGCGGCATGATGCCATGCGCCACCGACAAAACCGGTTTCAAGATCCGAACTTGTCCACACCCGCACCACCTGTCCACAGTTCGACAACTCGCCCTTCGCACCGGCCCTCCACCGCCCTAACGTCGAACCCATGTTCGACCACCGCACCACCCAGGAGACCTCCCGCACCCGCCTCGAAGCACTGGCGGCACAGGCCGCGGCTGGCCCTCCCCAGCAGACCGTCGTGTTCACCAGTTCGGACGGCGCAGCCGATCCACCCCGGCGATTCCCCTGGGCCCGCCGCAAGGCGGACAGACTGGTGGAGCGCTGGCTGCCCGACTCCGCGCTGCCCCGCAAACGCCGTGCCCTCTACGCCTCCATCGCCGCGACCACCGGCCTGGCGGCCCTCGTGGCCGTCTGGTGGCGTTCCCCGACCCCGGAAGCCCCACCCGACCTGCCCATCGCGGTAGCGGCCGTCACCTCGAACCCACCCGTGCCGCTCGTCGTCAACGTCGTGGGCGAGGTCCCCACCCCTGGCTTGGTGACCGTCCCGAGCGGCGCCCGCGTGGCCGACGCGGTCAACGCCGCGGGCGGCATCAACCCCGGCATCCGTCCACAGGGCCTGAACCTGGCCCGCAAGGTGGCCGACGGTGAACAGATCGCCGTCGGCACCGCACCAGTACCACCACCCGCCGACCCGCCACCTGACGAGAAGCTCGACCTGAACACCGCCACCAAGGACCAGCTGGACGGCCTGCCAGGGGTAGGCCCCGTCACCGCACAGCGAATCCTCGACCGCCGAACCAAACGCGGCCCGTTCACCTCACTGGACCAGCTGCGCGAAATCGACGGCATCGGCGACAACCGCCTGACCAAGCTCCGCGAGCTGGTCAGGCTGTGATCACCGCCGCCATCCGCCCAACTCCAGGAGGTGACACCGTGGCCCGAGACCTCAACCGATTTCCCAAGCACGCGCGGTCCGCGACACCCCTTGGCGGGAACTCGATCGACCCGGTCCTGCCGTGACGATCCCCACTACGCCCAGCACCGCGGTCCCCAGCAAGCCGGCCGCTCCTCAGCCGCCTGCGTCGGATCCCCGTTCCCCCTCCTCGCCCCGAAGGCCTATCCAATCCACCGAGGACACCCGCTCCACATCCGTTGACAGCCAACGGATCCGCAGGGTGGAACGGCTCGTCCGCAATTGGCGAATCCTCCAGCGCCAGTTCTGGAATCCCCACTTCCGCACCCACCACCCACCCGCCGAGGCCACGATCCCATTGCCCCGCAACGGAACGCCTCCCACCGACTACCCGGTGAGCGACGAGCACCGATCCGCCACCTTCACCGGGCCTGCTCCTCGGCACCGACAGTCAGCACAACGACCGCACACCTAGTCCCACAACCACGGCGGCATCCGACGCATCGCCCGCACCGGAGTCGACTCCCTCCATGGCGCGGCCGACTCTGCTGGGCGCCGAACGCGCGATCTCCCGGCTGGCCATCCGCCACGCCCTCGACTGCTGTGTCTTTCCCATCCTTGCCGCCGCACCGACCTGCACTCACATCGGTGAGTCGTCGAACGCGCTATCGCGTGGACGTTCGGCCATCGACCGCCGTCCACCCGATACGAACGCCATGGCCACAGCTTCGACCGCTCCAAGGAACGGTCCACCTGAGATCCCTTGACCACCGCTCCACCCAACCCAGGCAGGTGACGACATGAACCCGAGATTCCGACTCGTTCCCGCAGCGCTCGCGGTGTGGACCGTGGCACTGGGCGGCCTCCTCGGGAACTGGCTGGTCGCCGTCCTCGCCGGAGCAGGCGCCTGTCTGGCGGGCGCTCTGGCACTGCGCCACAACTGGTGCGCGAGGACCTGCGCGCTGGCACTGGTGGTCGCGGCGCCGATCGCGGCGGTTTCCATCGGTGTCAGGGTCCACCAGTCGGCGGTTCACCCACTCCGGTCCGCTGCGACTCAAGCCGAGTCGGTCGTGCTCCGGGCCGAACTCGCCACTCGACCGCGAGGTGTGCGCACCGTGGGCTTCGCGGCCCGGCCCAGCAGCGTCGACTCGGTGGTCTTCGAAGCCGACATCCACTGGCTCCTCCTGGCAGGCCGGACTCGCGAACCGGGAGGCACGGTGGTGCTCGTGGCACCTGCCGTCGGCTGGCGTGAACTGTTGCCGGGCCAGCAGGTCACCGCCCGCGGCGTCCTGGCACCGTCCAGACAGGGGGAGCTGACGGTCGCGGTGCTCCGAGTGCGCGGTCCGCCGCAGAACGTCGACCGCGCGCCGCCGTGGCAGCGCGCCGCCGAAGTCCTGCGCTCCGGACTCCGCGAGGCCAGCACCACCCTCGACTCGGAACCCGCGGGCCTCCTGCCCGCTCTGGTGGTCGGCGACACGGCCGGGCTGTCCTCCAGGGTCGTGGAGGAGTTCCGGACGGCGGGTCTGGCCCACCTGCTGGCCGTCAGCGGCGCGAACCTGGCCATCCTGTGCGGCGCGGTCCTGTTGCTGCTGCGGGCTTTCCGGGTCGGACCGCGAGGTTGTGCGGTAGGTGCGGCGCTCGCGCTGCTGGGCTTCGTGGTCCTGGCGGGTCCGGAGCCGAGCGTGCTCCGGGCGGCGGTGATGGGCGCGGTGGCGCTGCTGGCCTTGGTGCTCGGTCGAGAGCGGTCCGCGCTGCCCGCACTGGCGGCGTCGGTGATCGTGCTCGTCCTGTACGACCCTGCGCTGGGTGCTGATCCTGGCTTCGCCCTGTCGGTGGTGGCAACGGCCGCGTTGGTCCTCCTCGCTCCGAGGTGGGCGGCGGCGCTCAGGGACCGGGGTGTGCCGATCGGGCTCGCCGAAGCGCTGGCGGTACCGGTGGCGGCGAGCCTGGCCACCGCACCACTGGTGGTCGGCATCTCTGGTCGGATCAGCCTGGTCACCGTGCTGGCGAACATGCTGGTCGCTCCGGTGGTCGCGCCCGCGACGGTGCTGGGTGTACTCGCCGCGGTGGTTGCTCCGGTGCACCAGGGCGCTGCCCGCCTGCTGGTCGAGGTCGCCGGACCGGAGGCGAGTTGGCTGATCACGGTCGGCAGACGCGCCGCCGAGGTGCCCAGCGCGTCCGTGCACTGGCCAGACGGCTGGTTCGGCGGGTTGTTGCTGACCGCGGTCCTGCTGCTCGCCTACGCCCTCCTGAGAGCGAGGCGAACCCGCGCGCTGCTGGCCGCTGCCCTGGTGGGCGTGGTGCTGGTGATGATCCCCACCAGCGTCGTGACACCGGGATGGCCGCCGACCGGCTGGGCGGCTGTCGCGTGCGACGTCGGCCAGGGTGACGCGGTCGTGCTGGCCACGTCCGAACCAGGCCGAGCGGTGCTGGTGGACACCGGTCCTGATCCGGGGGCGGTGGCGTCCTGCCTGCGGCGCTTGGGGATCCGGCGGATTCCGCTGCTGGTGCTCAGCCACCTCCACGCGGACCACATCGGCGGCCTCACCGCCGTGCTCGCCGATCGAAGTGTGGGTGCGGTGGCCGTCGGGCCGTCGCACGAACCTGACTGGGCATGGGAGGAGGTGCGCCGCCAGACCAGAGCGGCGGAGGTGGAACTGGTCGAGCTGACCGCGGGCAGGCAACTGAAGTGGCCGGGTCTGACGCTGGACGTCCTTGGCCCGCAAGGAAAACCCGTCCCAACCGGAGACGCCAACACCGCGATCAACGACTCGTCGCTGGTCTTGCGGGCCCAGACCTCGGCGGGGCGGGTGCTGCTCACCGGCGACATCGAACTCGCGGGCCAGGCGAACCTGCTCGGCGGACACGTCGACGTGACAGCCGAGGTGCTCAAGGTCCCGCACCACGGGTCGAGGTTCTCCGCGCCGGAGTTCCTCGCTCAGGTCCGGCCGAGGGTCGCGCTGGTCAGCGTCGGCGAGGGCAACCGGTACGGCCATCCCAACGGGGCCGTGCTCGACGCGCTCACCCGGCGCGGGGCGCTCGTGCTGCGCACCGATCGGGATGGGGACACCGCCGTACTCGGCGGTGAGACAGGTCCGCGCGTCGTACGACGCAAGAAATGAAGGGGAGAAAGGGTTATGAACGACACCTGGATCAGGCTCCGGGTCGGCTGGGCCCCACAAGGCGGGCAGTCCGCGCTGAGCTGGGTCCTCTGGCAACCGGGTTACGTCCCGTCACCATGGCCGACCGACGAGCTGAAACCCGCGTTCACCTACTACGCCTGCGACGAGCTCCGGGGCGGCGGCAGGGGAATCATCGCCCGCGCCACCGTCACCGCCGTGCTGCGGGCGACGGAAGTCGACTCACCGGACACCGCCTACGAGGTCATCGCCAAGCAGCTGTTCGACGACACGCTGTCGATCGACGACCTGCCCTGGCACACCAACGCCTACAACCGCTCCAAAGCAGGGGCACCGTGGCCTCAGCGCATCTTGGCCTGGCGCACCGCGACCGAATCCGTGGGACCACACCTCCTGCCCGAACTGGTCCGTTTCCCCCGCACCGGCTGGCTGCGCAGCGACAAGATCGGGTTATGACGCCAGTCGCCCAGGGGGCGACGTGATGGCGACGCGGCAGCAGGGTGTCCCACGGCAGCGGTGTCACACGGCAGCAGGTGTCCCACGACAGCGGTGTCCCACGATGGCGGGTGTCACGTGGCGGCTGGTTCCGGTGAACGGCGGTCGCGTGCTGCGGTTGTCGTGCCGGAAGGACGCCGAGTCGGTGTGGCTGCGGGCCAAAGGGGTGATCGCCCTGGTGAGACCGTCGAGCAGACGATCAGCGACGCCTGCCTGTCGCGCTGACGACGGTGGGCCGCACCCGGTCGGGTGCGACCCTGCCGTCGGCGCGGGTCAGCGGTTGGCGAGCGCGTCCAGCACGGCCTGCGCCGATGGCGGGACGGTCGCCAGCGGGGACAGGGTGTGGGCGACGGCGTCCAGGGTCTTCAGGCCGTCGCCGGTGATCAGCAGGACGGTCTCGGCATCGGGGTCGAGTTTGCCGGTTTCGACTAGCTTCTTCGCCGTCGCGACGGTTACGCCGCCCGCGGTCTCGGCGAAGATGCCCTCGGTCCTGGCGAGCAGGCGGATGCCCTCGACGACCTCTTCGTCGGTCACGTCCTCGATCGCGCCGCCGGTGCGGCGCACCGCGTCCAGCACGTACGGACCGTCGGCGGGAGCGCCGATCGCCAGCGAGCGGGCGATGGTGTCCGGGCGGACGGGGCGGACCACGTCGTGGCCGTTCTTGAAGGCGGCCGAGACGGGGGAGCAGCCGGTGGCCTGCGCGCCGAACACCCGGTACGGGGTCTGCTCGACCAGGCCGAGTTCGCCGAACTCGCGGAAGGCCTTGTCCACCTTGGTGAGCTGCGAACCGGACGCGATCGGCACGACGATCTGCTCGGGCAGCCGCCAGCCGAGCTGCTCGGCGACCTCGTAGCCCAGCGTCTTGGAGCCCTCGGCGTAGTACGGGCGGACGTTGACGTTCACGAACGCCCAGTCCTCGTGCTCCGCGGCCAGTTCCTGCGCCAGGCGGTTCACGTCGTCGTAGTTGCCGTCCACGGCGATCAGGGCGCCGTCGTACACGGCGGTCATGAGGATCTTCGCCTGCTCCAAGGAGGAGGGCACCAGCACGACCGAGTCCCAGCCCGCGCGGGCCGCGGCGGCAGCGACGGCGTTGGCCAGGTTGCCGGTGGACGGGCAGGCGAGCACCTTGAAGCCGAGTTCGCGGGCGGCGGCGAGCGCCACGCCGACGACCCGGTCCTTGAACGAGTGCGTGGGGTTGCCGGTGTCGTCCTTCACCCACACCTTGCGCAGGCCCAAGGCCTTGGCGAGGCGGTCCGCCTGCACGAGTCGGGTGCCGCCGGGTTCGGTGTTCGGGTGCGATTGGACGGTCGACGGAACGGGGAGGAGGCCGCGGTAGCGCCAGATCGACCGGGGGCCGGACTCGATGTCCTCGCGGCGGATCCGGCCGAAGTCGTAGGCCACTTCCAGCGGCCCGAAACACTCGATGCAGGCGTATTCTGCGGCGAGCGGGGTCTCGTGGCCGCATTCGCGACACGAGAGCGCGCGGGCGGGGCCGAGGTCGAAAGAGGTGCTCGTGGGCACACTGACAGCAGTCATCGCGAGGTAACTCCTCATCTGTCCCGCAGCGCGGGTCGGAATTGGCACCATGACCGTCGGGCGCCCGCACGCGTGCGAGTACCTGACGATCGGGTTGCCGGGGCTTCTTCGGGCCGATCCCTCTGCCCCTCTGGATGAGCGGTATTCAGTTGTCCCTCCAAGTTACGGCACCCTCCCGCTCCTCGACCACCGGTGTCCACACTTCGGGAGTGGGTGGGCCGTGGCAGGATCTGTGGCGTGAGCGCTGCCGCTGTCACGCCGGATCCGTTGCAACTCGTGGTCGGCGACGAGGAACTGCTGGTCGAAAGGGCGGTCCGCGCGGCACTCGACGCGGCGCGTGCGATCGATCCCCAGGCCGACCTGACCCGCGTCCGGGTGACTGACCTCACCCCTCCTGAGCTGGCTGAACTCGTCAGCCCGTCGCTGTTCGCGGAGGGGCGGGTCATCGCGCTGGATGCCGCGCAGGAAGCGGGCAAGGAGATCGCCGACACGGTGATCGCGTATGCCAAAGCCCCCGCCGACGGCATCACGCTGGTGGTCGTGCACACCGGCGGTGGGCGCAGCAAGGCGGCCAAGGAACTGCCCGCGGCGTTGAAGAAGGCCGGGGCGGTGGTGATCGAGTGCCCGAAGATCACCAAGGCCGCCGAGCGGGAAGCGTTCGTGCGCAACGAGGTTCGCGCGGCAGGCGGGAAGATCGATCCCGAGGGTGTCGCGGTGCTGATCGACTCCGTGGGTACCGACTTGCGGGAGCTGGCCGCCGCGGCTTCACAGCTGGTGGCGGACAGCGGCGGGAAGATCGACGCCGAGGAGGTGCGGCGGTACCACCGGGGGCGGGCTGAGGTGACCGGGTTCGCCGTGGCCGAGAAGGCCGTCGCGGGGGATCGGGCCGGGGCGTTGGAGGCGCTGCGGTGGGCCATGCAGCTCGGGGTGCCGCACGTGCTGGTGGCCGACGCGCTGGCCGATTCGGTGCGGACCATCGCGCGGGTGTCGGCGGCCGGGCGGGCGGATCCGTTCCAGTTGGCCGGGTCGCTGGGGATGCCGCCGTGGAAGGTGAAGAAGGCGCAGGGACAGGCTCGGGGCTGGGATCCCTCCGGGCTCGCCGAGGCCATGTCGGTGGTGGCTTTGTTGAACGCCGACGTTAAAGGTGTGGCCGCTGACGCGGATTACGCGTTGGAACGGGCGGTTTTGCGAATTGTTGCCGTTCACGGGCGGCGCTAGTCCCGCTCGGTCGAGTGCCTCGACGCGGTTTTCCGACTTGAGCAAAGCGGTCTGGTGGCCACCTGGCGACCAGACCGCTTTGTGATCCGGGTCGTCAGCAGCAGGGGATGGTGGCGAGGACCCGCAGGCTGAAGCCCGCGCTGTCGTACTGGACCTTGAGGTATTCGGTGAAGTTGAAGCCGCAACCGGGGTGCTGGTAGACGTACGACCAGCACCTGAACGGCTCTCCGCATCCAGTCGTTCACCGCAGCAACCAAGTCGCGGCGAATTCGTTCGATCAAAGGGACATCGGATCGCTGTCCGAACGTGTCGTGAAACGCCGAGAGGGCGTCGCTCCGGTGTGGAGTGACGCCCTCTCGGGACAAGCTTCAGGCGCGCAGCGGCCGGAAATCAGAGCTGGTTGGCGCGCTTCGCCAGGGCCGACTTCTTGTTGGCGGCCTGGTTGGCGTGGATGACGCCCTTGGTCGCGGCCTTGTCGAGCTTGCGGGACACGTCCTGCAGGAGCGCGGTGGCCTTGTCCTTGTCGCCGGCCTCGGCGGCCTCGCGGAACTTGCGGACCGCGGTCTTCAGGGAAGACTTGACCGACTTGTTGCGCAGTCGGGCCTTCTCGTTGGTCTTGATCCGCTTGAGCTGGGACTTGATGTTGGCCATGCTTACGCCCTCGTTCTCTTACGTCTGGGGTGTACCGCGTTGGTGTATCGGCCCTGCCGGTGAAGGCAGGTTTCCTCCAGTGCGGAATGCCACGCGGGTACGACCGAGAAGACTAGCAGCAGGTCGTGGACCAGCAGGAACCGGGCTGGTCAGCGGACTGTTCAGCCTGCTGAGACGTCCAGCACCCGGAAGGGGGCGCCGAGCGGGTCGCCGACCGTGGCGAAGCGGCCGAAGGGGGAGTCCGTGGGGTCGCCGACCGCGATCCCGCCGAGTTCGACGACCCTCGCGACGGCCTCGTCGACGTCCGCCACGCCGAAGTAGGTCATCCAGTGCGGCGGGATGTCGGCGGGTACCTCGTCGGTCATCGCGTACGCGCCCGCGACCGCGCGGTCGTCCACCTTGAACCGCGTGTAGGACAGGCCCGGTGTGCGTTCCACCCCGATGTCGAACACGTCGCCGTAGAACTCCGAAGCCCGGTCCAGGTCCCTGGCCGCGAGTTCGTTCCACACCACCGCGCCCGGCTCGTTCACGACGTACGCGCCGATGTGCGTGCCCGCCTCCCACAGGCCGAACGACGCGCCGGTCGCGTCCGCCACGATCGAGCCCCGGCCGGCACCCTCCATCTCGAACACCGGCACCAGCACCGTGCCGCCGCTCTCGGCCGTCAGGTCCACCGACTCGTCCACGTCGTCCGTCGCGAGGAAAGTGGTCCACACGACGGGGAACAGCGCGTCGCGCGGCATCTCGCGGAACCCGGCGACGGGTTTTCCGCGCAGCAGGGCCATCGTGTACCCGTCGGTCTCGTAGTCCCAGCCGAACAGCCCGCGGTAGAAGTCCGTGGTGGTCTTCAGGTCCGTCGTCAACTGCTCGACCCACGCGGGCGTGCCGTGCGCGTACGGCGTGGTCAGTTCGCTCATGGCCTGCCTCCCTCGGTGACCCCGCCAGTGTCCGGGGTGCGGACCGGCCGCGCGACCTGTGCGGGTCGCGCGGCCGGTCACTGCTCGGGGTCCTTGCGCGGTCTGCCCCGCTTGGGTTGTTCTGCCGTCGAGCCCGGCAGCCTGCCCGCTTCCTTGAGCGCGCGCCGCAGCAGGAACTCGATCTGCGCGTTGGCGCTCCGCAGTTCGTCGCCCGCCCACCTGGTCAGCGCGTCGTGCACCGCCGGGTCGAGTCTGAGCAGGACGCTCTTGCGCTCTACCACGTCGTCCTCAGGTGTACAGCGATCCCGTGTTGACCACGGGCTGGGTCGACCGGTCGCCGCACAGCACGACCAGCAGGTTGGACACCATAGCCGCCTTGCGCTCCTCGTCGAGGTGGACCACGTCGTGCTCGGCGAGCTTCGCGAGCGCCAGTTCGACCATGCCGACGGCGCCTTCCACGATGCGCGACCGGGCCGCGACGACGGCGCCCGCCTGCTGCCGCTGGAGCATCGCGTGCGCGATCTCCGGGGCGTAGGCGAGGTGCGTGAGCCGCGACTCGATCACGTGCACGCCCGCGGCCTGCACCCGTGCCGCGATCTCGATCGACAGCGTCTCGGTGATCACGTCCGCGTTCTCGCGCAGCGACAGCCCGGTCTCCTCGTGGTTGTCGTACGGGTAGCTGTTCGCGATGTGCCGCACGGCCGTCTCGGTCTGGATGCCGACGAACCGCACGAAGTCGTCCACCTCGAACATCGCCCGCGCGGTGTCGTCCACCTGCCACACCACGACCGCGGCGATCTCGATGGGGTTGCCGTCCGCGTCGTTGACCTTCAGCGCCGACGTCTCGTGGTTGCGGATCCTGGTCGACACCTTCTTCCGCGTGGTGAACGGGTTCGCCCACCGCAGCCCGTCCTTGCGGACCGTGCCGACGTACCGGCCGAGGAACTGGAGCACCCGCGCCTCGCCCGGCGCCACGGTGAACAGCCCGCCGAGCGAGACTCCCGCCGCCAGCGCGACCAGCGATCCCGCGATGATCAGGAAGACGCTCGGGTCGTCCGGGTCGGTCACCACCCCCAGCGCGATCATCCCCACTCCGACGAGGACTCCCGCCGCCCCGATGAAGAACGCCGGGATGCCCGCCAGCCCGAGCGCCTCGCGCTCCCTGATCGCCGGAGCCGGCATCCGTTCCACTATGTCGGTCGTCGCGTTCATCGTCCCCACCCCTTGTCCTCGTCCTGCGTGCTATTAAAGTGATATCACTTTGATAGGGCTGGCCGCAACCTCCGGCTTTCCGGGGCGTCCAACCCGCATGGGGAACCTCGTCGTGCGCGCCGCACGGACAACCGACTCGCTGGCCATCGTCGACATCCACGTCCCGGCCCGCCGCAGCTACTACGAGGGCCACCTCCCGGAAGCCGAGCTGGCCGCGTGGGAGGAGGAGGTCCGCGCCACCGGCTACGCGGACCGGATCGAACGGCCCGGCCGGACCTGGCTGTGCGCGGAAGTGGACGGCGTGGTCGTCGGGTTCGCGCTGGTCGCTGGCCCGGAGCTGCTCCAGCTCCAAGTCCGGCCCGACGACTGGGGCCGGGGGATCGGCGGCGCGCTGCACGCCGCGTGCGTCGACGTCTGGCGGGCCGCGGGCGTGCCGGTCGCGGGCCTCGACGTGTTCGAACCCAACACCCGCGCGCAGGGCTTCTACCTCCGCCACGGCTGGCGGGAGAGCGACCGGGGAGGCGAACCGCCACACGTCCGCATGGCGCTCGACCTCTAGGTCTAGAGGAGCCGCTCGGCCAGCGCGGCGACCGCGCGCGCATCGCAGTCGTCCAGGAGCGCGCGCAGGGTGGTCGCCGCGCCGGCGTGCTTGAACTCCGCCTTGGCCAGCGCCGTGCCCCAGGCCAGGTCGTCGTCCTTGGCTTCGGCGAACGTCGTCAGGTACTTGCGGAGGACGTGCTGGTGGGCGGGCCACCTGGTGACCAGTTCGGCGATGGTGACCAGGTGACAGGCTTGCTGCACGTCTGTGGTGCCCGCGAGGGCGCGCAGGTAGAACTGCCACACGTTGATGAGGCGCTTCTCCTCGCGGATCGACTGCTCGGGTTGGGCGGTCAGCCTGCGGTGGAGGTACGCGCGGACGTCCGGGTGGCGTTCGATGGCGATCACCACGGCCTCGATCACCTGGCGCGGGAGCGGTTGGGCGGGCTCGGGTTCCGCGCTGATGGTCGCGGAAACCGCGGCGACCGCGGTGAGGGCGCTCGCGGTGACCGTGGTCCGGACGGGGTGGTGCACCGGGCCGAGGTGCGAGTCCAGCACTCGGGTCACGTTGTCGGCGGTGGTGCGGGGCAGTCGGATCGGGAGCTGCACGAGCTTGCGGAGGAACGTCCAGCCAGGGCTGGGGTCATCCGGGTGCGCGACGACCTTGGCGTCGGCGAGTTCGCGGTACGCGCAGTCGACGTGCGAGGCCACGACGGCCGGGTCCAGACCGAGGACGAACCGGGTGCGCGGCAAGGAGTCCGACAGGAACACGTTGATCGCCTCGAACACCTCGGCGGTCGTCTTCGGGGTGCAGCGGTCGAGGTCGTCCACGAAGACGACGAGCTGAAGGCCGCGCTGCTCCAGGTCGTGCAGGAGTTCGGTCACGTCGTGCTGGACCAGGTAGAGGTAGCCGGACCGGGCGTTGTAGTACGGGTCGGCTACCGGCTGCGCGCTCGCCGTGGCCAGGCTGACCGGACCCGCGAACAGCTCACCGGGCAGGAACGCCGACGCCCGGTCCCAGCAGTAGCGCTTCGCGGTGTGCAGGAGACCGATGAGCAGCGGGGCCGACGGCACCGCGATCAGCCAGGGCAGGGGGATGGGGAGCTTCGCGAGCTGGGCGACGATCGTGAGGCCCAGCCCGAGGACGCCGACGGTGAGGAACGGGGAGCGGATCCGCTTCCACAGGTCCCGCTGGGTGTGCCGCCGGTCGATCCGGGCAACGTTGCGGGTGAACCAGTGGCGTTCGCGGCTGTCGCGGTCCGGCAGGATCGCGTCCTCCACCGCCTTGGTGACGCACTTCGCCAGCCCGGCCCAAACCTGCTCGCTGGACTGGTGGCGCCACGGGTTGAAGGTGGCGACGACCGACGCGGTGAGCGGCACGTCGTTGGACGGGGCGCGGGTCGTCGGGCGGCGCAGCAGCCGGTTGGCCTGCCAGACCCGGAGCCGCTTGCCGGGTTCGGTTTCGACGGTCGTGGCGAGCTGGGCCTTGACGAGTTCCAGCATGGTGCTCTTGCCCGAACCCCACGGGCCTTCGACGGTGAGGACGTTCGGGCCGACGTCGGAATCCGTGGTGGAAGCGGGCCGCAGCAGGTCGGTGGCGGTGGTGACGAACGCCTCGCGGCCCAGCAGGTCGACGGCGGCCGTCCGGTCGCCGAAACCACGCGTGAGCACCGGCCCGAGGCGGGTCGACGACGGGTAGAGCGGATCCCAGACCTCGACGATCCCGTCCGGTCCGGCCGAGACGACGCGCTGTCTGCCGTCGGCTCCGGTGAAGTGGGTCAGCGCGTGGATCCGGCCTGTGGGGAAGATCCTGGTCTGCTCACCGGTCTCGGGGTTCCACATGCGAACGCTGCCGCCGTCGCTGGCCGACACGAGCAAGTGACCACCGTCCGCCAGGGGGATCCACTCCAGGGCGGTCACGGTGGTCGTGTGACTGCTCAGCCGCCGGATCTTCTCGCCCGTGTCGAGATCCCTCAGCACCAGCGCGTTGTCGACGCCGCAGGTCGCGAGGTAGTTGCCTGCCGCGGCCATCAGCCGGATCCCGGCCGAGGCGGGGAAGTGCCTGTCGGGCCCGTCCCCCTCCACGGTCAGACCGTTCGCGTGCGCATGGACCAACCCGGTGCCGTGGGCCGCCACCGCCGTCACGTCCAAGGCGGTCGGCCAGGGGAGCAGGCCGGCCGAGTCGACCGAGGCGATCTTCAGCGCACCCGATCCGGTGACGATCGCGATCCGGTGTTCGCGGCCGAACACCGCCAAGTCCCGGACGACGTCGTCCACGGGGAACCGGTCGAGCAATTCGGTGCTGTTCGGGTTCCACACGCTCACATTTCGGTCTTCGCCCGCGGACACCAGGTAAGGCCCCACACCCGCCTTCACCGCCGTCGCGTGGCCCGAGTGCCTGCCCAGCAAACCGTGCGGCGTTCCGGTATCGGTGTCCCAGAGCGTGATCCGGCCGTCGACGCACGCCACCGCGATCACGGCGACACCGTTCGAGGCGGTGAACGAGGCCAGGCCGAGCACCGGGACGGCCGCGTCGAACGACAGCACCGGGACGGCGGCGGGTTCCGGAGTCAACTGGCTGGACGAAGGCTCCACGTGACCATTGTCGCCTCGACAGTCACGCCACGTGACGGTATCGATGAACCCGCGATGTTTCCGCCACGTTTCCGTCCTGCACTTCCCCTGCCCCAGGTAGTGCGCAAACGCCACTCGGCGGGTCAGTATGTCGACCATGGAACGTCGAACGCGCACCTCAGCACTGCGGCGGAGTCCTGCCGTGGCCGTCCCGCGGCCGAGCAAGCTGTTCGACGGGTACCTGAACCCGAACCGTCAGCACGCGGGCGCCTACGACGAGATGTTCAACCAGGACGAAGGTGTCCGGTCGGCGTACCGGGCGCTGCACGACTCGATCGCGCCGTCCGAGGTGGAGGACCTGACCGCCCGGTCCGAGGCGCTCGGGCGGGCGTTCGTGGACCAGGGCATCACGTTCTCGCTGTCGGGGCAGGAGCGGCCGTTCCCGCTGGACCTGATCCCGCGCATCCTGACGGCGTCGGAGTGGACGAAGCTCGAACGGGGCATCGTGCAGCGGGTGCGGGCGATGGAGCTGTTCCTCGCCGACATCTACGGGGACGCGCAGATCGTGCGGGACGGGGTGCTGCCGCGTCGGCTGATCACCTCCTGCGAGCACTTCCACCGCGAGGCGGCCGGGATCAACCCGCCGAACGGGGTGCGCATCCACGTGTCCGGGGTCGACCTGGTGCGGGACGAGGCCGGGGTGTTCCGCGTGCTGGAGGACAACCTGCGGTGCCCGTCCGGGGTGTCGTACGTGATGGAGAACCGGCGGACGATGGCGCGGGTGTTCCCCGACCTGTTCGCGCGGCACCGGGTGCGCGCGGTCGGCGACTACGCGGTGCACCTGCTGCGGGCGCTGCGCAACGCGGCGGCGCCGAACGCGGCCGACCCGAACGTGGTCGTGCTGACGCCGGGTGTGGCCAACTCGGCGTACTTCGAGCACTCGCTGCTCGCCCGGCAGATGGGCGTCGAACTGGTCGAGGGGCGCGACCTGTTCTGCCGCGACAACCTCGTCTACCTGCGGACGACCGAGGGCGAACGGCAGGTGGACGTGATCTACCGCCGCATCGACGACGACTTCCTCGACCCGGTGCACCTGCGGCCGGACTCGGTGCTGGGCGTGGCCGGGTTGCTGAACGCGGCGCGGGCGGGCAACGTCGTCATCGCCAACGCGATGGGCAACGGGGTCGCGGACGACAAGCTCGTCTACACCTACGTCCCCGAGATCGTGCAGTACTACCTCGGTGAGAAGCCGCTGCTGCCGAACGTGGACACGTTCCGCTGCTGGCTGCCCGACGAGTGCTCCTACGTGCTCGACCACCTCGACGAGCTGGTGGTGAAGCCGGTGGAGGGTTCCGGCGGGTACGGGATCGTGTTCGGGCCCTACGCGACCACCAGGGAGCTGAACTCCCTGCGCAAGCGGATCAAGCTGAACCCGCGGGGGTGGATCGCGCAGCCCGTGGTGCAGCTGTCGACCGTGCCGACCAAGATCGGCGACCGGCTGGTGCCGCGGCACGTCGACCTGCGGCCGTTCGCGGTCAACGACGGCAACTTCATCTTCGTGCTGCCGGGAGGGTTGACGCGGGTCGCGCTGCCGGAGGGCAGCCTGGTCGTGAACTCGTCGCAGGGCGGCGGGTCGAAGGACACGTGGGTGCTCGCGCCGCGCTCGTCCACCGTGGAGCGCGAACTGGCGGAGCCCGGACTGGCAGGTGGCGAGAAGCTGGCCGCGATCGCCGCCGAGCAGGGGCCGGAACTGACGAACTCCCAGCAACAGCAGCAACAACAACAGCAGCTTTCGCACCGGACCGAGGAGGCCTGATGCTCGCTCGCAACGCGGAGTCGCTGTACTGGATCGGCCGGTACGTCGAACGAGCCGACGACACGGCCCGCATCCTGGACGTCTCGGTGCACCAGTTGCTGGAGGACGCGACCGTCGACCCCGACGCGACCAGCCGCCAGCTCCTCGCCGTGCTGGGCATCAAGCCACCGGACGACGGCAAGGTGCTCGACGTGTGGTCGCTGACCGAACTGGTGGCGTACTCCGCCGACAACGCCGGGTCGATCGTGGCGTCGGTCAACAGCGCGCGCGAGAACACCAAGGGTGCCCGCGAGGTCGTGTCGAGCGAGATGTGGGAGTGCCTCAACACGATGTACAACGCGGTGCCCGAACGGCAGCGCTACGCCCGCACGGTCGGCCCGCACGCGTTCTTCTCGTTCGTCGAGGAGCGCGCGGCGATGTTCGCCGGGCTGGCCGACTCGACGATGAGCCGCGACGACGGCTGGCGGTTCCTGGTGCTCGGCCGGTCCGTGGAACGCGTCGACATGATCGTGCGGCTGCTGCTCTCGCGCGTCGGCGACAAGGCGTCCTCGCCCGGCTGGGTCACGGTGCTGCGCTCGGCGGGCGCGCACGACACGTACCTGCGCACCTACCGGGGCGCGCTGGACGCGGGCCGGGTCGTGCAGTTCCTGCTGCTCGACCGGCTGTTCCCGCGCTCGGTGTTCCACGCGCTGCGGCAGGCCGAGTCGTGCCTGGAGCACCTCGACCACCAGCCCAGCGTGCGGGTCGGCGCGCGCGCCGAGGCGCTGCGGTTGCTCGGCCAGGCGCGCAGCGACCTGGAGTTCCTGCGGCCCCACGACCTGCTCGAAGACCTGCCACGACGGCTCAAGGCGCTCCAGGCGACCGTCCGCGACGTCGGCGAGGCCGTCTCGCTCCAGTACTTCCACTCCGTGCCGTGGGTGGCGTGGACCAACGCGAAGGTGACGTCATGAGCTGGCGCGTTCGGGTCGTGCACACCACCGGGTACCGCTACGACCTGCCGGTCACCCAGTCCTACAACGAGGCCCGGTTGACCCCGCGCGGCGACCGGCGGCAGAACGTCGTCGTCAGCCGGGTCGAGACCACGCCCGCGACCAGGGCCTACCGGTACACCGACTACTGGGGCACCGAGGTCACGTCGTTCGACCTGCACGCGCCGCACGTGGAGCTGAAGGTCGTCGCGTCGTCGGTCGTGGAGACCGGCGAGGAGAACGAGCCGATCCGCTCGGGCAGCTGGACCGACCTGAAGGCCGATGCGCTGGTCGACCGGTACACGGAGTTCCTGGACTGGACGCCGTACGTGCCGAAGGACAGGGAACTGGCCGCCGTCGCGCGCGAGCTGCGCAAGGGCGCGACTCCGGCGGACGCGGTGCTCGCCGCGTGCCACTGGGTGCACGAGCAGCTCAAGTACCAGCCCGGCACGACCGGCGTGCACAGCTCGGCGACCGACGCGTGGCGCGCCCGCGAAGGCGTCTGCCAGGACTTCGCGCACCTCACGCTGGTGCTGCTGCGGGCGATGGGCATCCCGTCGCGGTACGTCTCCGGCTACCTGCACACCAAGCCGGACGGTGCCGTGCGGGAGACCGTGCGCGGGGAGAGCCACGCGTGGATCGAGGCGTGGACGGGCGGCTGGTGGGGCTTCGACCCGACCAACGCGATCCCGGTAGGCCCGAGGCACATCTGGGTGGCCCTGGGCAGGGACTACGCCGACGTGGCGCCGCTGAAGGGCACCTACTCCGGCGGTGCGGCCTCGGCGCTGGACGTGACGGTGGAAGTTACCCGGTTGGCTTGAACCCCTATGCGGTCCCATCCGTATTCAGGGACATGCGCCTCTTCCGATCTGCTGCCGGGTCGCTGATCGCCGTCTTCGCCGCGCTCCTCCTGCCTCTGGCCGGGACCGCGATCGGCCAACCCGTGTCCACCGACGTCGAGCAGACGCAGTGGGGGCCGCTTGACGCAGCGGCTCGGGACATGCTCGTGAAGGTCCGCCTCGCGGGCCTCTGGGAAGGCCCGGCCGGCCAGATGGGGGTGGAGAAGTCGGCCAACCCCCTCATCCAGGAAGCCGGACGGCACCTCGTCGAAGGGCACACCGATCTCGACGCCCGCGACATCGAGCTGGGCAAGATGCTCAACGTCCCGCTGCCCACGGCGCCCAATGCCGACCAGCAGGGTTGGCTGCGCGAGATGACCGCCGCCCCAGCGGGCAGCGAGGAGTTCGACAAGGTCTACGCCAACCGGCTCCGCGCCGCGCACGGCAAGGTCTACGTCGTCCTGTCGCAGGTGCGGACGGGTACTCGCAACACCCTGATCCGCGACTTCGCCGACGTCTGCATGAGGACGGTGCTCGACCACATCTCCGTGCTGGAGAAGACCGGCAAGGTCGACTTCACCGACACCAAGAACATCCCGATCGCGACGGTCGCGGCGGCGGCGGGCGCCGCCGCCCCGCAGGCCAAGGCCGCGGTCGGCCCGGAGATGAGCATGCCGCTCATCGTGGTGATCGGCGGCGTCCTGATCGTCGTGACACTGGTCGGACTCCGGATGCTCCTCGGCGGCCGCGCCAGGCAGAAGTTTCGCGGATAGTTAGCCTCAGAACCAGCGGTTCGACGTCCCGCTGGTCGGATTCCCCCTCGCCTTGCCCGGCGTGGGGGAATCCGACCGTGCGGCGTCGTCAGCGCCAGCCGTGCAGCGAGCGCAGCGCGTCGACCACTTTGCCGAAGCGCTCGGGTTCCAGCACCGAGCCCTCGCGGCGGATGTCGTCCTCGTCCAGCTCGAACACCCGGTCCAGTCGCAGGTAGGAGCGCCGCCCGTCGCGGTCCCACTGGCCGGTGCCCAGGTCGAGCCAGTCGTCCACCTCGTGGTCGTCGGGCTCCTTGCTGGACAGCATCAGCCCCAGCAGTGAGCGGCGGTGCCTGCCCACGACCAGCAGCGGGCGGTCCTTGCCGCGGCCGGCGTCCTCCTCGTACGGCACCCACGCCCACACGATCTCGCCCGGATCGGCGAGGCCGTCCAGGTCGGGGGAGTACTCCAGGGTGGCGGCGACAGCGGCCGAATGCACCTCGCGGACCGCGCCCTTGAGCGGGCGGGCGTCCTCTCCATTTGCGAACACGGCGAGAGCTTATGGCCCGGGTCTCACGTGAGCAGGTAAAACCGGGTGCGCGCGCCATGAGATGATGTGGTGTCCCCCGTCCTATTGCGCGAGGAACTTGAGTGAGCACGTTCGCCGACAAGACGTTCACGCCTCCGGAGCTCATCCGGAACTTCTGCATCATCGCCCACATCGACCACGGCAAGTCGACCCTGGCCGATCGGATGTTGCAGATCACCGGCGTCGTCGACCCGAGGTTGATGCGCGCCCAGTACCTGGACCGCATGGACATCGAGCGCGAACGCGGTATCACGATCAAGGCGCAGAACGTGCGCCTGCCGTGGCAGATCGCGGACAAGCCGCACGTGCTGCACATGATCGACACCCCTGGGCACGTCGACTTCACCTACGAGGTGTCCCGCGCGCTGGAGGCCTGCGAGGGCGCCGTGCTGCTGGTGGACGCCGCGCAGGGCATCGAGGCCCAGACGCTGGCGAACCTGTACCTGGCGCTGGAGAACGACCTCGCGGTCATCCCGGTGCTGAACAAGATCGACCTCCCGGCGGCCGACCCGGACAAGTACGCCAAGGAGATCGCGCACATCATCGGGTGCGACCCCGACGAGGTGCTGCGGGTCTCGGCGAAGACCGGGTTCGGCGTCAAGGAGCTGCTCGACGAGGTCGTGCTCAAGGTGCCCGCCCCCGTGGGAGACGCCGACGCCCCGGCCCGTGCGATGATCTTCGACTCGGTCTACGACACCTACCGCGGCGTCGTGACCTACATCCGCGTCGTGGACGGCAAGATCACCCCGCGTGAGCGGATCAAGATGATGTCCACCGGCGCGATCCACGAGATCCTGGAAGTCGGCATCATCTCGCCCGAGCCCAAGGCCAGTGTCGGCCTCGGCGTCGGCGAGGTGGGCTACCTGATCACCGGCGTGAAGGACGTCCGCCAGTCGAAGGTCGGCGACACCGTCACCTCCGAGCGCAAGGGTGCGACCGAGCCGCTGGCCGGCTACCGCGAGCCGAGGCCGATGGTCTACTCCGGCCTGTACCCGGTGGACGGCTCTGACTACCCGGAGCTGCGCGAGGCACTGGACAAGCTCCAGCTCAACGACGCCTCGCTCGCCTACGAGCCGGAGACGTCGGCGGCGCTGGGCTTCGGCTTCCGCTGCGGCTTCCTCGGCCTGCTGCACCTGGAGATCACCCGCGACCGGCTGGAGCGCGAGTTCGGGCTCGACCTGATCTCCACCGCGCCCAACGTGGTCTACCGCGTGGTCATGGAAGACGGCGCGGTGCACACCGTGACCAACCCGTCCGACTGGCCCGACGGCAAGATGGCCGACATCTACGAGCCGGTCACCAAGTGCACGATCATCTCGCCCAGCGACTACATCGGCGCGATCATGGAGCTGTGCCAGTCCAAGCGCGGCCAGCTCGGCGGCATGGACTACCTGTCCGAGGACCGCGTGGAGCTGCGCTACACGATGCCCATGGGCGAGATCATCTTCGACTTCTTCGACAACCTGAAGTCCCGCACGCGGGGTTACGCGTCGCTGGACTACGAGGAGTCGGGCGAGCAGAGCTCGGAGCTGGTCAAGGTCGACATCCTGCTGCAGGGCGAGGCCGTCGACGCGTTCAGCGCCATCTGCCACAAGGACTCCGCGTACGGCTACGGCACGCGCATGGCGTCCAAGCTGCGCGAGCTGATCCCGCGCCAGCAGTTCGAGATCCCGATCCAGGCCGCCATCGGCTCACGGGTGATCGCGCGCGAGAACATCCGCGCGATCCGCAAGGACGTCCTCGCCAAGTGCTACGGCGGTGACATCACCCGCAAGCGCAAGCTGCTGGAGAAGCAGAAGGTCGGCAAGAAGCGCATGAAGATGGTCGGACGCGTCGAGGTCCCGCAGGAGGCCTTCGTGGCGGCGCTGTCGACGGACGACGACAAGAAGAAGAAGTAACCGCTCCCACCCCTGATTTCAGTCACGCGGGTGCCCCATGACGCATGACACGCGTCGGGAGGCACCCGCGTGGCGTTCGATTTGTGGAATGACGAAGGCCACCCTCGGCAGCTCTGCCGGGGTGGCCCTGGGTGGTGTCGAATCTGCTGTCAGATCGCGGCCCGGTGGGGCGCGCAGACGCGTTCGACGGTGAACGGCCTAGCTGTCGCTCAGCTGCCGGTGCGGATGATCCGCTCCATGGACTGGCTGTGCAGGATCGCCTTGATCTGCGCGGCGTCCTCGGAGTCGTGCCGGTCCAGCATGGCCTCCAGGTCGAGCCGCTCGCTCGGCGTGGTGTAGCTGGCCAACTGCCGTTCGAGGCTCTGGCGGCTCCGCCGGGCCGCGCGGCGGCTCGACAGGCTGTTGCGCAGTGTCCTGATGGCGGTGGTGGGGTGTGTCATCTCGTCCTTCGACTTGGTGGTGCCGATCTTCTGACACCACCCATCCTTCTCCCTTTTCCGCGGTTCTGCATCGATTCCGAGGGTGATATGTCTCCCATGCATGCCACGTCATGTGGTATAGGGCACGTTCACCCGTTCTCGTAGTAGTCCAGCAGTCTCAGCGCGGTCTCGTACTTCTCCCGCAGGCGCTCCCGCTCGGCCGGTTCGAGCAGCGCGGTCCGGTCCGGGGACAGGTTGTCGGAGATGTCCGCGCGCTTGACCGTGAGCGCGATCGGGTCGGACGCCACGCGTGACAGGTAGACCGACTGCGGCTCGTCCGGCAGGTGGGTCAACGCTTCCACGGCGCGCACGACGATCGTCGGGCACTCCAGTTCGAGCAGGTCGTTGATCGTGACGGTCGTGTCCTCGACGACGTCGTGCAGCACGGCCGCCATCTGTTCGGCCACGCCGTCCACGTGGGTCATCACCCGGAGCGGGTGGTCGATGTACGGGTTGCCCGACTTGTCGATCTGCCCCTCGTGCGCCCGGCGGGCGAGGTTGACGGCATCCGGCAGCGTGAACGTCATGTTTCTTCCTCCGACCTCCACGGTCGGACGACCGTGTTACCTCGTTCTGCTGAGTTCATTCCCAGTCCACCACGGGATAAACACGATTCGCGGTTGTTCAGGCCGTTCGGCGCAGTGGTTTCGGCGCCTTCGGCCCAACGGGAGGGGAAACCTTGACATCCCCTAGTGGTCTAGTCCATTTTGCGAGTGGCCCACATCACGTGTCCGGGCCGCGGCCGCCGAAGTGGATCGGGTGAGGTGCATGTGGGTACGAAGACGAGACGAGCGCTGGTCGCCGTCCTGAGCGCGCTCGTGGCCTTCACGGGCCTCGGGCTGGTCGTCGTGGGCAACGCGGCCGCGGCGAACCTGGTGGGGAACTTCGGGTTCGAGGCCGGGAACACCAGTTCCTGGAGCTGTTCGGGCGGTGCCGCCGCGGTGACGAGTCCGAAGCGGACCGGGTCGTTCGCGCTGTCCGGCGCTCCCGCAGGCCAGGACAACGCGCGCTGCTCGCAGACCGTGAAGGTGGTGCCGAACACCGCGTACCAGCTGTCCGCGTGGGTGCAGGGCAGCTACACCTACCTCGGTGTCACCGGCACGAGCACCGGTGAGAAGAGCACCTGGACCCCCGGCTCGGGGTCGTGGACGCGGTTGGCACTGGACTTCACCAGCTCCTCGGCGACCACGGTGACCGTCTACCTGCACGGCTGGTACGGCCAGCCGCCGTACTTCGCCGACGACGTCGCCGTGGACGGGCCGGGCACCCCGCCGACCACGTCGTCCACCACCACGACGACCACGACCACCACGACGACCGGCCAGCCGCCGGTGACGTCGCTGCCGAAGCACGTCCTCACGGGCTACTGGCAGAACTTCACCAACGGCGCCAGGGCGCTGAGGATCGCCGACGTGCCGACCACGTACGACATCATCGCCGTGTCGTTCGCCGACGCCGTGCCGAGCACGCCGGGCGCGGTGACGTTCACCCTCGACCCCGGTCTGTCCAGCGCGCTGGGCGGCTACACCGACGCGCAGTTCAAGGCCGACATCAGGACGGTCAAGGCCCGCGGCCAGAAGGTGGTCCTGTCCGTCGGCGGCGAGAAGGGCACCATCGGCGTCGGTGACGCGACGGCGTCGAACAACTTCGCCACCAGCGTCACCTCGCTGATCGCGAACTACGGGTTCGACGGCGTCGACATCGACCTGGAGAACGGCATCAACGCGACCCAGATGGGCGCTGCGCTGCGGAAGATCCACGCGGGCGGCGGCAAGATCATCACGATGGCGCCGCAGACCATCGACATGCAGTCCACCGCGGGCGGCTACTTCCAACTGGCGCTGGCGATCAAGGACATCCTGACGATCGTCAACATGCAGTACTACAACTCCGGTTCGATGCTGGGCTGCGACCAGAAGGTCTACAGCCAGGGCGGCGTGGACTTCATCACCTCGCTCGCCTGCATCCAGCTCCAGAACGGCCTGCGCGCGGACCAGGTAGGCCTCGGCCTGCCCGCCTCCACGTCGGGCGCGGGCAGCGGCCACGTCTCGCCGCAGACCGTGAACAACGCGCTGAGCTGCCTCGCCAGGGGCACGAACTGCGGCACGTTCAAGCCGTCGACCACGTACCCGGCGATCCGCGGTGCGATGACCTGGTCGATCAACTGGGACGCGAGCAACGGCTGGGCCTTCGCGAACGCGGTGGCACCGCACCTGGACTCACTGCCCTAAGCGCGTTGCCTGAAGTTGTGTCTGTAACCCACGCAGATCCCCCACGAACGCAAGAAACCCCGTCGGGTTGAATCCGGTTACCACACCTGAACCAACCCGACGAGGCCACAACAAGTATGCG
>JBDSAJ010000156.1:0-7645 GCA_039922235.1 Umezawaea sp.
ACTGCGGCCGGGTCTTGGCCAGTTGGCGTTCCAGGATGGTGATCTGGTGTCGTAGCACCAGGATCTCGACGTCCTTGTCCCGGTCGCTCATGGGGAGCAGGCGTAGTAGGGCGAACGCGTTGGTCACACTGAGGTAGGCCAGCCGAAGCAGCACGGCTGGTCATCATGCCGTGCTCATCCGCAGCAGCATGAGCACGACTGCATCCGCGCACGGGTCTCTGCAGACCCTGCCACCTGCATGGATGAGGTTTTCGGCAAGCACAGGGTCGTGCCGTCGATCCAGCGCAGGTAGGCGCGGCGGTAGAACTGGGCCAGGGAGTCGAAGAACTCGGCAGCTGTTGGCGTGGCGTCGAGTGCGGCCGCGATGTCCTCGGCGAGGTCGGCTCGTTGTGGGCCTTCCGGGGACAGCGCTACTTCGACGCGGGCGCCGGGCGCCAGGTCGTGGTCGCGCAGCCAGGCGGACGTGAGGACGATTCGGCGGTCGGTATCGGACGTCTCGATGACGCCGCGGATGCGCACTTCGTCGACGGTGCCGGTGATGTGGTGCCGGGACTTGACGCCCCAGACCTCGTCGGGGTCGAAGGGGATGGGCACGACCACGCGGCCGCGCCCATCCGCGCGGACCGTGGCGGTGAAACGACGCGCCGTCATGGCCGGCGATCGTAGCTTCAGTTCGGTTGGAAGAACTCGAGCAATCTGCGGCTGGCGTCCGGCGACATCAGCAGTTCCTTCATTTTCGCGGACATCCGGGCGGCGGCGCTGGTGCGTTCGAACATCTCGCGTTCGTATTCCTTGACGGCGGTGGGGAAGTCGTCCGGGTGCGCGGCGAGCGCGAGACCGAGCAGGGCGCCGTCGAGCAGCGCCATGTTGGCGCCCTCTCCCGTCGGCGGCATCAGGTGCGCGGCGTCGCCGAGCAGTGTGACGTCCGGCGTCGACGGCCAGGTCAGGCCGACCGGGAGAATGGTGATCGACCGCGGCACGACCGTGGCGTCGCTGGCCGCGATCAGTGCGGTGAACCGCGCGTCCCAGCCGGCGAACAGCTCGATCAGCCGCGCCCGAGCGGCGGCCGGGTCGTCGAACGGGATCCCGCTGGTGGCGAACCAGTCCTCGCCGGTGTTGTAGAAGCTCAGGCCGATGCGGACGCGGCCGTCGCCGTTGCGCTGCGCCGCCAACGATTTTCCGTCGCCGAGCACCCAGTAGTTGCCGCGCCCGACCATCGCCGCCAGGTCGGGGTGCGTGCGGTCGATGTCGGAAATGCAGAGCTCGACGACGTTCTGACCGATGTGCGCCGGCCGGGCGTCGGTGAGCAGTGCCCGGACACGGGAGTTCGCGCCGTCGGCGCCGACCAGCAGGTCGTACGTCGCACTGCTGCCGTCGGCGAAGCGCAGCACGCCGTTGTCCGCGGACTCGAACGCGTGCCCCCAGCGCACCGCGTCTTCCGGAAGGGAGTCCAGCAGCAGGTCACGCAGATCGGCACGGTCCACCTCGGGTCGCAACATCGGGGCGTCCTCAGGCGTGTCCTCCTGCAGCAGCAGGGTGCCGTCCGGCTCCAGCAGCCGCATGTCCTGCCCCTCGCCACGGGCGATCGCGAAGAACTGGTCGATCAGACCGGCCTCGCGCAACGCCCGCTGCCCGGAGTGGATGTCGAGCATGCCGCCTTGTCCTCGCGCGTCCCGCGAGGGTTCACGTTCGTGCACGACGGCGTCGATGCCGTTCACGCGCAGCACCCGTGCGAGGGCCAGGCCACCCAGTCCGGCTCCGACGATGGCGATGGTCATGAGTTCCTCCGATACACCGTATTTCTCGATACACCGTATCGCACCATGCGTTGTATTGTCAGCGCATGGTGGTGTGGGAGCGGCCGGAGCCGCCGGATCGACCGGTACCGGCCCAGCTGAGCCGGGAGCGGATCGTGCGTGCGGCCATCCGGCTGGCCGACGCGGACGGCCTGGACGCGGTGTCGCTGCGCAAGGTCGCCGCGGCGCTGGACGTCGGACCGATGCGGCTGTACGGCTACATCGCCACCAAGGAGGAGTTGCTCGACCTGATGGTCGATGCGGTCCACGCGGAGATCCGGCCGGTCGGAGACGGTTGGCGAGAGGTGCTGCGTTCCTTTGCCGACGCCATCCGGCAGGCCGCCCACCGGCACGAATGGCTGGCCGACCTGCTCGGCGGGCGGCCCCAACTCGGGCCGAACACGATGGCAGGCGGAGAGGCCGTGCTGGCCGCGATGGGCGACGTCGATCTGGACACCGTCGTGCCGGCGGTCGCCGCGGTCAACGCGTACGTGACCGGCGCGGTACGCCGGGAGATCACCGAGCGGCGCGCCGAGCGGGTCTCCGGGATGGACCAGAGGCAGTGGCAGGTCGCCTTCGGGCCTTATCTGCTGCAGACCTTCGCCACCGGCCGATTCCCCGCGCTGGCCGCGATGGTCCACGACGGTCCCCACCTGGACGCCGACCAGACCTTCTGGGCCGGCCTCGACTTCCTCCTGGACGGCATCGAGGCCCACCTGCGGCGGTAGGCGCGGTCCGAATCGCGTCGATGGTTCTTACTGGCCGGTAGCATATTGGCGGCATATCGAAAACCGCATACGTGCCGGCAACGCCACGCCGCCTTGACTGGGGGCATGACCTACGGCGAACCAGCGCGAACGGCGGCCCGCCGCACCCGATTGCCTGCGTCCTGGCCATCCTCGGCCGCCCCGAGCACGGGAATTACGATTTACGGGTGCGGGCCGGACGAGGCTGCGTTGTTCCGGGAGATGGCGCCTCGCTTTGGTGTGATGCCGGTCATCACGGAGGCCGCGGTATCGGAAGCCACTGTCGAACTGGCGGCCGGACATCGATGCGTCAGCATCGGTCATAAAACTCAGGTCACGAACTCCGCACTTCTCGCGCTGAGCCAGGTCGGTGTCAGGTACATCTCCACGAGAAGCATCGGCTACAACCACATCGATGTGGCGTACGCGGAGAGCGTCGGCATCTCCGTTGAGAACGTCTCCTATTCACCCGACAGCGTGGCCGACTACACGCTGATGCTGATGCTGATGGCCGTGCGCAACGCGAAATCCATCATTCGCCGTGCGGACACCCATGACTACAGACTGGGTGATGTGCGCGGAAAGGAACTGCGCGACCTGACCGTCGGGGTCATCGGCACAGGACGCATCGGCGCTGCGGTCATGGACCGGCTGCGAGGTTTTGGCTGCCGAATACTGGCCTATGACAACCGCCCTGGTACCGCTGCCGATTATGTCTCTCTCGACGAATTGCTTCAGCAGAGCGACATCGTCACGCTCCACACCCCGCTCAACGCGGAGACGTACCACCTCCTCGATGGTCAACGCATTGCACAACTGAAAGACGGCGCGTTCGTCATCAATACCGGACGCGGCTCGCTTGTCGATACCGAGGCCCTCGTATCGGCGTTGGAAAGCGGCAGGTTGGGCGGCGCGGCGCTGGACGTCCTCGAAGGCGAGGAGGGGATCTTCTACGCCGATTTCCGCAACAAGCCCATCGAATATGCGCCGCTGCTGCGGCTACAAAGACTGCCGAATGTGATCGTCAGTCCGCACACCGCCTACTACACCGACCACGCCCTGAGCGACACCGTTGAGAACAGCCTCGTCAACTGCGTGAACTTCGAAAGCGAAAGGCAGCACTGGATATGAAGATCGGCATCATCTTCGGGGGTTCTTCCGAAGAGCACCCCGTCTCCGTCAAGTCCGCGCAAGAGGTCGCGAAGAACCTCGACACCGAGAAGTACGAACCGTTCTGGATCGGGATCACGAAGAGCGGCGCTTGGCTGCTGTGCGACGGCCCTGAGACAGGTTGGGAAAACGGTGACTGCCGTCCGGTCGTGCTGTCGCCGGACAGCGGCTGCCGCGGATTGCTCGTCCTGGAGTCCGGGCACTACGAAGCGATCGGCCTGGACCTGGTGTTTCCCGTTCTGCACGGCACGCTGGGCGAGGACGGCGCGATGCAGGGCTTGTTGGAGCTCTCCGGCATCCCCTACGTGGGTTGCGATGTCCAAAGCTCTGCCCTGTGCATGGACAAATCCCTCACCTACCTCGTCGCCGGCAGCGCGGGAGTCGCAACGCCGAATTTCTGGACCGTCCAGGCGAACGAGAACGTCGATCCTGACCGGTTCACCTATCCCGTCTTCGTCAAGCCTGCCCGTTCAGGGTCGTCCTTCGGTGTCAGCAAGGTGTCTGGCGAAGAGGAACTGCTGAGCGCGGTGGAGATCGCGAGGCAGTACGACTCGAAGGTGTTGATCGAGGAGGCGGTCGTCGGCAGCGAGATCGGTTGTGCCATCTTGGGGAACGACCTGGATCTGATCGCGGGCGAGGTGGATCAGATCGCGCTGTCCCACGGCTTTTTCCGGATCCACCAGGAGAGCGACCCGGAAACCGGTTCCGAGAACGCGATGTTCATCGTTCCCGCTGAAATCCCGGCCGAGTCGCGCTCGCTCGTCCAGGAGACGGCAAAGGTCGTGTATCGCGCCTTGGGCTGCCGAGGACTTGCGCGAGTGGACCTATTCCTCAAGGAAGATGGGACGGTAGTCCTCAACGAGGTCAACACCCTGCCCGGCATGACCTCCTACAGCCGCTACCCGAGAATGATGGCAGCCGCCGGCTTGCCGCTTGCCGAAGTGATCGACCAGGTGGTGTCGTTGGCATTGACCGGAAAAGTCCGGTGAAAGACGATTTCGTCTTTGTGGACGAGTTCGTGCCCGGCCTGCGCTGGGACGCCAAGTACGCCACCTGGGACAACTTCACCGGCAAACCGGTGGACGGATACCTGGTGAACCGAATCATCGGCACGAGGGCTTTGTGCGCGGCACTGGAGAGTGCGCAAGAAAAGGCCGCTCCCCTCGGCTTCGGCCTGCTCCTGTGGGACGGGTATCGCCCTCAACGCGCCGTGGACTGCTTCCTGCGCTGGTCGACACAGCCGGAGGACGGCCGGACGAAGCTGCGGCACTACCCGAACATCGGCCGAGCCGAGATGATCGACAACGGATATGTGGCCGCCAAGTCCGGCCACAGCCGAGGCAGCACCGTCGACTTGACGCTCTACCACCTGGCCACCGGTGAACTCGCTGCCATGGGCGGCGGCCATGACTTGATGGATCCGATCTCACATCATGGAGCGAAAGGGGTCTCGCCGGTCGGAGCGGAAAACCGCCGGCATCTTTGTTCCCTCATGGAGGCCTGCGGGTTTACCCGGTACGACTGCGAGTGGTGGCATTACACACTGGAAGACGAGCCGTACCCGGACACCTATTTCGACTTTCCCGTCATGGCGCGGCGGGTAGTTGGACCGTGACGCGGAGCCCCCCGTCGGGCCGGGGGGCGAGAGTCAGGGTTCCGTCGTGGGCTTGCACGATGCTTTTGACGATCGCCAGGCCGAGTCCGACACCCGCGTGGTCGGTGCGGACGCGTTGAGTGCCGCGTTGGAACGGTTCGGTGAGCGTCGAGACCAGCTGTCGGGTGAGCTGCCCGCCGGTGTTCTCGACGGTGAGCACCACGGTCTTCGAGCGAACGCTGGTCGTTACCCACACGGTGCCCTGCTCAGGCAGGTTGTGCACGATCGCGTTGTGCACGAGGTTCGTGGTCATCTGCAGCAGGAGCGCGTGCGAGCCGGTGGTGGGGGTCAGGTCGCCGGAGGTCTCGATGGTGAGGCCGCGTTTTTCGGCGAGGGGGAGGAGCGTTTCAGCGGCATCTTCCGCTAGGAGGGAGAGGTCGACGTGTTCTCGGCTGAAGGACCGCTCGTTGGCGCGGCTGAGCAGGAGCAGGGCTTCGGTGAGGTCGATCGCACGGGTGTTGACGAAGTGGAGGCGCTCGACGAGTTCGCCGGTGTCGCGGTTCAGATCGATGCGGGCCACGTCGAGGAGTGTCTGCGTGATCGCCAGTGGGGTGCGCAGCTCGTGGGAGGCGTTGGCCGCGAACCTCTGCTGTTCGGCGTCGTGCGCCTCGAGCCGCGCCAGCATGGTGTCGAAGGCGTCGGCGAGTTCGCGGAACTCGTCCGCGCGGCCTTCCAACTGGATCCGGTGGGAGAGCGATCCGTTCGCGGCCAGGCGGGCGGCATTCGTGATCCGAGTCAGGGGCGCGAGCATGCTCCCGGCGAGCATCCACCCTCCCAGGAGACCGAACACCAGCAGGAGCACCAGCATCACGGCCGCCTTCGGGCCGAAGACGCGCTGAAGTTCGGTGCGGTCGGGGATGTACATCGGACCGAACTGCCCGGACGTGGTCGGCGGCGGGGTGTTGATCACCTCGGGCACGTAGCGCAGCAGGAACACCCACACGACCGTGAGCAGCAAGGCACCCGCGAGCATGATGAACCCGGCATAGCTGAGGGTGAGTTTGAGGCGAACGCTCAAACCGGGCTGCCTATCCACGCTCCGCTTCCTCACGTCCGATGCCGGGTGCTGTGTCGATGCGGTAGCCGACGCCGGCCACGGTGGCGATGATCCAGGGTTCGCCGAGCCGTTTGCGCAGCGCGGAGACGGTGATGCGCACGGCGTTGGTGAACGGGTCGGCGTTCTCGTCCCACGCCCGTTCCAGCAGCTCTTCGGCGCTGACGACACCGCCTTCGGCGGCGACGAGGACTTCGAGCACGGCGAACTGCTTCCGGGTGAGCCCGACGTACCGGCCGTCCCGGTAGACCTCGCGGCGGAACGGATCCAGCCGCAGGCCCGCGATCTCCCGCACCGGCGGCCTGTTGTGGGCGCGCCTGCGGTCGAGCGCTCGGAGCCGGAGCACGAGTTCCCGGAGTTCGAACGGCTTGGTGAGGTAGTCGTCCGCCCCGAGCCCGAACCCGGAAGCCTTGTCGTCGATCCGATCGGCGGCGGTGAGCATCAGGATCGGCATGCCGCTGCCCGAATTGACGATGCTTTCGGCGACCTCGTCACCGGAGGGCCCCGGAATGTCGCGATCGAGGACCGCGAGGTCGTAGGAGTTGATGCTCAACAACTCCAGAGCGGTGTCACCGTCACCGGCTATGTCGGCCGCGATCGCTTCCAGGCGCAACCCATCGCGGATGGCCTCTGCCAGGTAGGGCTCGTCCTCGACGATCAGCACACGCATGCTCCGGATGCTACGAGCAGACCCATATCGTCGGCCTATCGAAAAGCTCGTACGGGCCGGCAACGCCACGCCGCCTCGACTGGGGGCATGCCCCACAGCGAATCGACCGTCCGGCAGGCCCTCGGCCAGGCACATGGTGCGGTCCCCGACCCCGTGACGGTCTTCGACGACGAGACTCCGGCAGTGGCCAACCTCGACCCGGATCTGCTCGCTGCCCTGCGCCGGGCTGCCACCGATGCCGCGGACGACGGGGTCGAATTCTTCGTCAACGGTGGCTGGCGTTCCCCGGAATACCAGGAACAACTATTCCACCAGGCGATCTCGAAATACGGCTCGGAAAAGGAAGCCGCCCGATGGGTGGCAGGGCGATTGCGTAGTCAGGCAGCAATGCGTTAAGCTGGAGGTTTGTGCAGCGAAGGGCCTCTATGCAATGCCACGTAGCCTAATTTGATCAAGTTGTTGACCTGGTAGTTCTCGATCGGTCCGGCGTGGTGTGATCGTTTCGGGTCGTGTGGCCGGCACGGTCGCTGGTCATGAACGTGGGTGTGGGTGTGG
>JBDSAJ010000157.1:0-4654 GCA_039922235.1 Umezawaea sp.
ACGCCGGAGGTGTCCGAGTGCAGCGTGATCCCGGACAGCCGTCGGCCGCTGAGCAGCGCGAACAGCGCGTGACCGCCTTCGTGGGCAATGGTCACCACGTTGCGGCTGACCCGCCAGATCCCCCTGCTGAGCACGAGGACCAGCGCCACCAGCGCTGACCCGAAGACGACCACTGCGTCCGGCCGGTCCCACAACTCCGTCAACGTCGGCATCGGGCCAATACTGCCAGTCAGGATTCGCGGGCGGCCCGGTGGACGATGTCGAGCGCCTCTTCGACGTGCGCGCGGTGCGTGCGGTGGCTGAGCACGCACAGCCGCAGCGTGTGCTTCCCGTCGAGCCGGGTGCTGGACAGGAAGATCCGACGGGTGCCGTTGATGCGCTCCAGCAGCCGCTCGGTGGTCGCGTCGCCGAACGGCGAGCGGAACACCGTGACGGTCAGGTCGGGGGCCATCGGCACCTCCAGGTTCCGGTCCGCCGACAGCTCCCGGTGCACCAGCGCGGCCAGGTCGAGCTTCTCGTCCAGCTCCGCCCGGAACGCCGCCACGCCGTGCAGGTGCAGCGGCAGCCACAGCCGCAGCCCGCGGTACTCCCTGGTCAGCTCGGGTCCGAGGTCGCCGTAGTCGGGTAGGTCGTGCTCGCGGTCGAGGTCCTGGAGGTAGTGGCCGTCGGCGGCGTGCGCGGCCCGCAGCCGGGTCTCGTCGCGGACCAGCAGCAGACCGGTGCCGTAGGGCAGGAACAGGCTCTTGTGCGGGTCGAGCGTGATCGAGTCGGCCCGGTGCACGCCGTGCAGGACCGCCCGGCCGCGGTCGGTGAGCTGGAACGAGCCGCCGTACGCGCCGTCGACGTGGAACCAGAGGTTCTCCCGCTGGGCCAGCGCCCCCAGCGCGTCCAGCGGGTCGACGGTGCCGGTGCTGGTCGACCCGGCCGTGCCGACGAGGAAGAACGGCCGCAGCCCGCGCTCGCGGTCGTCGGCGATCAGCGCGTCCGCCGCGACCAGGTCCATCCGCAGGTCCTCGTCGACGGGTACGACGCGCAGCTGCGCGGACGTGAACCCGGCGATCCGGGCGGCCTTCGCCACGCAGTAGTGGGTGTGCTCGGTGACGTAGATGGTGCCGAGCGGGTCCGGTCCGCCGAGCCGGTCCTCGCGGGCGGTGGTCAGCGCGGCCAGCGTCGCGATCGACGCGCCGGACGTGATCAGGCCGCCCGCGCCCTCGGGGAGGTCGAAGCGGCGGCAGAACCAGCGGATCACCGCGTGCTCCATGGCGACCAGCGCGGGCGCGGTGTCCGCCACGCCGGTGAAGCGGTTCACCGCCTGCGCCAGCGTTTCGGCGAGCACCGAGCTGAGCAGCCCGCCCGCCGGGAAGTAACCGAGGTAGCCGGGGCCCGCCGTCTCCACCGCGTAGCCCGCCGCCCGGCCGAACGTCGCCAGCAGGTCGTCGAACGACCCCGGCCGTTCCGGTGGCTCGACCAGGAACTCGGCCAGCTCCTCCGGTCCCGGTTCGCTGGCGGGCGCCTTGTCAAGGCCGGCCACGAAGTCCTCCACGAACGCGCCCACCGCGTCGGTCCACGCACGCCGGGTCTCCCGGTCCGGTTCCAACATGGCGGCAGGCTAGGTCGGCGGATCAGGGCCGATCTTGTACGTTCTTGCGCCGGTAGTGCCCCGGCGAGACCCCGACGATCCGCCGGAAGTGCCGCGCCAGGTGCGACTGGTCGGTGAACCCCACCTCCACGGCCGCCCGCGCGACGGGCGTCCCGAGGTCCAGCAGCGCACACGCCCGACGCACCCGCAGCTGGTTGAGGTAGGCGTGCGGCGGCAGCCCGTGCCGGGCGCGAAAGGCCCGCAGCAGCGCGAACTGCCCCGTCCCTACCTCAGCTGCCAGCTCGGCGAGGCTCGGCGGCTCCGCCAGCCGCTCGTGCAGGATCTCCCGAGCCGACTCCACGGCCTGGCCGCCAGTGGCCCGCGGCGGCACCTGCCCCCCGCCGTACCCGCGCAGCAGCACCGCAAGTGCCTGGCCCAACAGGGAACTGGCGGCCAGCCGGTCGGCCGACTCGGCGGCCCGGTGCGCGGCGACGAGCACCTCCGCCGCGCGGGCGTCGTAGACCACCTGCTCGGTGAACCACGGGTCGGCGATGCCCGCGACCTCCGCCACCACCGCGACATCCGGGTAGAACGCCCGGTACCCCCACCCGTCCTCAGCAGCCGCACGTCCGGTGTGGACGACACCAGGATTGATCATCACCACCCCACCGGGCAGCACCCGGTGCACCGAGCCGCCGAGCCACAGCTCCTCGACCCCGATGGCCGCGACACCGATCGCGAACGTGTCGTGGCTGTGCCTGCTGAACCCGTGCCGCAGGTAGTGCGCGCGGATCAGGTCCACCCCCGGCACCGCTGGGTGCCGCCAGTAGCGCACGTCGTCGACAGCGGTCATCCGGCCACAGTAAGCGGCGTTCCGGCTCGTGCCGCCGCATCGATCGGGCGGAGGATAGGGCTGCCGTATGGGTGGGGTGGTGGAGAGCTGATCGACGGAATTGGCTGATCGACGGAATTGTCGGTGGGCGGAGGTAGCGTCGGTATCGGGGGGTCCTCACGACCGGGGGACCTCTGGCTCGTGCCGCTCGCGACCTTTTCGGCCCTCGGTCAGGGCCCGTTTTGCTGGTGGGCTCGACCTTGGCGGTCACTTCGAGAACGCCGGTGACCTGCGACTCCGTCGCCCCTGCCCGAGTTGGCGCTTCTCATCGCTTCACCGAGTCACGGGCTTGCCGATGTCTCGGCCGAATTAACCACCGGGGTCGAGCCCGGTTCACGGGAAGGGTCCGGCTCGCTGCCAAGCCCAGCCCACTGCCAGGCCCGACTCGCTGCCAAGCTCAGTTCGCGCTGAACGCCTCGATGCGCAGCACCAGTTCCCGAGCGCCGTCGTGCTTCGGCCTGCCGAGCGCCGCCCGGTGCAGCGGCCTCATCCGGTCGACCGTACGGGCGGAGCGGATCGGGACCGCGTGGCTCACGGCGGTGCAACCCGCTTCGACGCCCGCGTCCAGGTCACCGGCCAGCAGGGTGCTGACCGCGAGTTCGATCATGCTGAACGCGCGGCTGCGGGCCATGTCCTCGCCGTAGGCGTCGATGGCCTCGTTCAGCGCGGGCACGGCCTTCTCGACGTGCCGGACGTCGCCTGCCTCGGCGAGGGTCGAGTGAACGGTGCCGGTCATGCCGGTCAGGTCGGCCGAGGTGAAGAAGCGGGCCCAGTCGGGGGCGCGGTCGGGATCGGCGAAGCCGCCCTGGGCGCGGGCGAGCAGCCGTTCCGCCTCGGCGGCCTCGCCGCGTTTGGCGTGCACCCAGGCGCGGTTGGCGTCCACGAGCGCCAGTTCCAGGTCGGAACCCGTGCCCGCGGCCTCGTGCCCGGAGGCGTCGAACTCCCGCAGCGCGTCGTCCAGCCGGTCGTGGTGCAGGTGGACCCGGCCGAGCCGGTAGTGCACGTTGGCGGCGAGCGAGTGGTTGCCCGCGCCTTCGGCGAGGTCGAGCGCGGCGCGGAAGTGGGCCTGCGCGGCTTCGGCGCGGCCGAGGTCGAACGAGATCCAGCCCGCCAGGTTGTGCAGGTCGGCCAGCGCGACGTGCAGCCGGACCGCGACGTCACCGGAGGCGGAGGCCGAGGCCGCCCCGACTTCGTCGAGCATCCGCCTGCCGGTGCTGAGCTGGGCGAGCACGGCGGAGGCGCAAGCGCCTCCACCGTGCTCGTAATCCAGTGCCCTGAGGGTGCGGGTAGCGGCCTCCAGCCGGGCCACGCCGGTCGCACCCGACCGGGTCAATGACCCACCCGGTGGCGCTTGGTGTCTTCCTGCGCCGGAATCGAGTCGGTGCGGGGATCCGGCGCGTGCTGCGTCGGAACGGGCTGGGTGCGCGACTCGGTCGCGGTCACGTCGTCGCGGTCCCGCGTCCGGTCGGCAACGATCCGGTCGTCGTGCGCGTCGATCCGGTCGTCGTGCGCGTCGCGAACCGGCTCGTCCACGAGCTCGGGCTCGTCCACGATGATCTTGCGCCGAGCGGGCAGCACCGCGATCAGCAGGCCGACGGCGGCGAAGCCGAGGTGCAGCCAGTTGTCATTGGCGTTGAGCGCCAGCGGGTTGCCCAGCGCCGAGACCGGGTTGGTGGAGATGACCCCCGCGAGCATCAGGCCCCAGATGAAGACGGCGCCGTAGGCGATGAACAGGATCCAGCCGAAGGCGCGGGCCAGTGCCGAACTGCCGGCGAGCAGCAGGCCGAGCACACCGAACGCCAGGTGGATGACGTTGTGCAGCGGGTTCACCGCGAACCCCAGCAGCATCGAGTGCTGCTCCCCGGCGAAGTCGCCGAACCCCGTGCGAAGGAAGCCCACCACACCCGCCGCGATGAACAGCAGGGACACGAGGGCCACCAACACCTGTGCCGGTTGCAGGCCGGCGACCTTGACACGCCCAGCAGTCGAGTTCCTCATGACCTGCGGTTACCCAGGTCACACGGACGGCAAACGCGCGATGTGAAATCCGCGTCTCCACGCGCCACCTCGGCGGTGGCGCGTGGAAGCACCTACGCGAAACCGACGACCCAACGTTGCGCGAGGGTCCCGTTGCACTGGAAGAGCTGCATCATGGGGTTGAAGACACCGGCGAAAGGTGCCAC
>JBDSAJ010000158.1:0-3524 GCA_039922235.1 Umezawaea sp.
CACCGCGGCGCCGCAGAACAGCGCGACGAACGCGGCGATGAAACCGCCGCGGCGGGCCTTGAGCGTGCTCCAGGCGAGTGCGAACACGGGTCACACCTCCCCGAGGTGGGTCATGCGCTCGGACACCTGCGCGACGGTGGGGCGGTGCAGTTGGCCCGCGATCCGGCCGTCGGCGAGGAACACCACGGAGTCCGCGTACGAGGCGGCGACCGGGTCGTGCGTCACCATCAGCACGGTCTGCCCGAGTTCGTCGACCAACTGCCGGAACAGTTCCAGGACCTGGCGGCCGGTGCGGGTGTCGAGCGCGCCGGTCGGCTCGTCGGCCATCACGACCTCCGGCCGGTTCACCAGGGCACGGGCGATCGCCACCCGCTGCTGCTGCCCGCCGGACAGCTGGGACGGCCGCCGGTCGAACCGGTCGCCCATGCCGACCCGGTGCAGCAGCTCGGTCAGCCACGCGCGGTCCACGTCGCGGCCGGACAGGCGCGGCACCAGTGCGACGTTCTCCTCGACGGTCAGCGCCGACATCAGGTTGTAGGCCTGGAAGACGAAACCAACCCGCTCGCGCCGCACCGCGGTGAGCTTCGCCTCGTTCAGCCCCGCCAGCTCGACGTCGCCGAGTCGGACGCTGCCGGACGTGGGCCGGTCCAGTCCGGCGGCGCAGTGCAGGAACGTGCTCTTGCCCGATCCGGACGGTCCCATGACCGCGGTGAACGTGCCCCGGTCGAGCCCGATGGACACCTCGCGCAGCGCGGTCACCGCGCTCTCCCCGGAGCCGTAGGTCTTGGTCACGGCTTCCAGGCGCAGCGCGCTCGTGGTCAGGGTGCTGGTCATGCGAGGGCCTCGGCGTTCGGCTTGGTGGAGACGGGGGCCGGCGCGGTGTAGCCGAGCCTGCCGCGGGTGAGGGCGATGACGATCAGGGAGAGCAAGCCGAGGCCGAGCGTGGGCCCCCAGTACCAGTCGGGGTTGTCGCCGGGGAAGACGTCGGAGAAGACGACCGACTGGAAGTTGTTGATCGAGCAGTGCAGCAGCATGACGAGCGGCACGCTCTGGCGGCCCTTGTTGTACACCAGCGTGATCAGGATGCTCATCTCCAGCGCCATGACCAAGAACCGCACGATCGTCATCGTGTCGACGTCCGGGCCGCCCCACGGGGTGAGGAACAGCGGGAAGTGCCAGAGCGCCCACAGGACGCTGAGGATGCCCGTCGCCACGAGCGGGTGGTGGCGCTCCTGCAGGCGGGTCAGCGCGAAGTCGCGCCAGCCGGGCTCCTCGGCGAGACCGGTGGTGAGGAACTGGATCACGAGCATCGGCAGGTAGGCGACCAGCACCATCGTCGACGGGAACCGCGCGGCTTCCTCCGCGCCGGGCATCGCCAGCGTGCCCGCCAGGATGGCGATCGGCACCGCGAGCAGCGCCACCGCGTACCACCCGACACCGGCGCGGAACTGGAACAGCCTCCTGCGCCACCGACGCAGGCCCTCGCGGCCCTCGGTGATCGCCGTGACGGTGAACGCGGCGGTCAGCGGTCCGAGGTACGCGCCGGGCATGATCGCCGTGAGCTGGTTGCCCATCAGGAGGTCCGGGTAGCGGAAGTGCAGGACGCCGAACCCGTCGAGCGACAGGATGTACGGCAGCCAGACCACCCAGCTGATGCCGTTGGCGAGGGTGAAGAACGTGATCAGCGGGAAGCGCTGGACCAGTGCCCGCAAGGGGTTCGAGGGGGCCCGGTCGGTGTGGGCGGGTGCTGTCGAGGTCATGCTCAAAGGCTAGGAATCGATCTTGTGGAAATCAGTGCAGGCAAGGGGCGTCCTCATGGTGGAGTCCGCTCTACCACCGCGTGGGCACCAGCTCTCCGCTGACGGATCACCTGCGCGTTGACCTGCTGGTATGGCACTGGGGCGAGCGTGGGCAGCGGTGTGCGCGGTCGTGCCGGGTGTACTCGGCCGTTGATCGCGGTCGCGGAGTTCGTGGCCAAGGCCGCCGGGTGGTGGGCCTGCCCACCCCGTCTGGTCGGCGGGAATAGCCCGAGCCGCGTTCGCGCTGCACCGGGTGTCCCGAAGGGGACCGGAGCAGAAGGGTGCAGGTGATGGTCGAACCAGCTGGATCACCGGATGGCGCCGCGTTGACCACGACGTGCGGCAGGCGCATCGCGGTCGGGCGGATCCAGTTGAGCGGCACCGCCACGATCGGCCGGGTGACGCTGAGCGTCGGCCCTGACGGCGGCGGTCGCGGCGACGCCTGGCTGAGCCTGACCCCGGCTGAGGCACACGACCTCGCCCGAGCCCTGCTGGCACAAGGGGATGTGCTCGGCCGCCGCCCACCGCGCCGCGGGTCCAGGAGCTGATCTTCCCAACGCGCAGTGTTGGTGCCCGCGAGTCGAACGTTGGCGCGCCCCGTGTCGAACGGTCAGACACCCCGAGTGCGACATTCACGCCTGTCCGGCGGCGGACGTCGAGTGCCCGAGTGTTCAACTCGCGGGATGGGGCACATGTAGAGACCCCAACGCTGCGCGTTGGGGGCCCCAGCTGCTCGACCGCCGCTCTAGCGGCTTCTCGCGTCAAAAGTTTCGGCATGAAATGCGAAACTTGTTGGCCCGAGATCGTGCTGGTTGCGCCCCCTCGGAGGTGCGGCTGAGGTTGGCTCAGACCTCTGCTTTTCCGGTCTCAACCAGGCCTTGCACCGTCCTGGTGAGCAGCGCCCGAGGTCATCCGGTATCGCCGGTGAGTCGTACCCGGTCAGCCGAACGTGCTCGGATTGGTCTGTTCCGGGCTTGTCAGGTCTATATGTTTCGGTCGATACTCCACAAGGTTTCAGTCTCAGGACGACCGTTTTCACCTGCCTGCCGGAGTCCCATCCCTGCAACTCCACCCAGAAGGTGCCAAAGATGAAACTGACATCGAGGTCAGTATCACGAGTCCTGCTCGTGTCGAGCCTGCTGGTCGCCACCGCGGGCGGTGCGCTGGTGCTGGCGACGTCCGCCGGCGCGGCTACCACGCTCGGCGCGTCGGCCGCTCAGACGGGCCGGTACTTCGGTACCGCGGTCGCGGCGAACAGGCTGTCGGATTCCACCTACGTGGGGATCCTGAACCGCGAGTTCACCATGGTGACGCCCGAGAACGAGATGAAGATCGACGCGACCGAGCCGAACCAGAACCAGTTCTCCTACGGCAACGCCGACCGGATCGTGAACCACGCCAAGAGCCAGGGGATGCGGGTGCGTGGGCACACGCTGGCGTGGTACTCGCAGCAGCCGGGGTGGATGCAGCGCATGGAGGGTTCGGCGCTGCGGTCGGCGATGATCAACCACATCACCCAGGTGGCGACCCACTACAAGGGCCAGCTCTACTCGTGGGACGTGGTGAACGAGGCGTTCGCCGACGGCAGCAGCGGCGGGCGCCGTGACTCGAACCTCCAGCGCAGCGGCAACGACTGGATCGAGGTGGCGTTCCGGACGGCCCGTGCGGCCGACCCCGCCGCGAAGCTCTGCTACAACAACTACAACACCGACGACTGGTCGCACG
>JBDSAJ010000159.1:0-2864 GCA_039922235.1 Umezawaea sp.
TCGGACGGTCCACCGTTGCGCAATGGGTTTGAGTCGCATAGACTCAAACCCATGTTCACGAGGGCAGAGGCACTGGAGAAGGTCGAGCGGGCCGGATCGGCCGTGGGGCTCTTCGGGCCTCCTACCAGCGATCCGATCCGGCGGAAGGAGGCACAGCGGCTGTACCGCGCGCTGGCCTCCGTGCTGCACCCGGACGTGACCGGATCTGGGGACGTGCGGGCGCACGCGGCGTCGGCGGAGCTGACCCGGATGCACCACGAGTGGACGCACGGCGTGACCGTCGAACTGCGCACGGCGACCGGCGTCTACCGGATCGGTGAGCCGTTCACGGTCGGCAGTGTGGCGAACCTGTACCTGACCGACGGGCCGCACGTGGTGAAGGTGGTGCGCAACCCGGCGCTGAACCCGTTGCTGCACAGCGAATGGGCGGCGTTGCGGGCGCTGGAGCGGTTCACGAACGAGCACCGCTGGCTGCGGCCGTACTACCCGCGACTGCTCGACGTCTCGGGGGACGTCGGGCGCGGCGAGCGGGCGTTCACGGTGCTCGACCCGCTGGTGGACGGGTTCGTGACGCTCGCTGACGTGCGGCGCGCGTTCCCCTGCGGCCTGGACGGGCGCGACTACGCGTGGATGCACCGCAGGCTGCTCAAGGCACTGGCCGGGGCGCACCGGATCGGGCTGGTGCACGGGGCCGTCACCGCCGAGAACGTGCTGGTGCACCCCGAGAAGCACGGGATCGTGCTGGCGGGGTGGTCGTTCGCCGTCGAGTCCGGGCAGCGGCTGCTCGCGACCAGCAAGACCATCGCCTACCCGCCGGAAGTCCACAGAGGACAGCCGGTCACGACCGCGACGGACGTCCACATGGCGCACGCGCTGATGCTGGACCTCCTGAACCACGACGAGAAGCGGCAGATCACCTTCGCCCGCGGCTGCACGCAGGACGCGCCATCGCGGCGGCCGGACGCCGTCGACCTGCTGGGCGAGTACGACGAACTGCTCGAAGACCTCTACGGCAAACGGGTTTTCCGCCCGTTCGCCCTTCCGCACCAGACAGGAGCATGACCATGGGACACGGCAGCTGGGACGACAACGCCTACGCGGCGGCCAAGACCTTCCGCGCGGCCAAGGGGATCGCGGACTTCGGCTACACCGCGGCGACCAAGTCGACGCCCGCGCACAAGTGGAAGGCCGCGCCCTCGATGGACCCGCTGGGCGTCACCGCACGGGAGTGCCGCGACTCACCCGACCACGCCGACTCGACGCCGATCGCGGTGCTGTTCGACGTGACGGGCTCGATGGGCAGCGTGCCGAGGATCATGCAGGGCAAGCTCGGCAAGCTGCACGGCCTGTTGCAGCGCAAGGGTTACCTCGCCGACCCGCAGCTGATGTTCGGCGGGATCGGGGACGCCGACAGCGACCGGGTGCCGCTGCAGGTCGGCCAGTTCGAGTCGGACAACCGGATGGACGAGCAGCTCCGCGACATCTTCCTGGAGGGCAACGGCGGCGGGCAGAAGAGCGAGTCCTACGAGTTGGCCGCGTACTTCGTGGCGCGGCACGTGGTCACCGACGCGTGGCAGAAGCGGGGCCGCAAGGGCTACCTGTTCCTGATCGGCGACGAGCTGAACAAGCCGCGGCTGGAGGCCCGTCACATCCGCCGGATCATCGGCGACGACGTCGCGCAGGACATCGACCCCGTGTCGGTGTACCGCGAACTGGCCCGCAAGTGGCACGTGTACTTCATCCTCCCCAACCAGTCCTCCTACTTCGACGACCCCCAGATCGCCGACCACTGGCGCGACATCCTCGGCCAGAACTTCCTCAAGCTGGACGATCCCGGCGCGGTGTGCGAGCTGATCGCCGCGACCATCGGGCTGGAGGAGCGCGTGGTCGACCTGGACCAGGCACTGGTCGACCTGGCGGAGATCGGCTCGGTCAGCGAGAGCGAGTCGGTCGGCAAGGCGCTGGTCCAGGTCGGCGCGGGTGCCAGGTCGCTGACGAAGTCGGCTGCTCCGCTGGGCATCGACGGCCCCGACGACGTGGCGCTGAGCTGACGTGAGCACCGGGGAGCACGTGGTCGTCGTCGGGTTGGGGTTCGGCGACGAGGGCAAGGGAGCGGTGGTGGACGCGCTGTGCGCCGACGGCTCCGTGTCGGCGGTGGTGCGCTTCAACGGTGGCGCGCAGGCCGCGCACAACGTGGTCGTTGACGGCAGGCACCACACGTTCAGCCAGTTCGGGTCCGGCACGCTCGCGGGCGTGCCGACCTGGCTGTCCCGCCACGTGCTGGTGGAGCCGATCGCGCTGGCCACCGAGTCGCGGGCACTGGCGGCGCTCGGCGTCGACGACCCGCTGCGGCTCGTGTCGGTCGACGCCGACGCGCTCCTGACCACGCCGATCCACGTCGCGGCGAACCGGGCGAGGGAGGACGCCAGGGGTCGCGACCGGCACGGCTCGTGCGGCAAGGGCATCGGCGAGACCGCCTGGTACGCGCTGCTGGCCGGACGAGGGGCCGCGCGGGGTGACGTCGTGGAGGGCCAAGTGGTGCCGGGCACGCCCGGTCCGGCACCGACGGTGGGCGACTGCGCGAACCCGGTCCTGTTGCGGCGCAAGCTTGACGTGCTCGCCCGCTGCTACGAACCACTGATCGGCGACGGCGTGCAGGTGGACGACCTGGTCGCCCTGTACCGGGCGTTCGCGGACGCCGTACGGATCACGACCGGCGACGAGGCGGGCAGGCTCGCCGACTCCGGCAGGCTCGTCTTCGAAGGCGCGCAAGGGGTTCTGCTCGACGAGGCGCACGGCTTCCACCCGCACACCACCTGGTCCACCGTCACGCCCCGCAACGCGCGCGCCCTGCTCGACGGCAG
>JBDSAJ010000160.1:0-7705 GCA_039922235.1 Umezawaea sp.
CCGCCGTCAGGCTCGTGCCCGGCCGCACCGAGATGAGCACCGTCCGCGCCGCGGGCACCAGTTCCACCAGGTTCGGCAGGTCGGCCGCCCGCACCGCCGCGCGCACGGCGGACACCTCGCCGAGCGAGTCGACCTCGACCAGCACCGCGTCCGAACCGCACCTCCGCAGCCGCATGGTTCCATCGTACGGCCTAGATGAGGATTGTTGAACAATCTTCCAGTGCCCGGCGCTGCGCCGCCGTGAGCCGATCGGCCTTCGCACTCACCGCGTACGCGTCCGGACCGATCTGCCGCACGGCCACCGGGTCGGTGATGTCGGGCCGCCGCACGGCTTCGGCCAGTGCTCCGGTGACGCGGTCGAGCGGCCACCCCAGCACGTCCGCCAGCCGCTCCGCCGTGCACGGCGTGGCCGCGTGCACCAGCGCGGCGGCGACGGTCAGGATGTCGTCCAACCCATCCGGTCCACCCGCCATGTCCTCGCTGAGCCGCGCGAAGAACTGGCGCATCCCCTCCAGTCGGGCACCGGTCGGCGTGGTCGTGGCGAAGACCTCGGTCCCCCGCCGGGCGGCGTCGGCCAGCAGGTCGTTCGTCCTGGCGCTGGTCAGCCACGTCCGCAGCCAGATGTCGTCGTCGATCAGGTACCGCTCGTGCCGCCGATCCCGTTCCCGGCGGACCAGGTCCAGCCCTTCCAGGTAGCCGACGGCCTTCGACACCGACGCCGGGCTGACCCGCAGCGCACCGACCAGTTCGGCCGCCGTCATGGCCCCGGAGTCGGTGGTGACCAGCGCCGCGAACACCCTCGACGCCATCCCCGGCAGCCCGGTGTGGACCATCAGCGCCGCGAACTCCTCCGCGAACGCCCGCGCCTCGTCGGGCGCCGCGACGGCCGGGACCACCGTGGGCGGCTTGCGGCGGGCGCGCTGCCCGGTCGCTCGGTGTGCGCGTTCGGCCCTGTATTCGGCGCCGCCACCGTTGCGGGTCACCTCCCGGCTCACGGTCGACGTCGGTCGCCCCAGCCGCCGGGCGATCTCGGCGAAGCCGAGCCCCTCCGCCAGGCCGGCGGCGATGCGCCTGCGGTCCTGGTTGGTCAGTCGTCCACCCGGCATTCCCGCAGTGTGCATTAGTCGCGAACTGGTTGCAACGAAAGTATTGCGTTCACGGGCACAGCCATTGCACTGAATTGCTGGTCAAGTGCGTCAATCTGCATTGACGTGCGGCTGGGGTCGGCATAGCGTTCGCGAAATCCTGAAGGGGGAGATGATGGCCGATCCGGTGATCGACGTCGAAGGCCTGCGCATGCGCTACGGCACGACCGACGTCCTGCACGACGTGACGTTCCAGGCCCGGCGCGGGGAGGTGCTGGCGCTGCTGGGCCCGAACGGGGCGGGGAAGACCACCACGATCGAGGTGCTGGAGGGCTTCCGGGCTCGCTCGGCGGGCCGGGTCGAGGTGCTGGGCGTGGACCCGGAGCACGGCGACGAGCCGTGGCGGGCACGGGTCGGCGTCGTGCTCCAGTCGTGGCGCGACCACGGCAAGTGGCGCGTGCGGGAACTGCTGGCGCACCTGGCGTCCTGCTACACCTGCTACACGACGCCGTGGGACGCCGACGACCTGGTCGCCGCGGTCGGGCTGACCGCGCAGGCGAACCAGAAGATCCGCACGCTCTCCGGCGGCCAGCGGCGTCGGCTGGACGTGGCGATCGGCATCGTGGGCCGCCCGGAACTGCTGTTCCTCGACGAGCCGACGGTGGGGTTCGACCCGGAGGCCAGGCGCGAGTTCCACGACCTGGTGCGGACGCTCGGCGGCACGACGGTCCTGCTCGCCACGCACGACCTGCACGAGGCCGAGGAGTTGGCGGACCGCATCGTCGTGCTCGACGGCGGCCGGATCATCGCCGACGGCACGGCGGAGGAGTTGGCGCGGCGGATCGCGGGCGAGGACGAGGTGCGCTGGACGCGCGGCGGGCAGCGCTTCACCCAAGGGACCACCGAGTCCACCCGCTTCGCGTTCGACCTGTTCCGCCGGTACGGCGACGAGGTCACCGACCTCGAAGTCCGCCGCGCTTCGCTGGAGGACACCTACATCGCGCTGGTGCGCCAAGCCGAGGAGGCGACCCGATGACCACGACGGCACTGCGCGCGGGCTGGACCCGCGGGGTGGTCGAACTGCGGCAGTCGTTCACCAACGGCGCCGACCTGTGGGGCCACTTCTTCTGGCCGCTGCTGATGGTCGGCGTCGCGTTCTACCTGCGGGACAAGTCCTTCGAGGGCTTCCGGCTCGGTGCACTGGTGCTGCCGAGCATCCTCGGCATGAACGCCTCGATGGCCATGGTCAGCATGAGCCAGCAGCTCACCGCCGACCGCGAGGACGGGACGCTGCTGCGGGCGAAGGCGACGCCGAACGGCCTGCTGACGTACCTCGTCGGCAAGCTCATCTCGGTGTCCGGCGGACTGGTCGTCGACCTCGCGATCTTCCTGGTGCCCGCCGCGCTCCTGGTGCCCGGCCTGGCCATCGGACCCGGCTCGTGGCCGACGCTGCTCTGGGTGCTGGCACTGGGGCTGCTGGCCGCGCTGCCCATCGGCGCCGTGCTCGGATCGGTGTTCACCAGCACCAGGAGCCAGGGCCTGCTCACCCTGCCGATCCTCGGCCTGATCGGGATCTCCGGCATCTTCTACCCGCTCACGGCCCTGCCCGACTGGGCCCAAGGCGTGGCACAGGTCTTCCCGGTCTACTGGATGGGCCTCGGGATGCGGTCGGCACTCCTGCCGGACGGCGCGGTCGCCGTGGAGATCGGCGAGTCGTGGCGCCACCTGGAAACCGTCGGCGTGCTCAGCACGTGGGCCGTCCTCGGCCTCCTCGTGGCACCGGTGGTGCTGCGCCGGATGGCCCGCCGCGAGTCCGGCTCCCGCGTCGCGGAGCGGCGCGAGAAGGCGTTGCGGCGAGTGGGCTAGATCCGCACGAACCTGGTGTACTCGATGGGGGGACGTACGCGGGGGAGTACGAATGGACGTCGAGCTGACCTATGACCACCTCGGCAGCAGGCTGCGCCGCATCGGGGAGGTGGAACTCGCCTACGACCTGTTCGGCGTCCGGCCGACGGCGGTGGGGCCGTGGTGGCTGGAGTACGACCGGCTGGGCAGCAGGCTCTGCTCGGTCGCCGGGGTCGCGGTCGAGTACCACCGGATGAGCAGGGACTGGCAGGCCGTCGGGACGTGGACGGTCGAACAGCACTGGATGAGTTCGAGCCTCAAGCGGATCGGCCCGTACGAGGTGGCCTACGACCAGTTCAGCACCCGGCTGCGGATGGTCGGGCCGTTCACGCTCGACTACGCCCTGCTCGGCGACCGACCCCGCCGGGTCGAACTGCCCGACGGGGTGACGTCGCTGTCCGACGACAGCCTGCTCGCCCTGTTCCTCGCCCTCTACCAGCAGGAAGAGGAGCGGAGGAGGAAAAACTAGCCCGCGAACCGCTTCAGGTGCGCGGACGTGTGCGGCTGCAGCGGGTAGCCGACCATGGCCCGCTCCTCCACGTACGCGAGGTCGCCGTTGTTGACCACGCCGTACAGCCGCTGTGACGCCGTGACGTCCTTCGCGGTGGAGGTGCGCACGACCGCGTCCGTGGCGAACTCCCACGACGTCTGGTTGCGCGGCTTCCCGTAGTACAGCTCCATGATCCCGGTGTTGTGCGCCAGCAGGACCTCGATCGTGTCGTCCTCCTGCGGACGCCAGAACCCGGTCTCGCGGGCGGCGGTGCGGATCACCTCGCCGGACTCCGACAGCAGCCACGACCGCGCCTCGTAGAACAGGAACGGCCTGCCGTCGTGGGCGAACGTGATCTGCTGGCCGAAGCGGTACGGGCCGTCGATGCTCGGGTAGACCACCTCGCCCTCGCCGCGCCACACGCCGATCAGCGGCAGCAGCGACAGGCAGCGGTCGTGCAGGTTCGGGCCCTCGCGCAGGTTCGCCGTGTCGCCGGGGACCGGCAGGTCGGCGAACTGCGGCAGGTTGCGGCCACGGGTGATCTCGGCGCGCTCGGCGGCGGCCTGCACCGCGGCGTCACCGCTCCCCGGCTCGGGGTTCGTCGTCGTCATCAGCGCTGGTCGGAGTAGAGCCGGTAGACCACGTACGCGGCGAACCACGTGATCAGCAGCGCGACGAGGACCAGTAGCCCCGTGAAGAAGTGTTCCACCCGGCGAGTTTATCTCCACCGCGCAAAACGAAGGGGACGGCGGTGGCCAAGGCCACCCACCGTCCCCTTCGGCCGGTAGCGCCGGGTGTGACCCCGTGCACTCCGGAGTGCGATCAGGCGACCGCGACCTCGACCGCGTGCACGCCGGGGCCCTGCGCGCTCACGAGCGCCTGGCCGTTGCCCGAGCGGTGCAGCGCCCGGATCGTCCAGTCGCCGGGAGCCGCGAAGAACCGGAAGTCACCCTCCGGCGACGACACGACCTCGGCGGTGAACTCGCCGGTCGAGTCGAGCAGCCGGACGTACGCGCCGCCGACGGGAGCACCCTCGGCGAACACCTTCCCCTTGAGCACCGTCTCCGTCGTCGTGTCCTCGCCCTCGATGACCACTGACTGGTCCGGGGCACCGCATCCGCTCATGTTCAGCCTTCCTTGCCGCTGCCGAGCTCGACCGGCACGCCGACCAGCGAGCCGTATTCGGTCCAGGAACCGTCGTAGTTCTTCACGTCCTCGTGCCCGAGCAGCTCGTGCAACGCGAACCAGGTGTGCGAGGAGCGCTCGCCGATGCGGCAGTACGCGATGGTGTTCTTCGAGCCGTCGAGGCCCGCCTCGCCGTAGATCGCCTTCAGCTCCTCGTCCGAGCGGAAGGTGCCGTCCTCGTTGGCCGCCTTGGACCACGGCACGCTGATCGCCGTGGGGATGTGGCCCGCGCGCTGCGCCTGCTCCTGCGGCAGGTGCGCCGGGGCCAGCAGCTTCCCGGAGAACTCGTCGGGGGACCGCACGTCGACCAGGTTCTTCGTGCCGATCGCGGCCACGACCTCGTCGCGGAACGCCCGGATCGACAGGTCCTGCTCCTGCGCGGAGTAGGTGGTCTCGGCGCGCTCGGGGACGTCCTTGTCGAGCGGACGGCCGTCCAGCTCCCACTTCTTGCGGCCGCCGTCGAGCAGCTTGACCGCGTCGTGGCCGTACAGCTTGAAGTACCAGTACGCGTAGGCCGCGAACCAGTTGTTGTTGCCGCCGTAGAGGATCACGGTGTCGTCGTTGGAGATGCCCTTGGCGGACAGGAGCTTCTCGAAGCCCGCGCGGTCCACGAAGTCGCGGCGGACCTGGTCCTGCAGCTCCGTCTTCCAGTCGATCCGGACGGCGCCGGGGATGTGGCCCCCCTCGTACGCGGTGGTGTCCTCGTCGACCTCGACGAACACCACACCAGGCGCTTCGAGGTTCTCCTCTGACCAAGCGGCCGAGACCAGGACGTTCTCACGGCTCATCGGAGTGGCTCCTCAATTCTTTGATCTTGTTACTGGCGGACGATGGCGGGGGCGAAGCGGCGCAGGAGCAGGTAGACCTCGCACCCGAGGCAGAAGGCGAACGCGGCGTTCAGCAGCGCGGCGAGGAGGGCGAACGACGTGGCGACCACACCGACGCCGGTGAAGCCGGTCGCGTAGCCGACCGTGCCGACCAGCGCGAAGACGAACCCGACACCCTGGGCGAAGCGCAGCGGCGCGGCGTCCTCGCGTTCGGTCGTCGGCCCGAGCCTCGGTGCGACCAGGCTCCGGTACACGCGGCTCCACGGGTTGAGGCCGAGGGAGACGAACGCGGAGACGGCGAAGACCACGGTCTGGACGGCCAGGAACGGCCACCAGCCGGTGACCAGCACGATCGCGAGCACCGCCGCCGTCGCCCACGCGGTGAAACGCGGACCACGTGGGTCGACCGGAGCGTTCTTGACCACGGTGCAACTCCTGACTGGGAACCTTGGACATGGGTGTCCGTCAGGCAGTTCGAGGGCAGCCGCGCGCTCACGTCGAAGGTGAGGGGACCGCCGGGAACCGCCCGGTCAGCGCATCGTGCGACACAGGCTGCTGTGCACGCGGCAGAGGTCCACCGCGAGTCGCTTGGTCAGCAGCACGTACATGTCATCGAGAGTAACCGCAGTTCTCCCCTGTCGGGAGAGTTGTCCATCCCCTGGGAAGTCGGCACCGGGGCGATATTCACCCGTTGGTGGCAGGCAGGTGGTCCTTCAGCGCCGCGAGGAGCGTGTCGCGCTTCGGCACGCCGCCGATCCGCAGGATCTCCACCCCTTGACGCGTCAGCGCCAAGGTCGTCGGAGTCCTCATCACCCCAAGCTCGGCGGCGACCTCCGGCAGGTCCGTCACGTCCAGGTCGACGTGGTGCAGCCCCCCGGTCTTCCCCGCCAGGTCGGCCAGCAACACCCGCGTCTGCCTGCACGGCGTGCAGAACGTCGTGGACAACTGCACCAACGTCACCGCCGCGTCCGGGTGCAGCAACTCGCGCACCGGCCCCGGCAGCACCGGCCCAGTCGTCTTCGCCGCACTGACCCGACCTTCACGGGCGCGCAACAGCAACCCGGCCACGCCCACCGCGACCAGCACCGCCAGCAGCGCCCACACTCCGGTCATCTCACCCGTTGCCCTGGTCCAGAGGGATGTTGTCCACGGTGCCCTCCACCGTGAACGCCCCACTCTCCACCTGCACGGCGGTCGGTGTCACGGTGAACGGCAGCGCACCGGGGTCGATCTTGATGCTGAGCGCCTGCTTGAGCTGCGCGATGAACGGCTCCAGCGACACGTCGTCGATCTTCAGCTCGTTGATCCCCAGCTCGACCTGACCGCCGACCAGCGTCACGGTGCCGTACGCGGTGAGCGCGATCTTGCGGCTGGCCAGCGTCGTGTTGCCGGTCAGCTTGACCGCCGCCGTGGTGCGGTTCGCGGCCGTCGCCTCGTCGGGCTTGCCCGCGCGGGTGTCCGGCTCGATCGCCATGTCGGTGAACGGCGTCACCTGGTTGACCAGCCGGTTCAGGTCGTTCGCCTTGATCTTGACGCGACCCTGGACCCGGTCGATCTTCGCGCCCTTGGTGTTGCCCGCGAGCAGGTTCGACAGCTCGATGCGGGTGTGCAGCAGGTTCGCCTGGACCTCCAGGTCCCGCAGCTGGTCCTTCACCGGCACGCCCGTGGCGCTGATCTCGATGTCCCGGTAGTCGCCGCTCAGCGCCTGCGTGATGAACGGGAACCCGTTGATCCGCACCGACGGGTCCTCGGTGAGCTGCAGCTTCGTCCGCATCTTCTGCGCGACCTGGTACTCGCCCGCCGCGGCCAGCGCGAAGTCGGCGCCGACGAAGAGCGCTACCAGCACCAGGAGGGCGATGATCCACTTCCTGCCCCTGGACGGGCGGCGTTTCGGGGCGGTCCTGCGGATCGGGGCGGTGGTCATCACTTTCCTTCTCGTGTGGACGCGTGGTCGAGCCAGGCCGCCATCCGGTCCACCAGCGCCGGCGTCATCGCCGATTCCGCGTGCCGGGTGGCGGGTTCGAGCCACAGTTCGGAGTGGCCATTGGTCGCCCTGTGCAGCGCGACGCCGTGGGCAGGACTGAAGTAGTGGTCGTCTTCACCATGTACTACCAGCAGTGGGGTGGGCGTGATCCGGTGCACGACCTCCAGCGGGCTCTCCGGAGGGGTCGTCCACCGGTCGCCCAGCCGCACACCGAGCGCCCGCGCGGCCA
>JBDSAJ010000161.1:0-13158 GCA_039922235.1 Umezawaea sp.
CGGCGGATGGTTGGGCGGGAAACCCACCGACGCGTCGTGCTTGCTCAGGTCCAGCAACCGGATGGCCCTCGGATCCTTGATCAACAGCCCGAGCAGGCCCTTGCCCTCCGGCAGGTGCCCCATGTGCGACCGCGTCTCGGCGTCGATGCCCTCGTAGACGAACTCCGACAGGTCGTCCCTGGTGCCGAGCACGCCCAACGCCCCGTACCGGGCCCCCACCAGGTCGACGGCGGCCTGCACGATCCGCTGGAGGGCGAGTCCAGTTCCAGCCCCGACCCGACCGCGAGGACGGCGTCGAGCAGGCTCTGCGTCTGGTCGCGCGACGCGGCGATCTCGGTGAGCCGCTCCTGGACCTCGCCGAGCAGTTCGTCCAAGCGCAGTCCGCCCAGGCTCACCTTCGCTCCGCCACCGACGGGGCCGGGCTCGTGAACCATCTCGACGTCTCCTCTGCCGACACCCGTTGGATGCGAACGTGCCGATTCGCCCAGCTTGTCACGGCAGCCATCGGGTGACCAGATCGGTAGTCGCTCCACAAACGTTCCCGGAGGACGGCCCTGCCGGCAGAGGACCTTCGACGGTGTGCACGTCGTCCACGGCGAACGACAGTGGATCGTGTCAGGTCAGCGAATCCAGTCCGACGAGGTGAAGATGATGAGCGCAGTGGTGCCGACGCTGGGTCTGGAGGAGGACGACGTCCGCGGTGTGCTCGAAGCCGCCTCACTGGCTCCTTCCATCCACAACAGCCAGCCGTGGCGGTTCGCGCTGCACGCCGACCGGATCGAGTTGCACTTCGACCCGGCCAAGCGGCTGCGAGCGACCGATCCGGAATCGCGCGAACTGCGCCTCTCCTGTGGCGCGGCCCTGCTGAACGCGCGACTTGCCCTGCAAGGGCTCGGTATCCGGCCGCTGGTCACCCTGCTGCCCGGCCGGGAGGCCGAAGGCGCGCTCGCCGTCGTCCGGCGTGGTGGGCAGTTCACCACCACAGAAGAGAGCCGTTCGCTGCTCAAGGCCGTCGAATCCCGCAGGACCAACCGCCATCCGTTCTTCGACAGCGAGGTCCCCGCCACGCACCAGCAGCAGTTGCTCCGCGCCGCGGAGCAGGAGCGGTCCTGGCTGCACGTGGTGGACACCCGCGAGGAGAAGGTGCGGTTGCGGGAACTGATCGGACGGGCGCACCGGGAACAGCTCGCGGATCCCCGTGTGCAGGCCGAACTGCTCGACTGGACCGGGGACCGGGCCGCAGCCGGACACGGCGTGCCACACGGCTCGGCGGGACCAACGCCCGCTCCCCAGGACGAGTGGGCACTGCGCGACTTCGCTCCCGACGAGCCCGTCGACCGGCCGTCGGGGAAGGACTACGAGCCGGACCCCTTCGTGGTCGTGCTCTGCTCCTTCTACGACGGGCCGTCCGCCGAACTCCAAGCAGGTCAAGCCATGCAGCGCGTGCTGCTGACCGCGACCGCGCTGGGCCTGTCGGCGTCCTTCCTGTCGCAGGTCGTCGAGGTCCGCCGGGTGCGGGAGGATCTGCGCCGCTCGCTCGGCGGGTCCCTGTTCCCGCAGACCGTGCTACGCCTGGGCTTCGGGTCCCCTGTGCCGCCCACACCGCGCAGGCCGGTCGAGGAACTGGTCCTCGAACCCTGCACCACCGAGTCGGGGTCCTGACTCCTGGTCCCGACCCGCAGGGCCTTTCATCCCGCCGGACGAGGTCCGGTGAGCACTGACGTCGCGCAGGCCACCGCGCGACCGTTGAGGTGCCGGGGGCCCGTACGAACACTGGAGCGCTCATGCACGACGAACCGAGTCCAGCAGACCGTTTCGAGACACCCGGCCGGTTTCCACTGCCGGTGATCGTGGGCAACGACGGGTCGTTCTGGGGGCAGATGGCGCTGCGATGGGCCGCCGATCACGCGTGGCGTACCGGCGCGGTGCTGGACGTCTGGCTGCGGGACTGGAACTCCGAGGTTCCCGACACGGTGCCCGCCAACGGCGGTCTGAACCACGTGACCAGCGATTTCCCCATGCTGCGGGTGCGGGTGCACGAGTCCGGCCCCGATCCCGCGCGGGACCTGGAGACCGCCGGACGTGCCGCCGGGCTGGTCGTGGTCGGCTACCGGGGCCACTCGACGAACTCCCTCCGCCTCGGCGGGCTCGTGCTGCCCCTCGTCCGCCGGTCGACCTGCGACACCCTCGTCGTCCGCGGCAGGCCATCGGCGGTGCGCGGCGAGAACCGCCGGATCACCGCGTTGATCAGCGGCGGCGAGGACGACGAACTGGTGATCACGCGGGCAGCGGCCATGGCACTCGACCACCGCGCCAAGCTGCGCGTCGTACACGCGCTCCCCGTGCCGATGGCCAAGGACGCGCTCGCCACCGACCACCAGTTCGTGCTCGACAACGCGGCCCGGCTGCTGGAAAAGCTCGACCGGCGGCCACCCCACACCGTCGTCCTGCTGCGCGGCCAACCCCACGAGGCCGTCGCCCGCTGCACCGACAGCGACCTGCTCGTGGTCGGCCCAGGAGACCAGCCCACCCAAACCGGACGCTGCGGCACCGTCACCAGGACCGCCCTGCACCAAGCCCCGTGCCCCGTCCTGGTCGTCCACCGCCCCCACGTGCCCGAACCGTCCCGCGAGGTCGTCCTGCAGCTCGCCCATGCCTCGCACTGACCGTCCTTTGTCGATGGTGGATGCGGGACCTTGGCGCCGTCGAACAGGACCTTCGACTCTCCGATGTCCGGGGCGGGCAAGGGAATCTGGGGATGGGAAAGGCGGGTCACGTCGATCCGACCCGTTGCCCAGAGCGCAGAACAGGAGGTGTTCGCGATGCCGCAGGACGCACCGGACCGCAGGACCATCGAGGCCGTGATCGCACTCGCGACCCGCGCGCCGTCGATCCACAACACCCAGCCGTGGCGGTGGGCGACCGGTGACAGCTCGGTGCACCTGTTCGCCGACACCGAGCGCGCCCTGCCCGCGACCGACCCGGACGGGCGTGACCTGTTGATCAGCTGCGGCGCGGCGTTGCACCACCTGCGGGTCGGCTTCGCCGCCCTCGGCTGGGCCACGGTCGTGCACCGGTTGCCCAACCCCGCCGAACCCGACCACCTGGCCGCCGTCACGTTCTTCGCCCGGCAGGCGACCGCCGACGACATCGCGATGTCGGCCGCCATCCCGCACCGCCGCACCGACCGCAGGCACTTCAGCTCCTGGCCCGTGCCCGCCGCGATGGTGGACGCGCTGGCCGAGCGCGCGTCGCACGAGGGCGTCGTCGCCATGGCCGCTGAAGACCCACGTGATCGGTTCCGGCTGACTTCGGCCATCACGCTGGCGGCCTGGCAACAGGGCATGGACGCCACCTACTCCGCTGAACTCGCCGCGTGGGCGGGCCGGGGCTACGCCGCCGTGGACGGCGTTCCCGCGGCCAACAGCCCGTCCACCCCCCTCCGGCACGGTGACGTCACGATGCGGACCTTCCCCGATGGCAGGCTCGACGCGGCCCAGGGGACATCCGAGGAGGACGCGGGCGAACTGCTGGTGCTCGCCACGACCGCGGACGACCGGGGTGCCCGGCTGCGCGCCGGTGAAGCCCTGAGCGCCGTCCTGCTGGCCGCCACCGACTTCCGGCTCGCCACCTGCCCGCTCAGCCAGCCGATCGAGTTCGGCCCGACCAGGGACGCGCTGCGCGAGGACGTGCTCGACGGCATCGCCTTCCCCCAGATCGTGCTCCGCATCGGCTGGGCCCCGGTCGGCGGTGAACCACTCCCGGCCACACCCCGCCGTCCCGCCGCCGAAGTGCTCGGCGACTACCCGTCGGCGAAAGCCGCGCACCTCGGAGGTACCCGATGAACGGCAACCCCGGCCACGACGATCCGGTCGTCGTCGTGGCGACAGCCCGGCGCGACGCCGTCCGGTGGGCGGCGGGCTACGCCCATCGGCGCGGATCACCGCTGCTCGTCCTGCACCTCTCGCCGCTCGCGGCCGACCTGCTGGACGAACTGCGCGTGCGCCACCCCGGCCTGCGCGTCGATCACCGGTTCGTCGCCGACGCGCTGGGCGACGCCCTGGTCACCGAGTCCGAGCACGCCCACTCGATCGTGGTCGACGACTCCGGCGAGGAGGTGTTCGACGGGGAGTCGGTGGTGACCGCACTGAGCGCGCTGGCCGGGTGCCCCGTGGTCAGCGTTCCCTCTGGCGCCAAGTGGCAGGAGCAGCCCGCGCCGGTGGTCGTCGGCGTCCACCGGCTGGAGCGGACGCCGCAGAAGCTGGAGTTCGCGTTCGCCGAAGCCCACCACCTGGGCACGGGCGTCCGACTGGTGCGCTGCGGGTCGCGACGGCAGACGGAGACATCCGACGACCTGGATGAGTTGCTCGCCGACTTGGCCGCCTGCTACCCGGATGTGCCGGTGCACTCCGAGGTGCTCGGCACGCCCGCGGCGGGTGCGTTGGCGTGGCACGCCCACTTCGGCGCGATGGTGGTCGTGGGGTCCCGGCGAGGAGGGGCCGTCCGCGGCTCGCTGTTCCGCTCGGTCAAGCGCGCGGTCCTGCGGCACGGGGGCAGCCCCGTCGTGGTGATCGGCAGACAGGCCCGCCGGCCCGCGGCGGTGTCCGAACTCGGCAAGGCGAGGAGCTGAACCATGCGAGCGGTAGACGTCATGTCCAGTCCGGCCATCACAGTCCGACCCACCACACCCGTCAAAGCCGCCATCGGCCTGATCACCTCGCACGGGTTCACCGCGTTGCCCGTGGTGGACGCCGACGACCGGCTGATCGGCATCGTCACGGAGGCCGACCTGGTGCGCGACCGCATCACCCCGGACGCGCGAACCCTGGTCTGGCGCGAGGACCCGACCCCGGCGGCCGCACCACCCGCCTCGGTGGGCGAGGTGATGACCAGTCCGGCGATCGCGGTCCGCGGTGGCGCCGACATCGCCGAGGTGGCGAAGGCGATGCTGGACGCCCACATCCGCTGCGCGCCTGTCGTGGACGGTGAGAAGCTGGTCGGCGTCGTCAGCCGTCGAGACCTGCTGCGCACGCTGGCGCGCGACGATCTGGCGATCGTGGCCGACGTCCGGCGCGTGCTCGCGAAGTACGGCGGGCACGGTCGCTGGGTCGTCTCCGTAGCGGACGGGGTAGTTTCGGTCGGCGACGAGTTCGACAGTGCGGAGGATCGGCACGTCGCCACCGTGCTGGCCCAGAGCGTCCCCGGCGTCCAGGCCGTCACGGTGACGTCGCGGCTCGACGAGAAGGTCTGAACGCGCCCGTTGCCCCCGGTCGACCCGTCGACCCGGGGCAACACCGCCGGTCGGTCTACCCGTCGTCGCAGCCGAGTTCGCCGTGCACGTCCACGACTCCGGGCAGGAGACGGACCAGGACGACGGCGTGGTCGACCTGATCGCGCCGCTCCAGCCACCCCGACAGCCGAACCCGCCCTTCCCGGATCGAGGTGGTGACCAGGTCGGGGTCGATGCCCACTTCCTCGCGGAGCACCCGGCACACGTCGGCCCGGATGTCGTCGTCTTCGCGCAGGTAGTCCCGGAGCAGGTCGCGGCGCGCCACCACACCGACCAGCACACCGTCGCGGTCCACCACGAACAGCCGTCGCACGGCCGACTGGGCCAGCAGGCCGAAGGCCTCGCCCACCGGCGCGTCGGGGTCGATGACGATCGCGGGTGTGGTCATGACGTGGCTCGCGGTGGCGCCGAAAGCCTTGCGCCACCGCGTTAGCTCGCCACCCGTCGTCGGTGCGGGAACGCTGCCGCCCCGATACTCCCGGTTGGCGAGCAGGTCCGCCTCGGACACCACACCGGTTACCCGGCCGCCGTCGAGTACCGGGACGGCGCTGATCCCGTGCTCGACCAGCAGTTCGGCCACCGCTTTGACGGGCGTGTCCAGTTCCACGGTGATGACCGGGCTGGTCATCACCGACGCCACGATGGCTTCACCCACGGCTTCCTCCTCCGGTCAGATCGCCGCTCTCGCCAGGTCGACCAAGGTCCGCATCACCTGGTCCAGGTTCGGGGATGCGGGCAGCCCTGTCCGGGCTCCGTCGGGTTCCCCGATTCGGATACTGCTCGGCCCGGCGTGCGCGCGGCAGCGCAGGCAGTCCCTTCCGGGCAGGGACCTTCGACCCTGATCGCGGGTCGGTGATCCCAAAGGCCTTGCCGGACAACGACGTTGTGCCCTGCCATCCGATGGGTTCGGGGACCACGCTGGAAGCAGCGGATGACGCCTGCAAGCGCCATCACGAAGGCCGCCCGACGAGCGGCCGACGACCAAGGAGGATTCATGTCCACCAAGCACATCCCCGTCCAGTCCCGCGGCACGTCGGAGCACGCTCGGACGATTGGCACCTCCGACCGGGCGGTCCGGCCGTTGGCCGTCCTGCGGATCGTCACCGGCCTGGTGTTCCTGTGGGCCTTCCTGGACAAGGCTTTCGGCCTCGGCTACAGCACGGTCTCGGAACGCGCCTGGATCAACGGCGGTTCACCCACCAAGGGCTTCCTCGGCCACGTCGCGGTCGGGCCCCTGGAGTCGACGTTCCACGGTTGGGCAGGAGCGGCGTGGGCCGACTGGCTGTTCATGCTCGGCCTGCTCGCCATCGGCGTCGCGCTGGTGCTGGGCATCGGCCTGCGCATCGCCGCGGTCTCCACCGCGCTCATGATGCTGATGATGTGGGCCGCCGAGTGGCCGCTGGCCCAGCACACCTCGGCCGGCGCGGCCAGCGGCTCCACCAACCCATTGATCGACTATCACGTCATCTACGCACTCATCGCCATCGCGGTCGCCTACGCCGCCGCGGGCGACACCTGGGGCCTGGGCCGCACGTGGGCGAAGCTGCCCTTCGTCCAGGCCAACCAGTGGCTGCGCTGACCCCGAAACCCCCGACCGGTGACCCGCGACCGGTCACCGGTCGGGCTATGCCCTCGGTCGCGCAGGCGGATGGAGGCGTTCGGCGATGATGTACTGGTACGGCAACGGAATGGGCGGCTGGGGCTACGCCGTCATGACGATCGGAATGGTCCTGTTCTGGGCGGTGGCGATCCTCGGGGGCGTCGCACTCGTGCGACACCTGGCTCGCCCCACGGGCACGACCCGTGGCTCCGCAGCGGAACAGGTGCTCGCCGAGCGGTTCGCCCGCGGCGAGATCGATGAGGAGGAGTTCACCAAGCGTCGGAAGGCGTTGCACTCGTCTGTTTGAGCCGCCTACGCGATCTTTGGAGGAGATGTGGACCGGTTGAGTCCCCTGGACGCGGCGTTCCTGGAGATCGAGGACGCCGATCCGCACGCCTCACTGGCGATCGCGTCGGTGGCGGTATTGGAAGGACCGGCACCCGACCGGGACGAGTTCGCCGCGTCGATCGGCCCGCGGCTCGCGGCGGTCCCCCGCGCCAGGCAGAAGGTCCGCCGGGTGCCGTGGGACCTCGGCCTGCCACTGTGGGTCGACGACCCGGAGTTCGACCTGGCCTACCACCTCCGCCGCACCGCGCTGCCCGCCCCCGGCGACGACCGAACCCTGACCGACCTCGTCGCCAGGATCATGGCGCAACGGCTCGACCGCGACCGGCCACTGTGGGAGAGCTGGGTGGTCGAGGGTCTGGCGGGTGGACGCTGGGCGATGCTGACCAAGGTGCACCACTGCCTGGTGGACGGCGTGGCGGGCACGCGGCTCTACAGCGCGGTGTTCGACGACTCCGCTCCGTCCGATGTGGACGAGTTCGTGCCGGAAACCGCCCCGAGCGCGGTCCGGCTCGTCGCCGAGGCGGTAGGCGACCTGGTCCTCAACCCAGTGGAGCAGGTGCGACTCCTGCTCCGGCTGCCAGGTCTGCTGGCCGGGCACGTGACCGACACCGTCAAGGGCTTCGCGTCGCTGGCCCGTGCGCTCGTGCCCGTGCGGGCGTCGTCGCTGTCCGGACCGATCGGCGTGCCGCGGCGCTACCGCGTGGCCCGCGTGGCGCTGGCCGACGTGGCCGCGGTGGCCAAGCGGTTCGGCACAACCGTGAACGACGTGGTGCTCGCGGCGATCAGCACGGGCCTGCGCGCCGTTCTGCTGAACCGCGGCGAAACGCCCGAGGCCGACAGCGTGCGGACGCTGGTACCGGTGTCCGTGCGCACGGCCGGCAGCCGGGACGCCGTCGACAACCGGGTGTCGGTCATGCTGCCGTTCCTCCCGGTCGACCTGGCCGACCCGGTGGAGGTGCTGCGCGAGGTGCACGGACGCATGGCGGCGCTCAAGACGGACAAGACCAGCGAGGCGGGCGCGGTCCTCACCTCGCTGGCAGGGCACGAGCCGCACGCGCCGCTGTCGTGGGGCATCCGGCTCGCGGGGATGTTGCCTCAGCGCAACGTCGTCACCGTGACCACGAACGTCCCGGGTCCGCCGGTGCCCGTGCGGGTGCTCGGGAGAGCGATCGTCGAGATCCTCCCGTACGTCCCGATCGCGCTGCGGCTGCGGACGGGGGTGGCGGTGCTGAGCTACGCGGGGACGCTGGCGATCGGCGTCACGGCGGACTACGACAGCACGCCGGACGTCGACCTGCTGGTGGACACCGTGGAGCGCACCGTCGAGGCGCTCATCGCCTCCGCGGCCGTTTGATCAGGTGACGAGCACCGCGGCGCCATCGACCCGGTCCCCGGCCAGGTCCGCCAGCGCCGCGTCGGCCCGGTCCAGCGGATAGGGCTGGGTGGACACCCGCAACCGGTGGGACGCGGCGAAGGCCAGGAACTCCCGCGCGTCCTCGCGGGTGTTGGCCGTGACGCTGCGGACCTGGCGCTCCTGGAACAGGTGGCGCTGGTAGTCCAGCACCGGGATGTCGCTGAGGTGGATGCCCGCGATGGCCAGGGTGCCACCCCGGTCCAGCGCGGCCTCCGCGGGCAGCACCAGGTCACCGACCGGTGCGAACAGGATGGCCGAGTCCAGCGGCTCCGGCGGCGGGTCCGCCGCGCCGCCCGCGGAGGCCGCGCCCAACTCCAGCGCCAACTCCCTGGCCCGCGCGCTGCGGGTCATCACGTGCACCACCGCGCCCCGCGCCAGCGCGACCTGGACGGCCAGGTGGGCGCTGCCGCCGAACCCGTAGACGCCCAGCCTGCCGCCCTCGGGGACCTCAGCCCGTCGCAGCGCGCGGTAGCCGATGATCCCCGCGCACAGCAGCGGCGCCAACTCCGCGTCGCTGTACCCGGCGGGCAGGTGGTGGGCGTAGGCGGCCGGGACCACGGCGTACTCGGCGTACCCGCCGTGCTCGTCCCAGCCGGTGTAGCGCGAGTCCGGACACAGGTTCTCCGCACTGCGCAAGCAGTAGCGGCACGTTCCGCAGGTGCCGCGCAGCCACGCGATCCCCACCCGGTCCCCGGCGGCGAAGCCGTCCGAGCGTGCCGCGACGACCTCGCCGACCACCTCGTGGCCCGGCGTCACCCCTTGCCGGTGTACCGGCAGGTCGCCCTCGGTCACGTGCAGGTCGGTCCGGCAGACACCGCACACCAGGACCTTCACCAGCAGTTCGCCCGGCGCGGGCTCGGGGATCGGGTCGCGCCGGGCGAGCAGAGGCCTGCTCGCCATCGGCCCCGGACGCTCGACGTGCCACGCCAGCATGGTGTCCACGCCCTTCACCCAACCACGGTCGCGCTGTGGTCGGGCACGAACGTCTGGAGGTGGCGCGGCGCGCGCAGGTAGCCGTTGGACGCGGGCCTGTTAGGCAGTTCCAGCGCGGGCGCGCGGACGTCGTGGTAATCGATGGTCGAGAGCAGGTGCGCGATCACGTTCAGGCGCGCCCGCCGCTTGTCGTCGCCGTCGACCACGAACCAGGGAGACTCCGAGATGTCGGTGTGCACCAGCATCTCGTCCTTGGCACGCGAGTAGTCCTCCCACCGCGACAACGACTCCAGGTCGACCGGCGACAGCTTCCAGCGGCGCAGCGGGTCATCGAGCCTGCGGCGGAACCGCTGCTCCTGCTCGGTGTCGCTGACCGAGAACCAGTACTTGCGCAGCAGGATCCCGTCCTCCACGAGCAACCGCTCGAAAATGGGGCACTGGTGCAGGAACCGACGGTGCTCCTCCGGGGTGCAATACCCCATGACACGTTCGACGCCCGCGCGGTTGTACCAACTCCGGTCGAGCAGGACGATCTCACCCGCCGCGGGCAGGTGCTCGACGTAGCGCTGGAAATACCACTGGCCCCGTTGCCGCTCCGTCGGCTTGGGCAGCGCCACGATCCGGGCGACGCGCGGATTGAGGTGCTCGGTGATCCGCTTGATCGCGCTGCCCTTCCCCGCCGCGTCACGGCCCTCGAACACCACCACCAACCGCGCGCCCTCGGCCCGGACCCATTCCTGCAGCTTCACCAGTTCAGCCTGCAACCGGTACAGCTCGCGCTCGTAGGGTTCGCGGCGCATCCGCTTCCCCGCCGTCACCTGGGCTCCTCGTTCCGTGCGAGCAGTCGGAGCAGGTCACCTCGGGTCACCACGCCCACGAGTTCGTCGTCACCGAGGACGAACAACCTGCGCACCCCGGATTCCGCCAGTCGTCGCGCGACCAGGCCGACCGGGTCGTGCCGGTCAACGGTGACCACCGGACGGGTCATCACCTGCCAGGCGACGAGTCCACCCGCCTTGCGCAGCCTGCGTTCGGCGGCCCGGTTCGCCGGAGGAACCGCGGACGGCCCGCCGAATTCGATCCGGGCGACCAGGTCCGCTTCGGACACGACCCCCGCGACGAGGCCGAAGTCGTCGATGACCGGCACCGCGCCGAAGCGGTGCTCCGACAGCGTCCGGACGATGTCCTCGACGGGGGTGTTGATGCCGACGGTGACGACCTCGTCGGTCATCACCGCGTCGACGGTCGCTTCAACCATGCCGGTCCTCCAATGCTCGCCGCCTAGCGACGACGTCGTGTCCACTCCGGTTCGACCGCCGCCCATTCGGCTTCCCACCGCCGGGCGTTCCTCCGCCCGATGAGGTGGACGGTCAGCAGATACGCGGAGCACAGCACGCACACGAGCCCCAGCAACAGCGTTGCCGTCCAGCCGACCGCGGTGATCACCGCGCCCTCCGAGGTGAGCGGCGGGGTGGTGAACGCCCCGTTCTGGTCGATCCAGACCGGCACAGTGCCGCCGGCCCTGAGGTTGTGGCCTGCGGTGACCGCACCCTGGCGCGGTGTGCCGTCAGGCGCCTGCCAGGACGCGCGCACCACAGGACCGGTCACCCCGGTCGCGACATCTGTTCCGGTGTCCTCCAGCAGGGTGGCCTCGACCTGGTGGCGGGTGCGCAGCTGCTCGGCCGAGCTGACCGACTCCCGCGCGTACACCTCGGACCCGGTCGCCGCGGCGATCGGCACGCCGAGCAGGGCGATCAGGAGTGCGGTCACGAACACCGCGCTCTCGACGCGGTCGCTCGTCCGCGTGAGCGGGTTGCGTCCGTGGAACACGCGCCGCACCAGGCGCGCGGTCGGTGACACCGACTGGGTGCTCATGACTTCCTCCCTCGGTTCCTCACCACCCAGGGTTCTCCGCGCGGCGGCGCGGTCACAGAGTCGTCCGTCAGACCGTTCGCGCGGCACGTCCTGTAACGACAAGGTCTTTGGTCCCTCGGCCCGACGCCCTCGTTCTCTGGGACCAGAACCCCAATGGGAAGAGCATCGACAGGACAGGACTTTCCACGAGGAGGACACGATGGTGGTACGCGTCGGCATCAACGGGTTCGGCCGGATCGGGCGGGACGTGCTGCGCAGCGCGGTCGAGCGCGGCGACACCGCGTTCGAGGTGGTCGCGGTCAACGACCTCACGACACCGGACACGCTGGGGCACCTGCTCGCGTTCGACTCGACCTACGGCCCCTGGTCCCACACCGTCGCGGTGGAGGGGAACGCGCTCGTGGTCGACGGGCGGAGCATCGCCGTGACCGCGAAAGCTGATCCGGCCGAGTTGGACTGGAGCTCGCACGGGGTCGACATCGTGATCGAGGCGACCGGCCGGTTCCGCACCCGCGAGGCCGCCGGAGCGCACCTGGCGAGCGGCGCGCGGAAGGTGCTCATCACCGCGCCGGGCAAGGACGTCGACGCGACCATCGTGATGGGCGTCAACGACGACGACTACGAGGCGGAGCGCCACCACGTCGTGTCCAACGCCTCCTGCACGACCAACTGCGTGGCCCCGATGGCCTGGGTGCTGCACGAGTGCTTCGGCGTCCAGGCCGGGCAGATGACCACGATCCACAGCTACACCAACGACCAGTCGCTGCTCGACGGCCCGCACAAGGACCTGCGGCGGGCGCGTTCGGCGGCGGTCAACATGATCCCCACGTCGACCGGCGCGGCCCGCGCGGTGGGCCAGGTGATCCCGGCGCTGGACGGGAAGCTCGACGGGCTCGCGGTCCGCGTCCCGCTGGAAGACGGGTCCTTGACCGACCTCACCGTCATGCTCGACTCGCCGGTCACGGCCGCCCAGGTGAACCGGGCGTTCCGGGACGCCGCCGAGGGCAGGCTCAAGGGCTACCTGCGCTACACCACCGACCCGATCGTCTCCAGGGACATCATCGGCGACCCGTCCTCCTGCGTGTTCGACTCGAGCCTGACCAAGGCCAACGGCAAGCTGGTCAAGGTCTTCGGCTGGTACGACAACGAGTGGGGCTACGCCAACCGCACGATCGACCTCGCCAACCTGGTCGCCCGCACGCTGCCGTAGACCGCTTCTACCGCTGGGAGAAGACGATGACGTCCGCGGTCATGATCGAACTTGACGGCCTGCCGCTGCTGGCGGCCCTGTCGCACACCCATCGCGCCGCGCTGGCCGGGATCAGCAGGCGCGAGGACTACGACCCCGGCACCAGGCTGTTCGAGCAGGGCACGTCCGCGGACCGCTGCTGGATCGTCCTCAAGGGGTGCGCCGTGATCGACTCCGACGCCCCCGACCACGGCCGGATGGCGGTGCAGAGCGTCGGTCCCGGCGAACTGCTCGGCTGGTCCTGGCTGATCCCGCCCTACCGGTGGCACTTCGGCGCCACCGTGGTCTCCCCCACCACCGCCGTCGTGGTCGACGCCGAGGAACTGCGGAAGCTCGCGGACGCCGATCCCGCGCTGGGCTACCAGCTTTCATTGATCCTCATCGAGGCGTTGCTCAACCGGCTGCAGGCCACCAGGACCCGGCTGCTCGACCTGCACAACCACCCCGCG
>JBDSAJ010000162.1:0-6262 GCA_039922235.1 Umezawaea sp.
TGCTGCGCAATCATCGTCTGGCCCGGCATATCGCCGGGGTCGGCATGGGCGAACTGCGCCGTCAGGTCGGCTACAAATCCGGCTGGGCCGGTGGCACCGTGCACGTCGCGGACCGCTGGTACCCGTCCTCCAAAACCTGCTCGGGCTGTGGCACGGTGAAAACCAAGCTGGGCCTGTCCGAACGGATGTTCCGCTGTGACGAGTGCCCGCTGGTGCTCGATCGTGATCTCAACGCCGCCCGCAACCTCGCCGCACTCGTGGACGAGGTCGCGGACAGCAGGTCCTCCCCGAGTTGCGGGGCGACCCGAAACGAGCCCGCTGGAAACCCACGTCAGACCCGCACGGTGCGGGCAGCGGGTACCGCCACGGGAAGACCCGGACCACGTCCGGGCCAACGCCGCCACCGCAAGGTGACGACTGCCTGACCAGAGCGAACTCACATTCGCTCACACTTCAGGCAACGGTTACTGGTGAGTCACTAAGCTGCTGCTGTTCCCCGAGTCGTCGTAGCCTGGGAGGTAGGACGTGGTGACACTGCGTAAGGTCCTTGTCGCGAACCGCGGAGAGATCGCGGTCCGGGTCATCCGCGCGTGCCGCGATGCCGGGCTCGCCAGCGTGGCGGTGTACGCGGACCCCGATCGCGACGCGCCGTTCGTGCGCCTCGCGGACGAGGCGTTCGCGCTCAACGGAGGCACGTCCGGCGAGACGTACCTGTCGGTCGACAAGCTGCTGGACGTCGCCAAGCGCGCCGAGGCCGACGCGGTGCACCCCGGCTACGGGTTCCTGTCCGAGAACGCGGAGTTCGCCCAGGCCGTCATCGACGCCGGGCTGACCTGGATCGGGCCGAGCCCGCAAGCCATCCGCGACCTCGGCGACAAGGTGACGGCGCGGCACATCGCGACCCGCGCGGGCGCCCCGCTCGTGCCGGGCACCAAGGACCCGGTGAACGGTGCGGACGAGATCATCGCGTTCGCCCAGGAGTACGGCCTGCCGGTCGCGATCAAGGCCGCGTTCGGCGGTGGCGGCCGCGGCCTGAAGGTCGCCCGCACGCTGGAGGAGATCCCCGAGCTGTTCGACAGCGCGGTCCGCGAGGCCGTCTCGGCGTTCGGCCGCGGCGAGTGCTTCGTGGAGCGCTACCTGGACAAGCCGCGCCACGTCGAGGCGCAGGTGCTCGCCGACCAGCACGGCAACGTGATCGTCGTCGGCACCCGCGACTGCTCGTTGCAGCGGCGGCACCAGAAGCTCGTGGAGGAGGCCCCCGCGCCGTTCCTGACCGACGAGCAGCGCGCGTCGATCCACAGCTCCGCGCGGGCCATCTGCCAGGAAGCGGGCTACTACGGCGCGGGCACGGTGGAGTACCTGGTCGCGCTGGACGGGACCATCTCGTTCCTGGAGGTCAACACCCGGCTCCAGGTCGAGCACCCGGTCAGCGAGGAGACCTCCGGTCTCGACCTCGTGCGCGAGCAGTTCCGCATCGCCGCCGGCGAGGAGCTGCGCTTCACCGAGGACCCTACGCCGCGCGGCCACTCGATCGAGTTCCGCATCAACGGCGAGGACGCGGGCCGCGGCTTCCTGCCTGCCCCCGGCACCGTGACCACGTTCACCGCGCCGTCAGGCCCCGGTGTGCGGGTCGACGCGGGCGTGGAGAGCGGCAGCGTCATCGGCGGGCAGTTCGACTCGCTGCTGGCCAAGCTGATCGTCACCGGCGAGACCCGCCAGCAGGCCATCGAGCGGGCTCGGCGCGCGCTGGACGAGATGGTCGTGGACGGCATGGCGACCGTCCTGCCGTTCCACCGGGCGATCCTGCGCGACCCGGCGTTCACCGCCGAAGAGGGCTTCACCGTGCACACCCGGTGGATCGAGACGGAGTTCGACAACACCATCGAGCCGTTCACCAACCCCGCCGAGGCGGACGAGGACGAGCCGCGGCAGACCGTGGTCGTGGAGGTCGGCGGCAGGCGGCTGGAGGTGTCGCTGCCCGGCGACCTCGCGCTCGGCGGAGGTGGCGGCGGCGGTCGCACGGCGGTGAAGTCCAAGCCCCGCAAGCGTTCCGGCGGCAGCGGCGCGGCGGCGTCCGGTGACGCGGTGACCGCCCCGATGCAGGGCACGATCGTCAAGGTCGCCGTCGAGGAGGGCCAGGTCGTCGCCGCCGGTGAGCTGGTCGTCGTGCTGGAGGCCATGAAGATGGAGAACCCGGTGACGGCCCACAAGGCGGGCACGGTGACCGGTCTCTCTGCGGCAGCCGGATCCACCGTCACGCAAGGCACCGTGCTGTGCGAGTTGAAGGACTAGATTTGACGGTGTGAGCGAGCCCGACATCCGCATCGGTGACACCGAGCGCGAAGAAGCACTCAAGGCGCTCGGCGAGCACATAAACGCCGGTCGGCTCGACTTGGACGAGTACGGCGACCGCACCGCGCTCGTCACGACCGCCAAGACCCGGCGCGACCTGCTCGCGCTGTTCGCCGACCTCCCCGAGCCGCACCCGCGGTTCGGGGAGGTGGCGCGACCGGCTCCGGCCGTCGGCCACGTCGCCCCGCGCCCCGCGGGCGGGCTACCGGTCAGCCACCGGGTCATGAACGCGCTGGTGCCGTTGACCGGCCTGCTGTGCGTGCTGATGTTCTTCACCATCGTGAAGACGCCCTTCATCTTCCTGCTCGTCCCGATCGTCGCGATCCTCGCCGGCGCCATCACGGGTGACGACCAGCGCAAGCGCGACCGCAGGCGGCGGCGCTGAACCCGCCGACCCTGCTGCTGCTCGACCTCGACGGCGTGCTGCGGCGCTTCCCCCCGCACGGACCGATCGAGGACGCGCACGGCCTGCCGCGCGGCGAGCTGTCCCGCGTGGCCTTCGCCCCGGACGTGATCGGGCCCGCGCTGATCGGCGCGGTGCCGGACGAGGCGTGGCGGGCGTCGGTCGTCGACCGGCTCGCCGCGCCCGGCGCGGCGGCGGCCGTGGCGGAGTGGTCGCGGCCGGGCGCGGTGATCGCCGAAGCGCTGGACCTGGTGCGCCAGGCCCGCACGCGCTGCCGGGTCGCGCTGCTCACCAACGCCACCAGCAGGCTCCCCGAGGACCTGCGGGTGCTCGGGCTGGACCGCGAGGTGGACGCCGTCGTGTCGTCGGCCCGGATCGGCGTGGCGAAGCCGTCGCCCGAGGCGTTCCGGCGCGCGCTGCGGGTGCTGCAGCACTCCCCCGGCGCCACGGTGTTCTGCGACGACAGCGAGGACAACGCCGCCGGGGCGCGGCGGATCGGCGTTGACGGCGTGCACACGCCAACGACGGCCGCGTTGCGCGAGGCGCTGCTGGAACGGGGTCTGCTGGACGACTCGCCCGTGACCGAGCTGCCGGTGGTGGCCGACGAGGTGCTGCTGGTGCTGCCCGAGCGGGACGACGCCGAGCGGCTGGCCGAGGAACTGGCCGCGCGGGGCTGGGCGCCCGCCGCCGTGCACAAGGAACTGCTGGCAGGCGAGGACGACGCCGAGGCGGCCGACTGGGTCGTCGACCTGCTGACCGCTCCCGACGGCCGTCCGGCGGGTTCGCGACGGGAGTGGCTCGACGCGCTCGCCGAGGAGCACGGCGGCTTCACCAGCGACAACGGCTAATGTGACCCCCGTGGAACCGGTCGAGATCAACGCGGGCGAGTACTACCTGCGGCAGCTGCGCGCCGACGACCGGATCGACGACAGCGCGGCGCTGGTCGCGGCGTTCGCCGACCCGGAGATCCGCCGCTGGCAGGGCGGTCTGCTCGTGGACGACCTCGTGGCGGCGCGGAAGTACGTGGAGTTCCGCACCTGGCAGTGGGAGAGCGACCAGCGCTACTCGTGGGCCGTGTGCGACCAGTTGCTGGGCAACCCCGTCGGCGAGGTCGCGCTGAAGGACGTCGACCCGCACAACGGGTCCGCCGAGCTCGTCGTCTGGACCGCGGCCGAGCACCGCGGGCGCGGGATCGCGGGTCACGCGGTCGGCGCCGTGGTGCGGTTCGGCTTCGGCGGCGTCGACCTGCACCGGATCGGCTACCGCCAGGCCGTGGGAAATGTTTCGTCACAGCGAGTGGCGGAAAAGGCCGGGTTCACCCTGGAGGGTCTACTTCGAGGCGCCCAGTTGGTCCAAGGGGAGCACCACGACCTGCACCTCTGGTCGAAGCTCTCGACCGACTGACGGCCCGCGGCGGCCGAATTGTCGGACGTCGGCACTACGGTAAGGGCCCATGCGGCGCCTCCTGCCATGCGCACTCGCCCTACCTGCGCTGATCCTGCTCGCCTGCTCGACGCCGACCCACCCGACCGCGGACCACGGGTCCTCGTCGGCTCCCCCGTCCGAACCCACGACGACGACCACCACGACCGTGTCGCAGCTCCCCAGGCCGCGGGAGGTCGAGCTCGACGGCCTCGACCCGTGCAAGGTGCTCGGCGAGGAGCAGCGCGCCGCGCTCAGCCTCGACTACACCCCCAACGCGTACGTGGACAAACCCTTCGGGGAGTCGAAGGTCTGTTCGTTCCGGAGCGGGATCAGCGGGAACGTGACGCGCCTCGCCTTCGTCACAGTGGAGGGCGTCGGGGTGTGGCTGTCGGAGAACGCGCAGGTGGAACCGCAGTTCACCACCATCGGCGGGTTCCCGGCGATGGTCATCCGCACACCGGGGCTCGACTACGTGTGCAACGTGGAGGTGGACGTGGCGGAGGGGCAGTTCCTGGACGTGATGTTCCGGGACGGCGGCAACGAGAAGAAGGCCACCCAGGACACGCTCTGCGCGGGTGCGGAGCGCGTGGCGGAGGCCGCGTTGAGCGGTTTGCTGGAACAGCGCTGACCCACTCGGGGGGTTGTCGGTTCAGCCCCTCCCTGGTGGTCCGCCGAGATGGCTAGAGTGTCGACCGAGAACGACGTTACGCAGGAGGCCGGGATGCCGTCCGAGGTTAGTGGTGCCGACGTCGAGGCGTTCCTGACGACTCACACGCTCACCGTGGAGCCGGGGGCCATCCCCAGCCTCCGCAGCGCGTTCTCCACCGCGCTGACGAAACTGGACAAGCAGATCGAACTGGCGCTCACCGAGGTCAGGGTCCGCCCCTGGGCGGGCGACGGGGTGAGCGTGGAAGCGGCGGAGAAGTTCAACGAGCGCGCGTTCGAGTCCGGTGACTCGGCGCTGGGCGCGCTGACGAGCTACCAGCGGCAGCTGAAGTCGGCGATGGACGCCTTGAACCTGGTCGAGCAGCAGTACGTGGCGATGGATGACGACGCCACCGGCCTGATGAAGCAAAGCGGCTGCTGACGCCGCAAGAGCACAGCCGGTCGCGAAGCGAGGGGAAATCTTCATGCCCGACGGACACCGCTGGAACGGGTACAGCCACGAGGAGCTCTACAAGCAGATCAACTCAGGGCCGGGGCCGAAGGCCTCGCACGCGTCGATGGAGCGCTGGCAAGGCGTGTCGGCGGCCCTCGTGGAGATCAACGACGAGCTGCACGCGGGTGTCCTGAAGTCCGGTGCGACCTGGGAGGGCAAGGCCGCCGACACCGCGCGGGCAGGCCTCAACCCGCTCGCCGCGTGGGCGGACGACGCGCGCACCGGCGCCGACGTGATGCGCGTGTCGGCCGAGATGCAGGCCGACTTCATCAGCAAGGCCCGCACCGACATGCCCGCGCCCGTCCCGGTGACGGCCGAGGACCCCGGCAAGCTCCTCAGCGCGCTGACGCACCTCGTGGGCGGCCAGACCGACTACGAGGTGGAGGAGAAGGCGCACAGCGCGGCCGAGCAGCGCGCCCGCGAGGTCATGGCGACCTACGCGTCCAGCACGACCACGAACACCAGCACCCTCGGCCAGTTCCACCAGCCGCCGCAGCTCACGATCACCGCGTCCCAGTCCTCGCTGGGCACCGTGCACGGCATCAGCGGCGGCCCTGGCGGCGACTACGGCATGGTCCCAGGCGCTCGCGGTGGCGGCGGTGGCGGCCGCACGACCCGTGGCGCGCGCACCCGCCCGGTCACCTCCCCCGCAGGCACGACCGGCAGCACCACCCGTTCCTCGGGCTCGACGACCACCCCCGCGGGCACCTCGACCGGGGGCAACACCCGCACGGCCAACGGCGTCGGCGGCTCGGGCACGGCAGGCGGCTCCGGCGGCAGCGGCGTGATCGGCGGCAAGGCCGGTTCGACCAGGCGCAAGGACGAGACGACGTCCGCCTCCGCCGACGAGGCGGCCCGTGCCGAACGTGTGGCCGCAGGCCGTCAGACGGGTACCACCGTGGCCAGCTCGGCCGAGTTCGGCC
>JBDSAJ010000163.1:0-17011 GCA_039922235.1 Umezawaea sp.
CCCGGAGCCGCCGAGGACCGACCAGCCGCGCCCCGAGCCGAGGCGTCCCGAGCCGCGCAGACCGGCCGTGCCCCCGGTCGACGCCGGTCTCGTTGCGCACGCGGTCCAGCACCTCGGCGGAGTTGCCCGCCTCGCGCACCGCGGACGTGGCGAAGGCCATCAGGTCCTCGCAGTCCAACCGCTCGGCTGCGGCCTTCGACGCCGCGATGGTCCGGACCAGGTGGTCCGAGCCCGCCTTGGTGAGCTGCCCGTCGTCATCGAGCTGCTCGGCCAGGCGGAGCACGGACTTCTCCGAACTCATCGGCGTCGGGTGGGCACCCCGATGGGCGTCCACCACGAGCAGGTGGACGGTGTTCGACCCCACATCGAGGACCCCGAGGCGCACGCGGTGCACCGTACCCGGTCGACCCCGTCAGGACTCGAACTTGTAACCCAGACCCCGGACGGTGACGAGGTGCTTCGGCACCGACGGGTCGGGTTCGATCTTGGACCGCAGGCGTTTGACGTGCACGTCCAGCGTCTTCGTGTCGCCGACGTAGTCCGCGCCCCACACCCGGTCGATCAACTGGCCCCTGGTCAGCACTCGGCCGACGTTGCGCAGCAGGTACTCCAGGAGGTCGAACTCCTTGAGCGGCAGGCTCACCTCGACGCCCTCGACCGTGACGACGTGCCGCTCGACGTCCATCCGGACCGGGCCCGCCTCCAGCACCTGCGGCAACAGCTCCTCGGCCTCGCCGCCGCGGCGGAGCACCGCGCGGATGCGGGCGATCAGCTCGCGGGCCGAGTACGGCTTGGTGACGTAGTCGTCGGCACCCAGTTCGAGGCCCACGACCTTGTCGATCTCGCTGTCCCGCGCAGTGACCATGATCACCGGGACGGCGGACCGCTGGCGCAGCTGCTTGCACACGTCCGTGCCGCTCATGCCGGGCAGCATCAGGTCGAGCAGCACGATGTCGGCGCCGTTGCGGTCGAACTCCTCCAGCGCCTCCTGGCCGGTCGCGGCGAGCGCGGCGGTGAAGCCCTCCTTGCGGAGCAGGAAGGCGAGCGGATCGGCGAAGGATTCTTCGTCCTCCACGATGAGCACCCTGGTCACAGCTCTCCTCCATGCGTTGTGGCGAGTTCCTGCTCAGGCAGGGTCGGGACCCGTTCCACCTGGTCGAGGTGGGCGGGGATGCGGAGGGTGAAGGTCGAGCCGGTGCCCGGCAGGCTCCACAGCTTCACGTCGCCGCCGTGGTTCAGCGCGACGTGCTTGACGATGGCCAGGCCGAGCCCCGTGCCGCCGGTGGCGCGCGAACGGGCGCGGTCGACGCGGTCGAAGCGCTCGAACACGCGGATCTGCTGGTCCTCGGCGATGCCGATGCCGCGGTCGGTCACGGCGATCTCGACGAACCCGTCGACCAGCCTGCGGCTGATCGACACCGGGCTGCCGGGCGGCGAGTAGGCGACAGCGTTGTCGAGGAGGTTGGTCAACGCCGTGACCAGCAGCATCCGGTCGCCTTCGACGGTGAGGCCGCTCGCGGAGTCGCTGCTGATCCCGATGCCGGAGGACTCGGCGCCCAACCGGGACCGGCCCAGCGCCTCGGACACGACGGTGTCGACCTCGACGGCGGTCAGCTCGGGCAGCTTCTCCGCGCCCTGCAGCCGGGACAGCGCGATCAGCTCGGTCACCAGCGTGCCGAGCCTGGTCGCCTCCTGCATGATCTTGGCGCTGAACTTCCGGACCTGCTCCTCGTCGTCCCCGGCGTCCATCACGGCCTCGGCGAGCAGCGCGAGCGCGCCGACGGGCGTCTTCAGCTCGTGGCTGACGTTCGCCACGAAGTCCCGCCGGGTCGCCTCCAGCCGCACCGACTCCGACTCGTCGGAGGCGTCCACGACGGTGAAGGCCTCGACCAGCACCTTGACCCGCGCGTGCACGGCCTCGGCCTGGCGGCCCTTGACCTCCAGCGGCGACAGGTCGACCTGCACCTCCTCGCCGGTCCGCCGGACGATCTCGGCGGCTCGGCGAGCCCGGTCGTCGGCGCGGTTGTTGCGCACGACCCCCAGTTCCTCGGCGCGGGCGTTGTTCAGCACCACGTCACCGAAGCCGTTGAGGACGACGATGCCGTCGTGGGAGGACTGGACGACCATCGCCATGAGGTCGGCGACGGTCAGCCCGGTCGTGGCCGCGGCCTGCTTGCGGACCGTGGCGCGGCCGATGAGGAAGGCCGCGCCGCCGATCAGCACGAGGCCGACCACCAGTGCGAGGTAACCCGTTGTGGTCACGACCGAATGGTAAGCAGGTCAAGGCGGTCACGGCCTAGTGCTGGAGCGCCAACCGTGACTCCCGCGACACCCGCTGAGCGGCTTGTTCGTCACCCGGCCAACCCTTGTTCACCCAGTCGTGTCCATCCGGCGTTCAGAACTCGGCGAGGTCCTCTTCGGACAGCCGCAACCCGCCGGCCGCGAGGTTCTCCTCCAGGTGCGCCACGGACGACGTCCCCGGGATCAGGAGGATGTTCGGCGAGCGGTGCAGCAGCCAGGCCAGCGCCACCTGGCGGGGGGTCGCGTCGTGCCGCTTCGCGACCGTTTCGAGGTGCTCCAGGTCGAGCGGCTGGAAGCCGCCGAGCGGGAAGAACGGCACGTAGGCGATGTCCTGGGCGGCGCACTCGTCCACCATCGCCTCGTCGTCGCGCTGGGCGAGGTTGTAGTAGTTCTGCACGCACACCACCGGCGCGATGGCGCGCGCCTCGGCCAGTTGCGCCATGGTCGCGTTGCTGATGCCGAGGTGCTTGATCAGCCCGTCGCGCTGGAGGTCGGCGAGTGCGGAGAATCCCTCCTGGACGGAGCTGCCCTCGTCCATCACGCGGAAGTTGACGACGTCGATCGCGTCCACCTGGAGGCGGCGCAGGTTGTCGTGCACGGCCGAGCGCAGCTCGTCCGGTGACAGCGCGGGCAGCCACCCGCCCGTGTCGTCGCGCTTGGCACCCACCTTCGTGACCAGCACGAGGTCCTCGGGGTACGGGTGCAGCGCCTCGCGGATGAGCTCGTTCACGACGTACGGGCCGTAGTAGTCGCTGGTGTCGATGTGGTCGACGCCCAGCTCGACCGCGCGGCGCAGCACCGCGCGGGCCTGGTCGGCGTCCTTCGGCGGGCCGAACACCCCTGGGCCCGCCAACTGCATGGCGCCGTAACCGATTCGCTTCACCTTCAAGTCCATGGCTCAAGGGTGGACGGAAGTGTCCACCGCCCGCACCTCGTGGCCAGAAGCTGCCATGCTCGAGGGCATGGACCTGATCGAGGTGGTGCGCGGCGAGCGCGAGCTGTTCGAGCGCGCGGGGCACCTGTTCGACGTCGACGAGCTGGCGTGCGCGGCGAACACGCTCCTCACGTGGTGGAGCACGAACGTGGGAGCCCAGAAGGACCCGAGGAAGCTCAAGCGGCTGCGCAAGATGTTCCGGCTCAGCGCGATGCTCGACCCGTCGTGGTCGCAGCGGGCGCACGTGATGGCCGAGCACGGCGCGGAGGTCCGCGTCACCCCCGACGACCTGAACGAGACGCTGCTGCTCGGCAGCCGGTTCGTGATCATGGCGGGTGACATGTCCTACGGCGAGCGGTCCTACAGCGTCATCTCCGCGCCGGAGGCCGTGCAGGGCATCCACGCGCTCTACGAGGCCGCGTGGCGGGCCGCCAGCCCGCTGGAGGTGCACGACGCGTCCATGGTGGAGCTGCGGCCGTTGACGCCCGGCATCCTCACGGCGCTGAACGACGGCCTGACGGACGAAGCGGCGGCCCGTGCGCTGGGGCTGTCCCTGCGCACGTACCGCCGCCGCGTGGCCGAGCTGATGGCCGCCATGGGCGCCACGTCCCGCTTCCAGGCGGGGGCGCGGGCCCGTGAGCTGGGCCTGGTCTGATCTGGGCCGGGTCTAGCGGCCCTGGTTGGCCACGGCCTTGATGGCGTCCGCGGCCGCGTCCGGGTCGAGGTAGGTGCCGCGGGGCGTGATCGGCTGCAGCGCCTCGTCCAGGTCGTAGCGCAGCGGGATGCCGGTCGGGATGTTGAGGCCCGCGATGTCGTCGTCGGAGATGCCGTCGAGGTGCTTCACCAGCGCCCGCAGCGAGTTGCCGTGCGCCGTGACCAGCACGGTCCTGCCGGCGCGCAGGTCGGGCACGATGGCGGACTCCCAGTACGGGATCATCCGCTTCACGACGTCGAGCAGGCACTCGGTGAGCGGCAGGTCCGGGCCGAGGTCCGCGTAGCGCGCGTCGGCGTCCTGGCTGAACTCGGTGCCGGGCTCGATGGGCGGCGGCGGGGAGTCGTAGGACCGGCGCCAGAGCATGAACTGCTCCTCGCCGAACTCCTCCAGCGTCTGCTTCTTGTTCTTGCCCTGCAACGCGCCGTAGTGGCGCTCGTTGAGCCGCCAGTCGCGCTTCACCGGGATCCAGTGGCGGTCGGCGGCGTCCAGCGCCAGGTTCGCGGTCGAGATCGCGCGGCGCAGCAGGGAGGTGTGCAGCACCTCCGGCAGCACGCCCGCCGCCTTCAGCAGCTCGCCGCCGCGCTTGGCCTCGGCGACGCCCTTCTCCGACAGGGGCACGTCCACCCAGCCGGTGAACAGGTTCTCGGCGTTCCACACGCTCTCGCCGTGGCGGAGCAGGACCAGTGTTCCCACAGACATGCGACCACCCTAAGGGACCTGGATCGATCGAGACAGAGCGGCGGCCCGGTGACGGCCGCCGCCCCGCTCTCACTCGGCCAGTGCCGCTTCCGGCGTCGCCCGCCCGCGCAGCGGGACCTGGCGGATGAACACGGCGACCACGATGCCGACCGCGGCGACGGCCGCCGCCACCGCGAAGAGCGTGCCGACGCCGTCGGACACGGCGTGCTGGAACGCGAGCCGCGCGGGCTCCGGCAGTGCTTTCAGGACGGCGGGCGTCATCTGGTTCACCGAACCGGACAGCGCGCCACCGCCGGACAGCGAGTCCGTCAGCGAGCTGGTGTAGAGCGCGCCCAGCAGCGAGACGCCGAGCGAGCTGCCCATGTTGCGCAGGAACGTCGACGCACCGGTGCCCGCGCCGATGTCGCGCAGCTCGATGCTGTTCTGGGCGATCAGGGTGGAGGTCTGCATCAGGCAGCCCATGCCCGCGCCGAGCAGGACCATGTACAACGCGGTCGTCGTCTTGGTCGTGTCGACGTCGATCGTCGCGAACAGGCCGAGCGCGGCCGCCATGAAGGCGGTGCCGATGATCGGGAACGCCTTGTAGTGGCCGGTCTTGCTGATGATCGTGCCGCCGGCCAGTGAGACGACCATGGCGGAGATCATCATCGGCATCAGCAGCAGGCCGCTGTTGGTGGCCGACGAGCCCTGGACGAACTGCTGGAACTGCGGCAGGAACGTGACGGCGCCGAACATCGCGAAGCCCGAGATGAACGCGAGGACGCCCGCCAGGCTGAAGTTGAGGTTGCCGAACACGCGCAGCGGCATGATCGGCTCGGCCACCCGCCGCTGCACGACCACGAAGGCGACGAAGGTCGCGGCGGTCAGCACCACGAGGCCGATGATCTGCGGCGACGACCAGTCGTACTGCGTCCCGCCCCAGCTGGTGATCAGCACCAGCGAGGTGATCCACACCGTCAGCAGCCCCGCGCCCAGCCAGTCGATCTTCGCCTTGCCCGTGCCGCGCGGCAGCTTCGCCAGCGTGAACCAGCAGACGACCAGCGCGACCGCGCCCAGCGGCAGGTTCACGTAGAACGCCCAGCGCCAGGAGAAGTTGTCGGTGATGAAACCGCCCGCGAGCGGTCCACCGATCATCGCGACCGGCATCACGGCCATCATCAGGCCCATGTACTTGCTGCGCTCGCGCGGCGGGATCATCTCGCCGATCACCGACAGCACCCCGACCATGAGCCCACCGGCGCCGAGCCCCTGGATGGCCCGGAAGCCGATCAGCTCACCCATGTTCTGCGACATCCCGGACAGCGCCGACCCGCCGAGGAAGATCACGACCGACGTGATGAAGGTGGACCGCCGCCCGAACAGGTCGCCGAGCTTGCCCCAGATCGGCGTCGACGCCGTGGACGCCAGCACGTAGCCGGTGGTGACCCAGGCGATGTGGTTCAGCCCGCCGAGGTCTCCGACGATCGTCGGCAGCGCGGGCGCCACGATCATGTTGTCGAGCATCGCCAGCAGCATGGCGATGACCAGGCCGCTCATCGTGGCCATGATCTGCCGGTGCGTGAACTGGGCAGGCGCTGCCGCCACGGGCACCGCTTCTGTCGTCATCGCGAGTTCCTTCACGAAGGGCACAACTTACTTACCGGTCGGTCAATACCGTACCTACTGACCGGCCGGTAAGCAACGCTATTATCGAGGACGACAAACCGGACGAAGGGAGGGCAACGCATGACTCAGCGCCGCAAGACCGGGGACGACCGCCGAGCCGAGATCCGCCGCGTGGCCCTGGAGCTCTTCACCGTCCACGGCTACGAGTCCACCTCGATGAGGCAGATCGCCGAACGGCTGGGCATCACCAAGGCCGCGCTCTACTACCACTTCGACAGCAAGGAAGTGATCGTCCGCAGTCTGTTCGAGGAGCGACTGGCCACGCTGGACGCGTTGATCGAGTGGGCCGAGTCCCAGCCCTACTCGGCCGAGCGCACGGCCGAGGTCGCCTCCGGCTGGTTCGGCCTGATCGTCGACGGCGGCCTCAGCTTCGCCCGCTTCGCCCTCACCAACCAGGCCTCGCTGCGCGACCTCGTGCCGCACAAGGGCGGCGGACTGGACCGCCTGCAGAAGGTGTCCGTGCTCCTGGCGGGCCCCAGCGCGTCGGCGTTGGAACTCCTGCGGCTCCGCATGGCGATGATGAGCGCCAACCTCGCGGTCATGGGCTCCCACGGCCTTGACCTCAGCGACGACGAGATCATCACCGCCGCGGCCGAAGCCACCAGCCTCCTGGCCCCCGACCTCGCAGGCGTGATCACCGCACGGGCCAGGGAACGGGCGGACGCGTAACCGGGCAGTCCGTCACGACCGACCGACGGGGAGCGCCAGCGGCCCCTGGAACTTGATCCGCAGCACCACTTCGAGGATCTTGCCCAGCACGCGGAGGATGCGGGTCACATCGGTCGTGGCGAACTTCTTCTCCAGCCTCTTCGCCAGGTAGTCGATCTCCACGACGAGGTCGAAACTCGCCCGCCGGGTGGACGCGTAACCGGGCAGCTGCGGCAGGTTGACCAGGCCTTCGCCAGGTTCGCGCTCGCCTGCCAGGCCTCACCGGAACGCACCCACGTGGTCGTCCACCCACTCGGCGAACGACGCCGGCCGCCGACCCAGCACCAGCTCGGCCGTAGCCGTAGCCGGAGAACCACCTCTCCTGGCGGCCTCGATGAACTGCACGACGGCGTCGAACTCGTCCGACCCACCGAACCGCGCACGAGCCTGCGCCGGGGACAACTCCTCGATCCGCACGTCCGCGCCGATCGCCTCGCCGATGACCTCCACCTGCCGCCGCTGCGACACGAGTTCACCGCCGGTGAGCAGACCACTCACGTGCTCGCCGCCGTCCACGATCGCCGCGACCGCCACCGCGGCGATGTCCCGCTCGTGCACGGGAGCCGTGACGGCATCGGGGTGCACCAACCGGACCACCCGCTCGTCGCGGATCGACCCCGCCCAGTTCAGCGCGTTGTTGGCCAGCACCAGCGGCCGGATCGGCGTCCACCTCAACCCGGACTCGGCCAACGCCCGCTCGACCGCGCGGTGCTCCTCCGCGATCAGGTTGCCGACCGCGTCGGGCAGCAGCACGCTGCCCGACGACAGCAGCACGACGTGTTCGACACCAGCGGTCCGGGCGGCGTCGACGAACCCTTCGGCACCTGCCGTCGGCGCGTACAGGAACACCGTCGCCACACCGTCCAGCGCAGCTCCCAGGGTGTTGGGCTCGGTCAGGTCGGCGGCCACGACGGCCACCCCGTCCGGAAGATCAGCCGACGCGGGGTTCCGCACGGACGCCCGCACTCGCCGTCCCGCGACCAGGAGCTGGTCGACGACATGGCGCCCGACGCTGCCACGGGCACCGATCACCAGGGTTGGACTGTCCACAACGAACTCCTCGCACGCCAAGAACACGGGCGCGCCAGCGGAGTGGTGACACACGGTGCGTTCCGACGCAGCACACCGCGCACCCCGACCGTAGCATCGACGTGTGCCGCGTTTCGAGGTCACCACCAGCATCTCGGCGCCGCCGCACCGCGTCTTCGACGTCTCGCTCGACGTGGAGGTGCACACCGATTCGATGGCCGGTGCCGCGGAACGGGCGGTCGACGGCGTCACCTCCGGCAGGCTCGCGCTGGGTGACACCGTCACGTGGCAGGCGAGGCACTTCGGCCTGCGCTGGCGGATGACCTCCAGGGTCAGCGTCTTCGCGCCGCCGGACCACTTCGTCGACGAACAGGTCGACGGCCCGTTCCTCAGCTGGCACCACGCCCACCACTTCGACCCGGACGGCCGCGGAGGCACGGTGATGCGCGACGTCGTCGACTACGCCGCGCCGCTGCGCCCCCTGGGCACCATCGCCGAACTGGTGGTGCTCAACCGGTACCTGGTCCGGCTGATCCGCACCCGCAACGAGCACGTCAAGACCATCGCCGAGACGACCGGGTGAGCTCTTCGGCTCACCGCGGCGGGACGACGTCGGCGTTCGGCGTTCGGCGTGAGCCCTACTCCGCCATGGCGTACGGCGGACCGCACGGGCGGCCGGTGTGCAGGGTCTCCGTGGCACCGGTGATGATGACGTCGAGCTTGTCCCTGGCGCTGGTCAACTCGTCGATCCGCTCGTCGATCCGGTCCCGCTCGGCCGAGAGCCACTCGAGCAGCCCTGGTGACGCCTCACCGGTCGCGACGCACGGCAGCAGTGAGCGGATCGACTTGCTGGGCAGCCCCGCCGAGTAGAACTGCTGGATCAGCCGCACCTGGGCCACCGCGCCCTCCGGGTAGTGCCGCTGCCCGCTGGGGCTGCGTTCCGAGGCGAGCAGCCCCTGCTCCTCGTAGTACCGCAGCGCCCGGACGCTCACGTCCGACTTCGCCGCGAGTTCACCGATGCGCACCGCGCCTCCCCTGTGGCCTGACTCACTCCGACTTGCCTCTGACGTCAACGTCAGGTTTTAGCGTAGCGGAGTCCCCGTCACACTGCTTTCCGCTGGTCAGGAGATTGATCCAGATGACGACCCGTGCTGCCCAGGCCCTGTCCCGCCCCGTGGAACTGGGCGGTCTCACCGTCCCGAACCGCATTGCCATGGCGCCGATGACCCGCGGCTACGCACCCGACGGCGTACCGGGCAAGGACATGGCCGACTACTTCGCCCGACGCGCCGCAGGTGGCACCGGACTGATCATCACCGAGGCCTCCTACGTCGGCCACCCCTCGGCCGGGCAGGCCGACGTCGTGGCACGCCTGTACGGCGAGGAAGCGCTGGCAGGCTGGTCCCAGGTCGTCACGGCCGTCCACGACGAGGGCGGCCTGATCATGCCGCAGCTCCAGCACATCGGCGCGGTCCGCAACGCGGGCGACCCACCCCACCCCGAAGCCCCCGCCCTCAGCCCGTCCGGCCTGAGCCTGGACGGCACCCCCAAGGGCCACGAGATGACCCCCGCCGACATCGACGCCGTGGTCCAGGCGTTCGCCGACGCCGCGGCCACTGCCGAGCGGCTCGGCTTCGACGGCGTAGAACTCCACGGCGCCCACGGCTACCTCATCGACCAGTTCCTCTGGGCCACCACCAACCACCGCACCGACGCGTACGGCGGCGACCTCGACTCACGCACCCGTTTCCCGGCCGAGATCGTCACCGCCATCCGACGGCGAGTTTCCCCGGCGTTCCCGATCGTCCTGCGCCTGTCCCAGTGGAAGCAGAACGACTACGACGCCCGCATCGCCGAAACCCCGGAAGAACTCGGCACCATCCTCGGCCACCTGGTCGACGCGGGCGTGGACGCCTTCCACGCCTCCACCCGCCGCTTCTGGGAACCGGCGTTCGACGACTCCGACCTCACCTTCGCGGGCTGGACCAAGAAGCTCTCCGGCAAGCCCACGATCGCCGTCGGCTCCACCGGCCTGACCAACGAGTTCATGTCCAGCCTCGCGGGCGAACCCACCACCACCGCCGGCCTCGACCCCCTGCTGGACCGCTTGGAGGCCGACGAGTTCGACCTGATCGCGGTCGGCCGAGCACTACTCGCCGACCCGGACTGGGCGGCCAAGACCGTTGCGGGCCGCGAGCACGACATCACGCCGTTCACCCCGGCAGCGCTGGCAGTTCTGCACTAGCCCGGCTCGACGACAGGGACCCCGGCGATGATCTTGCCGGGGCCTGCCCGTGCCGTGCCTGTTCCAAAGCTTCGACCTGCGCGGGATGAAAGCTACGAACCAGCCTTCTCCCGCGCCCGGAGGTCCTTGCGCAGGATCTTGCCCGCGGCGGACTTCGGGATGGCTTCGATGAACTCGACGACGCGCACCTTCTTGTGCGGGGCTACGCGTTCGGCGACGAACGACATCACGCCGGCGTCGTCGAGGTCGTCGGCGCCTGCCTGGCGGACGACGAAGGCCTTCGGGACTTCCTCGCCTTCGGCGTCGATGACGCCGACGACGGCCGCGTCGGCGATCTGCGGGTGGGTGAGGAGGACGGCTTCGAGTTCGGCGGGCGGGACCTGGTAGCCCTTGTACTTGATCAGTTCCTTGACCCGGTCGACGATCGTGACGACGCCGTCGGCGTCGATGACGGCCACGTCGCCGGTGTGGAGGTAGCCGTCCGCGTCGAGGGTGGCGGCTGTCGCCTCAGGGTTGTTGAGGTAACCCTTCATGACGTTCGGGCCGCGGCACCAGAGTTCGCCGCGTTCGCCGACGCCCACGTCCTCGCCGGTGGCGGGGTCGACGAAGCGGTTCTCCATGTTCGGGTAGATGACGCCGACCGTTCCGACCGAGATGTCGTCGCGGCCCTCGGGGATGGCGTGGCTGACCGGGCTCATCTCGGTCATCCCGTAGCCCTGCAGGACCTTGCAGCCCAAGCGCTTGCGGACGGCGGCGGCCAGGTCGACGTCGAGCGGGGCGGCGCCGGAGAAGATGGTGTCGATGGCGGAGAGGTCGTACTGGTCCACCAGGGGGTGCTTCGCCAGGGCGACCGCTACCGGCGGGGCGATGTAGACGCGGTCGGTGCGGTGTTCGGCGATGACGCGCAGGAACTCCGGCAGGTCGAACCTCGGCATCGTGACGACGGTGGCCCCGACGTAGAGGCCGTTGTTCATCAGGACCTGCATCCCGTAGATGTGGAAGAACGGGAGCACGGCGAGGATGCGGGTGGAACCGCCGATCCGGATGATCGGGCCGGACTGGACGATGTTGGCGACCAGGTTGCGGTGCGTGAGCATCACGCCCTTGGCCTTGCCGGTGGTGCCCGAGGAGTACGGGAGCACCGCGATGTCCTCGGCCGGGTCGATCGTCACCTCCGGCACGGGGCCGGTGCTCGCCAGGAGCGACGGCAGGGCCGGGTGGCCCTCGGCACCGTCGAGCACGACCACGTCGTCGGCGGAGAGGCCGATCTGCTGGGCCGCGGGCCAGGCGTTCGGCAGCAGCACGGAGACGGTGAACAGCATCTTGGCGCCCGCGTCGGCCAGCTGGCTGGCGACCTCGTTCGCGGTGTAGAGCGCGTTGATCGTGGTCGCGGTGGCGCCCGCACGGAGGATGCCGTGGAAGACGACCGCGTAGTACGGCGTGTTGGGGCTGAGGATGCCTACGACGTCACCCTTGCCGATCCCCCTCTCGGCGAGCGCGGCGGCGACCCTGTCGATCGCGCCGACGAGCTGCCCGTAGGTCATCTCGGCGCCGGAAGCGCCGTCGATGAGCGCTGTCTGGTCGGCGCGTTCGGCGACGTTCGCGAACAGGAACTCGTGCAAGGAGACGTCCGGAACCACGACGTCGGGGAACGGACTGCGAAAGACCATTCGGGTGCCTCATTCGATCGGCGGTCGACCCTGATCGCGTCATCGTGAGTCACGCCACAGCACAGGTCAAGGCATACCGAGACGTTACCGACTCAGCCGAACATCACTCGAATGGAGTAGTGGATGACCTTGTGGTGCCCGTGCCCGATCTGCGAAGTTGACAGGGCCTGCGCGGCTCGGCTCCCACGTACTCTCGAGCCACGCGGGGAACCTCGCGGTTCGCAATCCCCCCGTCGAACCGCGGCCCGCTGGACTTCCGGGCTCCCCCCGCCCGATGTCCGTTTCAGCGGGGAATCAACGCGGGGTGGTCCGAGTTGTGACTCCCCCTCTCTCCCGGACCGCCCCGCGCTTCCCCCGCACATTGCTCTCCGTAGCTATTTCGTCAGAGAACGCCGCTCAATTGGCTGACGGAGCCGGTGTGGTTTTGACCACGCGGCGTCGGCGGCGGAGCATCCAGACGAGGCCGACGGGTACCAGCACCACGGCGAACGGCAGCACCGCGCCGATCACGACGAGCAGCACTCGGACCGCTTCCAGCAGCGCGTGCCAGCCGGATTCCAGTGCGCCGACGAAGCCCAGCTTCTCCTCGGGCGCCGACGGCGCCGCGCCCTGGCGGATGGACACGGTGATCGTCGATTGGGCCACCTGGCCCTTGAGGGCGTCGTACCGCCGCTGGAGCGACTCCAGGTCGGTCTGCCGCTTGGTCAACTCCCCCTCGATCTGGGTGATCTCCGACGTCGTCGCGGCCCGCTCCAGCAGGGCCCGGACGCGGTCGACGCTGGCGCGCTGCGAGGCGATCCGGGACTCGACGTCCACGACCTGCTCGGTCACGTCCTCCGACTTCGTCTCGCGCCGCACGACGGTCGTGCCCTCGACCTCGCCGAGGCCCTTGAGCACGGCGTCCATCCGGTCGCCCGGCACGCGCAGCGTCAGCGACCCGTCGCTCGCGGTGGAGTTCTCCGAGCCGATGTACCCGCCTTCGCGCGCGGTGAGGTCCTTGACCTTCGTCAGCGCCCCGTTCACGTCGTCACCGCGCAGGTCGACCTGGGCCGTGCGGATCAGCTGCCGGTTCTGCGCGGCGGTGTTCGGCGCGGGCTGGTCGACCGAACCGGCGCCTTCCTTCGCCGTGCCACCCGGCTGTACGCCCTGGACGGGCGCGATGGCGGGTGCCGCCATGTCCGCGCTCCCGCTGCTGGAGTTCGACGCCCCACACCCGGCCAAGGCGACCAACGCCAACGCCGCCAACGCGAGTACCCGTCTGCTCATCGTGGTTCCCCTCCAGTCGCCCCGTGGTCAGGGGGTAGACGGAGGGAGTCCGGCGGGCAGTTGCACCCGCCGGATCACGATCAGGCCTCGTTCACCAGGTGCCGGAAGGCCTGGAGGTTCGCCAGCGACTCGCCGCGCGACACGCGCCAGTCCCACTCCCGCTGGATGGCGCCGGCGAAACCGATCTCCAGCAACGTGTTGAAGTCGCCGTCGGCGGCCTCGACGACCTGGCCGAGCACGCGGTCCAGTTCGTCCGGCGTCACGGCGTGCAGGCCGATCCGGCCGACCAGGTAGATGTCGCCCTCGGTGTCGACGGTGTAGTGCACGCCGTAGAGCTTCGCGTTGCGGCGCAACAGGAATCGGTACACGGCCTCGTGCGCCTCGTCGGGTTTGCGGCAGACGAACGCCTCGACCAGCAGCGCGTGGCGGCCCACCACGAGCCAGCAGTTGGTCTGGAGCTTCTTGGTGCCCGGCAGGGTCACGAAGAACTTGCCCGGCTCCTTGTGCTCGTAGGCGAGTTCCCGCTCGTCCAGAGTGGACTGGATGACCTCGTCGATCACCGGTCTACCTCCCGCTGGAACGCGTTGCGCGCATCGGAGTACGCGGCCAACAGCGTGTCGGTCGTGCGTTCCCAGGAGAATCGTCGCGCGTGGTCGACCGCGTTGCCCGCCAGCTCCTCGCGGCGGCCGGGGTCCAGCGCCACGTGGCCGAGCACCCGCGCCCACTCGACGGGGTCGTGCCCGTTGACCAGGCAGCCGGACACGCCGTGCCGCACGGCCACCGGCAGACCGCCGACGGCCGCCGCGACGACGGGGGTGCCGCACGCCTGCGCCTCCAGCGCCACCAGCCCGAACGACTCGTTGTAGCTGGGCACCGCGACCACGTCGGCCGCCCGGTACACCTTCGCCAGCTCGTCCCCGGCCAACGGCGGCAGGAAGCGCACCACGTCGTCGATCAGCAGCTCCTCGGCGAGCAGTTGGAGCGCGCGGGGCTGCTCCAGCCCGGTGCCGGACGGGCCGCCGACCACGAGCACCACCAGGCGCGACCGCAGTGACGGGTCGCGCACCAGCAGCTCGGCCGCCGCGCGCAGCAGCACGTCGGGTGCCTTCAACGGCTGGATGCGCCCGACGAACGCGAGCACGACCTGGTCCGGCCGCAGGCCCAGCGCGGAACGGGCGGCACCGCGGTCGCCGGGCGTGAAGCGCTCCAGGTCCACGCCGGGTGGGATCGTCAGCACCTTGTCGGGCGTGGCGTCGTACAGCTTCACCAGCTCGGCGGCCTCGACGTCGGTGTTCGCCACCAGCCGGTCCGCCTCCTCGACCACCTGCTCCTCGCCGATGACCCGCATCCGCGGCTCGGGGGTGTCGCCGTCGGCCAGCGCGGCGTTCTTGACCTTCGCCAGCGTGTGCGCGGTGTGCACCAACGGCACCCCCCACCGTTCCCGCGCCAGCCAGCCGACCTGCCCGGACAGCCAGTAGTGCGAGTGGATCGCGTCGTAGTAGCCCGGCTCGTGCCGAGCCTCGGCACGCAGCACCCCCGCGGTGAACGCGCACAGCTGGGCAGGCAGTTCCTCCTTGCCCAGCCCTTCGAACGGCCCAGCGACGACGTGCCGGACCTTGATGCCGGGCGCCATCTCCACGACCGGCGGCAACCCCGACGACGTGGCCCTGGTGAAGATCTCCACCTCGACCCCCTGCGCCGCCATCCGGGTCGCGGTCTGCACGATGTAGACGTTCATGCCGCCCGCGTCACCGGTGCCCGGCTGCTCCAGCGGCGACGTGTGCACCGAGAGCACGGCGACCCGCTTCACCGGGCCACCTTCGCGAGCGCCGCGGCGAACTCGACGGGGCGCTCCAGGAACGGCAGGTGCCCGGTGTCGGGGAAGAGGATCAACTCGGCTCCGGGGATCGTCGCGGCGGCGTGCTCGGCGGCCGCGGGCGCGACCACCTGGTCGTCGACACCGTGCAGCACCAGCGTCGGCACGTCCACCGCCGCCAGCACAGCGGTGCTGTCCACGTCCCTGGCGAACAGTTCCGCCCGCACCCTCGGCGAGACCCGCAGCGCGGCCGCCGTGAGCTGCTGGACGGTCTCAGGCGGCAGGGCGGGCGCCATTCGAGCGCAGAACGCGGCGAGCGCGGCGTCGTCGGTGAGCGCCGCGGGCAGCGCCTCGCGCATCACCGCGCCGACCTTGCCACCCGGCCTGCCCCGCCCGATCTCGGTGATCGCCCCGACCAGCACCAGGCCGCTGACCGCCGCCGTGCCGTGCGCGCGCAGGTAGTCCGCGATCACCAGCCCGCCGTAGGACCAGCCGACCAGCACCGCGGGCCTGCCGACGTGCGCGAGGACGGTGGCCAGGTCCTCCGCCCACGCGGCGGAGTCGCGATAGCCACCGACCGGCTCGGCGGAACCACCGTGTCCACGCAGGTCGACGGCGTAGGTCCGGAACCCGTCCACCTCGGCCCACGCGGCACCGGACTGCGCCCAGCCGTGCACCAGCACCACGGCCGGACCATCGACGGGTCCCGTTTCGCGGACCGCCAGCCGGACACCGCCGGGGGTGAGGAGAGTTCTCTGCACGACTGGACCAACACCAGGTCCGGTCGATCGCTTCCCGAGGGGGGAGTGGGGGTTTTCACGGTAGGGCGCCCCAGCCACCCGGCAGACGAAGAACGGGCGCTCCGCGACTCGCGGAACGCCCGTTTCCGAACAGGATCAGATGGCCGACATCGTCTGCCACTGGGCCCACGGGACCTGCCAGTCGTACCAGTCGTACTTCGCGGGCAGCGTCGTGATGGATCCGACGACCTCCACCGGGTCACCGATCATCGCCGTGTCGAAGTAGGCCTTGGCGTCCGCCTCGGTGAGGTTCGCGCAGCCGTGCGACGTGTTGTTCTTGCCGATGTTCGCCGCGTTGTCGTTGTTCTCGTGGATGAACTCACCGTGGTTCGAGAACCGCACGGCCCACTTCTTCAGCACGTTCGTGTACCCGTACTGCGGGTTGTCGAAGCTCCACTCCGCGTCCTTCTGCATGACGACGAACGTCCCGTTGGGCGTGGTCAGCTCCGGGTCCGCGTCACGGCCGAAGCTGGCCGGGTAGGTGGCCACGGTCTGGCCGTCCCGCTGCACGACCAGCTGGTGGGTCGGGGTGTCGATCTTGACGACCTGGTTGCGGCCGATGGTGAAGTCGGTGGTCACGTCGGCCGCGCCGAACGCGCCGTCACCGTAGGCGACGCCGTAGAGCTTGGCATCGACGTGGATCTTGGTGTTCGCGGGCCAGTAGGCCTCGGGGCGGTAGTGGACCTCCTGGTCGCCCAACCAGGCCCACGAGCCCTTGATGTTCTGGTCGTTCGTCACCGTCAAGGCCTTCTGGACGGCCGCGCGGTCGGTGACCGGGGCGTCGAACTTGACCATGATCGGAGCCGCCACGCCGACCTGCTGGTCGTCGCTCGGGAACAACGTGCCGCGCACCTGCACCGCCGGTGCGACGGTGTTGAACGCGCCCTTCAGCTCGATCTTCTTGCCATCGGTGCCGGTGGCCTTGCCGCTGTACGTGTAGGCCTTGCCGTAGCCGAGCGGCTCGGTGGTCGCCCACGACTTCTTGTCGTCCGCCAGCTTGCCCGCGACGGGCGTGCCCTCGGGGTTGGCGACCGCGACCTCGTCGATCGTGCCGTCCGACACCGTGACGTTGACCGGCACGTTCACCGGGGCGTCCTTCGCGTCGACGGCGGGCACGGCGACGAACTTCGCGATCGACGGCGTTTCCTGCACGCCACCTCCCG
>JBDSAJ010000164.1:0-3772 GCA_039922235.1 Umezawaea sp.
GCACGCACCGGCCCCGCGTCAACCGGCTACTTCACCGGCTTCTTCTTGAACCACTTCTCGTAGATCTTGTCGTACTCGCCGTTCTCCTTCACCTTCTTGAGCGTCCCGTTGATCTTGGCGATCAGCGGGCTGCCCTTCTTGGCGCCGATGCCGTATTTCTCACCGGTGGGGAACTCGGTCGTGACCTCGACGTCCGCGTTCTTGCTCGCGTAGTCGTAGAGCACACCGTTGTCGTTGATCGCGGCGTCGACCTGGCCGGTCTGCACGGCGGTCAGCTCCAGGGCGAAGTCCTCGAACTCGATGACCGTGTAGCCGTTGGCCGCCGCGTTCGCGTCCACGTAGTCCTTGCCGGTGGTCGAGGCCTGCGCGCCGACCTTCTTGCCCTTGAGGCTCGTGAGGTCCTTGTACCCCGCCCCCTTCTTCACCAGCAGGGCCTGCTCGGCGTCGAAGTAGGGGTCGGAGAAGTCGAAGTTCTCCTTGCGCGTCTCGGTGATCGTCATGCCCGCTGCCGCGACGTCGCACTTGTTCGTGTTCAGGTCCTCGCCCGACTGGATGCCCTCGAAGGGGGTGTCCACGATCGTCTGGGTGAGGCCGAGGTCCTTCGCGACGAGGTCGACGAGGTCGACGTCGAAGCCGACGGTCTTGTCACCCTCGCGGAACTGGAACGGCTCGTACGGCAGGTGCGTGCAGGTCGTGAGCTTGCCGGTCTCGACGACCGCGATACCGCTGTCGCCCGCTGTGCCGGTCGTCTGCGTGCTCGTGGCACACCCCGCAGCCGCGACGACGGCGAGCCCCAGCGCGGGGAGCAGGGCGAACACCTGGTGAGTTGTTCGACGGGCCACTGAGGTCACTCCTCGTAACTGAGATGGTCGAGTGTTCGGGATACTGCCACTTGGGTGACGAGCTGGACAGCACGTGCGTGTTACATCGCATTCGCGTTGCCGAATTGAGCGTCACAATCCTATTCGGCCGAATGTCGTACACGCTATCGGGTCACATCACACCGCAACACCACGCAGAGCGCACGCCGGACGTGATCGGTGCAGGTCACGGATGGAGCAGTCCCGCGACCAGCGCCGTCCACCCGGTTTGGTGCGTCGCGCCCAATCCCTCTCCGGTATCGCCGTCGAAGTACTCGCTGAACGTGATGTGCTCGCGCCACAGCGGTGAGTCGGTGGATTCCACGCGCTTGCCGTCCGCGGGCCTGCGGCCGTCGTGGTCGGGCAGGAACAGCGACACCAGCCGCCGCGCCAGCTCGTCGGCGGCCTGACCCGCTGTGACCTCGCGTTCCGACCGGGTCGGCAGCTCGACGCGGAACTGGCCGTCGTGGAACGAGTCCAGCGTGCGCAGCGCCTCCACCAGCAGCGCGTTGGTCGGGAACCACACCGGGCCGCGCCAGTTCGAGTTGCCGCCGAACATCGGCGTGCGGGACTCGCCCGGCTCGTAGCCGATCCGGTGCTGCTGGTCGGCGACGTGCACCTCCATGCCCTCGCGGTGCGCGACCGACATCGACCGGATGCCGTGCGGCGACAGGAATTCGCCCTCGTCGAGCATCCGGGCCAGCACGAGCCGCAGCTTGCGGTCGTCCAGCAGCGACAGCAGGTTGCGCCGGCCGTCCGGCCGGTCCTGCCAGGCCAGGAACTGCACGAGTTCCGGCCTGCGGGCCATCAGGTGGTCGAGCCGCCGGGTGAAGCTCGGCAGCTCCTCGAACACCCACGGCTCCAGCACGGCCGACGCCAGCAGGGGGATGAGGCCGACCATCGACCGCACCCGGACCGGCTGCGACTCCACCGTGCCGTCGGCGAGCCTGCGCGACACCACGTCGTAGCAGAACCCGTCAGCCTCGTCCCAGATCCCGGCGCCACCCGACCCGAACTGGGTCGACGCCTCGGCGATGCCGAGGAAGTGCTCGACGAACTTCGTCGCCACGTCCTCGTACGACTCGTCGTGCCGCGCCAGCTCCAGCGCGATCTGCATCAGGTGCAGGCTGTAGGCGGCCATCCACGAAGTGGCGTCGGACTGCTCCAGCCGCCACGCGCCCAGCATCGGCTCGGACCGGTTGACCGGCCCGATGTTGTCCATGCCGAGGAACCCGCCCTCGAACAGGTTGCTGCCGTCCGCGTCCTTGCGGTTGACCCACCAGGAGAAGTTGAGCAGCAGCTTGTGGAAGATCTTCGCCAGGAACTTCCGGTCCGGCGTCTCCTCCGCGCGGTACACCTGGAGCGCCGCCCACGCGTGCACGGGCGGGTTGACGTCGCCGAACTCCCACTCGTAGGCCGGGATCTGGCCGTTCGGGTGCATCAGCCACTCGCGGCACAGCAGCAGGAGCTGCTCCTTCGCGAACGCCGGGTCGACCATCGCGAACGGCACGGTGTGGAACGCGAGGTCCCACGCCGCGAACCACGGGTACTCCCACTCGTCCGGCATGGAGATCACGTCGGCGCAGTCGAAGTGCCGCCAGTGCGTGTTGCGCGCGGCGGGCGACTTGCGCGAGCCGGGCGCTGCCGGTTGCGCCGGGTCGCCGTCCAGCCACTCCCTGGTGCGGAAGCGGTAGTGCTGCTTCGTCCACATCAGACCCGCGAGCGCGCGCCTGGCGACGGCCGCCTTCTGCCGGTCCGCGTCGGGCATCAGGTCGTGGTGGAACTCGTCGGCCTCGGCCCTGCGGGCATCCACGGTGGACTGGAACGTCGGCCCGAACGCGTCGTGGTGCCCGTCGCCCTCGACCAGCCGGAGCCGGATCGTCACGGACTCGCCGGGCGCGACCGCGTCGAACGAGTACCAGGCGGCGGCCTTCGTGCCGGGTTCGGACGTCCCGTCGACGACCTGGCAGGTGGCCTCGCCTGCGACGACGTGCCGGTCGATGCCGTCCTTCGTGTACGCGGTCGGGTTCCGCTCGGCGCCGAACAGCGCCACGTCGTTCGTCTCGTTCTCGGTCACCAGGAGCGCGGGCGCGCCCTCGACGTGCAGCGTGTACCGCCCGAGCTTCCCGTGCTCGGTGGTGATCCGGTGCCAGCCGTCGGCGGTCGACGCGGTCAGCGACGCCCGCCGCTCGTCGCGGCCCCACGCCCAGGTGTTGCGGAACCACAGCTGCGGCACCAGGTGCAGCGGCGCCGCGTCCGGGCCGTGGTTGGTCGCGGTGATCTCGACGCACACGTCCGTCGGCCCGGCCTTGGCGTAGCTGATGACGACGTCGAAGAACCGGTTCCCGTCCAGCGCGCCGGTGTCGGACAGCTCGGGCTCACGCGACTCGCGGCCCGCGTTCGCGGCCAGTTCCCGCAGCTCGGCGTAGGGGAACTCGGTCTGCGGGTACCGGTACAGCACCTGCATCCACGAGTGCGTCGGCGTGCCGTCGGTCACCCACCAGTACTCCTTGGCGTCCTCACCGTGGTTGCCCTCGTTGTTGGTGAGCCCGAAGTACCGCTCCTTCAGGATCGGGTCCACGCCGTTCCACAGCGCCAGGCCGAAGTTGAGGAACCCGTGCACGTCGCAGATGCCCGCGATGCCGTCCTCACCCCACCGGTAGGCACGGGCCCGCGCGTGGTCGAACGGGAATGACGTCCAGGCGTCACCGGAGGCGGAGTAGTCCTCGCGGACCGTCCCCCACTGGCGTCCAGCCAGGTAGGGGCCCCACAGGCGCCAGGGCGCATCGGGTGAGTCCGACTCGGCGAGTCTCAGCCGTTCGGTCCTCTGCCGTTGCTCGTTCACCGGGACAGTGTGCGGCATCGATCCAGACGGCTCGGTTACCGCGGCGTTATGTGTGTCGGACGGGGCC
>JBDSAJ010000165.1:0-5519 GCA_039922235.1 Umezawaea sp.
TGAGAACAGTCCTACCAGGGGCTTCACCCCTATCTCGCACTCGGGGGCGCACGTGAGGTGCACCGCCCGGACCTTGCGCATCCACCGTCATCACTTGACGTGACAGACCATTACCGAGAATGGCTCAATGTCCCGATCCCGTCGAAGACCTCGAATTCACGGTCACCGTACCGCCAGCGATTGACCTGCGCCGTGAGCGGGACCGGGATCCTTCGGACCAACCACCCTTGCCAAGCCGCTCGACACCAGGAGGAACACGGGTTGGACGAATGCCGGACAGGCTCGTTACATAATCCCTATGACTGCAGTGTTGACCCACATCGCTCGATCATCGTGGTGACGTCATTCCACGAAGGACAAACGGAGCTCTGCACTGACCCACGAAGAAGATCGGACGGTGAGGGGAGCAGGCCGTAGCTGTGCGCGATCAGGCTGTGCTCCGATCCGGTGTGGCAGTGCCGCCAGGTGGACAACCACTGGTTTACGGTTCCGGTGTGGGCAACAGTGTGGACGATGTCGTCTGGTCGGAGTTCGAGCATAACTACGGTGATGCGGCCGACATCCCGGATCTGTTGCGCGCGTGCCGGAGCCCGGACGTCGACACCGCGCTGAGTGCGCTGGGCGATATCGGCAACAAGCTCTATCACCAAGGCGGCTGGGTGTGCTCGGCGGCGTCGGCGGCCTTGCCGTTGCTGACCGACCTCGCCTCCGACCCGGCCGTGCACCACCGCCACGAGGTGGTCGAACTGATCGGCAGGCTGGCCTGCGAGGCCGTCGTCGTGGCACCTCGTTTCCTGGACGCCGGATGGCAGCCGGCGCTGGACGCGGTGAGGCCGCGGTTGCTCGCGCTGCTGCACGACCCGGACCCGCTGGTCCGGCGGGAGACGACGGTGCTGGTGGCCGACGGCATCCGGCACCACTCATCGGTGGCGGCGGTGGCGCGGCGGTGGCGCGTGGAGACCGACCCGACGACCCGGATCGACCTCGTGCTGGCGATGGGCACGATGTGCGCGCGGGAACCCATCGAGTGGCTGCACGCGGAACTGGTCGCGCTGCTGCACGCCGACGACCTCCAGTTCCGTCTGGCCGCCGTGCACGCGCTGGCCGGGTCGGAGAACGCGGTCGCGGCACGGTACGTCGACACGCTCGTGCGTGCCGTCCTGCATCCCGATGCCGTGCTGTGGCGGAGTTCCGCGTGGATCGGTGGTTCGCTCGCCACGCTCGTGCACGCCACCGGCGGCCTGCTGTCCGCCGACCCGGTCGCTGCCACGGCGTTCGTCCTGGGGATCGGCCGCGGGGGCGACGCCGACGGCCGCGTCGCGGTCTTGGGACAGGTCGTGACTGTGCTGTCGGACTGGCGCACTGCCACCGGCCCGATCCTGCCGTTGCTCGCCGAGCACCTCGACGACGATGTTGCCGAGGTCCGCTACCACGCGGCGGCGCTGCTGGCCTGCCTCGGTCCCGTGGCAGCACCGTACGCCGATCAGCTCGCGATCCTCGCGACCGATCCTGGCCGCCGTGAATCCCGCGCGCCGGTCACTGTCGGCGACGCGGCGGTGTGGGCGTTGGCACGTCTGGACGACCCGCGCTGCCTGCCCGGTCTCGTCGAGCGGCTGTCCGGCGAGCGGCTCGGCTTCACTACCGCCGGTGTCCACTTCGGACGGGGTGTGCCCGGCATGGGGCAACCCGGCATTCACGAGGTGCTGATCCCGTTGCGGCTGCACGCTGGCGCCCTGATCGGCGCGGTCGCGGCGCGACTGGCCTCACCGGCACGGGACCGGGTGCTCACGATGAACCTGTGCGAGGTCGTCGCGGCCTGGGGACCGTCGGCCGAGGAAGCGCTCCCGGCTCTCGTGGCCCTCATGAAGGATGACGACGACTACGTCGTCACCGGAGCGGCCATGGCGATCGGGGCCATCGGCCCGGCCGGCGCCTCCGCGGCGAGGGCGTTGCGGCGCAGTATTTCCGTTCCCGCCGCGGCGTGGGCGCTGTGGCGGACCGGCGCGGATCCCGATCGCGGTGCCGAAGCCGTGGCGCGCCACGTCGCCGAGGGTCGCGGCCACCACCCGGCGATCGCGTTGCTCGCCGACCTCGGCCCTCTCGCCGCCGCGTCCGCTCCTCTGCTGCGCGATCTGGTTGGGTCCACCGGCGACTGGACGCGCGTCGAAGCCGCCCACGCCCTGTGGCGGGCCACCGGAGACCCGGCCGAGTCCGTGGCCGTCCTGACCGACCTCGCGGAACCACTCGCCCACGGCCACTGCCTCCCGGTCCGGATCCGCGCGCTGGGGTACCTCGCCGAGATCGGCGTGACCACCGAACGCGTGCTGGCCATGGCCCACGCCATCATCGACAACCCGCGCCGCATCGCCTACTTCGGCGGGTGGCGGACGTTCACCGAGGACGAGGCGGTTCGGGCGGCCGCGACCCAACTGCTCGCCTGACCCGCCCCGACCATCACGGTGACTCGCCGCCGGTTCATCCCGCTGCACCCCCGGCATGAGCCCGGTTGCTGCCGCCACCTCCCAGGCGATCACCGAGGCTCAACGGCATTTCGACGAGTGGGTGGAGATGCTGTACGGCTTGGGTGTGCTGCCGCTTGTCGCCGAGGTCAGCAACACCACGACCTACGCGACAGAACTGCCTGCCCACAGCCGTCGCCTCGTGGACGACGTCGTGGTCGTCGACACCGACGCGTCCCGAGAGCTGACTCGCTTGACCGCGCTCAGCAGGGGCAGCTTCGCGCTCGCCGGGCCGCGCGGCGCCGGGAAGTCGACGTTGATGGCGCAGTGGAGCGCGAGCGATCGGCGGGACCTGACGGCCATCGTGCACGCACCCGTCGGCTACAAGCCGGAGGAGTTCCTGGTGCATCTGTTCACCCGTATGCGCGACGTGGTGGCGCAGTGCGGCGACCCCGCGCTGCGCCGCCGTGCCCTCGCCGAGCGCGACGCGCTGCGGTACGTGCGCAGCCACACGGTCGAGCGGGAAAGAGCGTTCGACGCAGGGCTGCCGTTCGCGGTCAAGCTGGCGCTGAAGGGCAAGCACGCGCTCAAGCGCGACGAGGTACCGCTCAACCATCCGCAGCGTGTGGACAGGTTCCGGTTGTTCCTCGGCCATGTCGCCGATGAGGTGGGCAAGGGCGGCGGCCGGGTGCTGATCGGCATCGACGAGCTCGGCCGCATCTCCGACGGCGACCAGGCCCAGCAGTTCCTCAAACGAGCTGAAGGCCGTGTTCGGTCTGCCCAACTGCTACTTCCTGCTCGTCGACGTCACCGCGTCCGGTGCCGACAGGCCCAGTGGCGCCCGACTGGGCTGGAGGAGTTGACCCAGCTTGCCTGGCCGTCGGTCACGGTCCTGACCCGCGCCGTGCTCGAAGCCGCCCGCGACGGCCAGCCCTACGACAAGCCCTGACGGTCGGGGCTGGTCGCGCACCCAGCCAAAGCGCACGAACCTCAACGGCACGATCCTCCGCCACCCAGGCGGACCGCTCTGCACCTGACCGGACGTCCGCCAGACCTCGCAGGTCCCTGCACGCCACGACCCGCATGCTCGGCTCCCAGCGACGTCGACCACAGCCGTCCCGGCCTCACTACGAACAACCAGTCGGACAATGACGCGAACAACCAGCGCATCACGGGGACGGACCACCCCTGCCCTTCACTCGGTGTCGCTGGGCAAGCGGACATCGATCTCGACCTTCGGCGCAGGAAACAGCCGAACGCGGATCGAAATACTTGCCCTGATGACCCGCACTCGCCCAAGGACCAAGCGGACGAGCAACAAACTCCATGTCACGAACAAGACTCCGACGACCAAGACCAACCACGGCGAACCCGACTCCGCAAAACCCGGGGCACATCAATGCTCCATCAAACCCGGTACGGAACACCCACCCTCACACCGCGCTCCAGCTGACCACCGACACGACCCGGCCAACGCTGGGCCAGCACGAACCCTGCCAGTCACTCATCACGTGTCGCGCTCGTCAGCGAACCGACCAACACCCACGGAACGGCGACGGCCAGGCCAGTCCCACACTCGAGCCGGGTCAGCCAGCCGCGCGGAGGATCTCGGACACTACCGCAGGAAGATCGTTCGGAACGGTGGTGTCGACCTCCACGAGCGGCCCCGCCCCCAACGGCCGCACCGGACTCCCCCACAATTCGGCTTCGTCGCGCTCCAGGTCGAGATGGGCGGGGTCACGACCCGCGGCCCGCGCGTAGTAGCGCGACCTCGCCACATCCAGCGGCACCACGCACCGCACCTCCACCACCGGTCCCGGCAGCGCGGCGACCAGCGGCCGGGTGTAGTCGAACCAGGTGCTGTCCACCACAGCGCCAGGACACCGCGCGGCCACCCGCAACGCGACGAGCACAGCTGCCCGGCCGACCCGCCTCGATTCAGCCACGGTGCTCACCGGACCGAGTCCACCGACGAGCGCTTCCTTGATCTCGTCCTTGGCCAGCACCGGCAGACCCAGGTGCGGCCCGAGCGCTGCCGCCAACGTGGACTTCCCCGAACCGGGCCACCCGCCCACGAGCACGAACACCTCGACCATGCATCGCGGATACCCGATCCGTCACCCGATCACGTCCGCAGCCCCGCTCGACTCCACGGAAGCACTGCACCACCACGGCGCCACGCTTGCCGATCACGAGCGGGGTCGGCGCCGCACACACGCGTCTGGACACCAAGCGAACCCTGGGCAAGTACCGTGCCGGTCTCAGGGGATCCCGTAGTTGGTACTGGTGCGGGCCAGTCACCAGCTCATCTCCGTCGCGTCAGTCCTCCACGCCTACCTCTGTTGAACGTGAGCTACGGGCCGGTAACAAGCTCCATCGAGCTGGTTGACGTGGACATCGCAGAGACTCAGGCGGTCAGGGGCAGACCGGTTCCACAGCGCTGAGCCTGTTGCCGCCGGTGAGGATCGCGCCGGTCGCGCACAGTCGGTCGCTGGGTCGGTCCGCACGATCATGGTCGTGAACGCGGCTTGGACGTCGGCCTCGGTGGCTTTTGGCGGCTGGTGCCAGTGGGGTCGGATCTGCGGTAGATCTCGACCTCGATCTGGTTGGCCTGCGCGTTGTCGTCGCGGCGGGTCACCCGCGCCCATCCGGCTTGGCACTTGGCGGAAAACACCAGTTCCAGCAGGAACTCGGGGTTCTTGGTCGAGGACGCGGCGATCTCCGCGTCGTCCAAGCACTGCGACATCAGCGGGTTGTCCCCGGTCGCCCCGCGCGCCTGACCGACCGGATCCGGTGTGGCGACCCGGTAGACGATTACGCCGGTGGTGATATTCGTGACCAGCAGCACGCAGACGAACCCACCGCCAGCGGTTCCCGCGTGTTCGGCGTGGGTCCGCCGCCACGTCAGTTTGGTGCGGATCCCGGTCGGCGGCGATTGCGGCCCGGCGCGTCACCTGCGTTCCACAGATAATCGGGATCTGATGACATGTCTGGTGGCGTCGTGGCAGGTCAGGACGTTGCGACCTAGCGGAAACGCCGAAAACTCCTAGTGACACGTTT
>JBDSAJ010000166.1:0-5371 GCA_039922235.1 Umezawaea sp.
AGTCGATCTCACCGAAGATCGACTATCGGACCAGGGGACCAGGGGCTGAGTACGCCCTAGCCAGCCAGGTGCGAGGTGTCGTTGACCAGTCGAACAGAAGCGTGGCCATCCGGGTAGAACTCGGCTACCGAAAGTGACGCCAAATCCAGGTGGAGCCGAAACAGCAAGCTCGGACCAACGTCCAGGGCCATGCGCAGCAGCGTCTTGATCGGCGTGACGTGGCTGACGACGACGATGTCCTTGCCGCCGTGCTCGGCGATGAGGTCGTTGCGGGCCCGGCGGACGCGCTGGTGGACCGCGTCGAAGCTCTCGCCGTCGGGCGGGGCGACGGAGGTGGTCGACAGCCACCGCTGGTGCAGTTCGGGGTCGCGTTCGGCGGCTTCGGTGAAGGTGAGGCCTTCCCAGGCGCCGAAGTCGGTTTCGATCAACCCGTCCAGCACCACGGCTTCGACGCCGAGCGCCGAGGCGACGGCGTCGGCGGTTTCCCGTGCGCGGCCGAGCGGTGAGCTGACGACGGCGGCGATGTCGTCGACCTTCGCGAGTCGCCTGGCGGCGGCAGCGGCCTGCTCCCGGCCGGTCTCGGTCAGTGGCGGGTTGCCGCGGCCGGAGTAACGGCGGCCGACCGACAGCTCGGTCTGCCCGTGCCTGAGCAGGTGGAACCGGGTGGGGGTGCCGCCCGCGCCGGACCAGGACGCGGGTGCCGAGACGGGCTCGGGCTCGGTGATGCCTGCCTGCTCGTCCATGGCGCGGTTGGCCAGGCGGTCCGCGTCCTTGTTCCGCTCGCGCGGGATCCACGTGTAGGCGATCTGCCCGAACCCGGCGGCGACGGACCGGGCCTCCGCCGCCAGCGGCTGCATCGACGGGTGCTTGATCTGCCAGCGGCCGGACATCTGCTCGACCACGAGCTTCGAGTCCATCCGCACCTCGACGGACACGGCGCCCAGGTCGGTGGCGGCGCGGAGCCCGGCGATCAGACCCTGGTACTCCGCGACGTTGTTGGTCACGTGCCCCAGGCCGCCGAAGCGTTCGGCGATGACCTCCCCGGACGCGGCGTCCTTGACCACCGCCCCGTACCCGGCGGGGCCGGGGTTGCCGCGGGAGCCGCCGTCGGCCTCGACGACGACCTTCACAGGCCGGATTCCGCCGTGCGCACCATGATCGCGCCGCACTCCTCGCAGCGGACGACCTCGTCCGGCGCGGCCTCGCGGACCATCGAGTAGGCGCTGCGGTCCAGTTCGATGCGGCAGGCGCCACAACGGCGGGAACGCAGCAGCGCGGCACCGATGCCCTTGTGCGCGCGGACCTTCTCGTACAGGGCGAGCAGGTCGGCGGGGAAGCCCGCTCCGGCCTTCTCGCGGTCGGCCGTGCGCTTGGCCTCGATGGAGTCGAGGTCGGCCAGCGTCGCGTCCCGGCGGCGAGCGGCGTCGGCCAGTGCCTCGGTCGCCTTGTCCAGCTCGATGCGGCCGTGCTGGACGTCGGCTTCGACCGCCTCGCGCCGTTCCATCAGCTCCAGCAGGTCGTCCTCAAGGGCAGCCTGCCTGCGCTCCAGGGTGGCCAGCTCGTGCTCCAGCTCGGTGAGCTGCTTGGCGCCGACCGTGCCGCCCGCCATCAGCTTCCGGTCGCGGTCCTCACGGGCCCGGACCTGGTCGATCTCGGTCTCCTGGCGCTTGACGTCCCGGTTGAGGTCGCCCAGCGTCGTCTCGATGGTCGTCAACGCGTCGGTCTTCACCCGGAGCTGCTTCTCCGCTTCGGCGATCTCCACGATCTCCGGCAGCGTGCGCCTGCGGTGGTCGACGCGCGAGAGTTCGGCATCGACCTCGGCGAGCGGGAGCAGCCTGCGCTGCACGGCGGGATCGGCCTTCATTGAGTTGTCCTCCTGGTTCGGCTCGTCGCACCGACGGTCCACGGATCGGTTCGGCGGGTGGAGACGAGTGCTTCGACCGTACCGTCGAGGCCCGCGCGGACCACGCCCGCCGCCTGCTCGCACCACGGCCACTCACTGGCGAAGTGGGCGACGTCGACCAGCGCGGGGACGTCGGGGCCCTTGGCGAGGTGCTCGCACACGGGGTGGTGGCGCAGGTCGGAGGTCACGTAGGCGTCGACACGGGCGGCGACGGCGGCGTTCAGGTAGCTGTCGCCGGAGCCGCCGCAGACCGCGACCCGGTGGATCGTGCGATCAGGATCACCCGCCGCGCGGACGCCCCACGCCGTTTCCGGCAGGGCGTCGGCGACGCGCTGGGTGAAGACGCGCAGCGGTTCGGGTTCGGGGAGTTCGCCGATGCGGCCGATGCCGGTGCGCGACGGCAGGTCGGCCATCTCGTGCAGGTTGAGCGCGACCTCTTCGTACGGGTGCGCGGCGCGCAGCGCGGCGACGACCTGGTTGCGCAGCCGCCGTTCCAGCACGACCTCGACGCGGATCTCGTCCACGTGCTCCAGCGTGCCGACGGTGCCGACCAGCGGTTTGGCGCCGTCGACCGGGCGGAACTGGCCGGTGCCCGCGACGGTGAACGCGGCGTCGCTGTAGTCGCCGATCCGGCCCGCGCCCGCGGCGTGCAGGGCGGCCACGACGTCGGCGGTGTCGGCGTGCGGGACGAACGTGGTGAGCACGTCCAGCGCCGGCGACGGGTTGGGGCTCAGCGGGCCGGTCACGGTGAGGCCGAGCAGTGCGGCGAGCGCGTCGGACACGCCGGGGTCGGCCACGTCGGCGTTGGTGTGCGCCACGTAGAGCGCGATGCCCGCGCGGATCATCCGGTGGACCAGGTGGCCCTTGGGGTCGTCGGCCGGGACGCCGGTGACGCCGCGCAGCATCAGCGGGTGGTGCGCGACGACCACTTGGGCGCCGACCTCGATCGCCTCGTCCACCACGGATTCGGTCGGGTCGACGACGCACAGCACGCGCGTGACCTCTTCGGCCGGGTCGCCGCAGACCAGCCCGACCGCGTCCCACGACTCGGCGGTGTGCGGCGGGTACGCGGCTTCCAGTACCGCGATGACCTGCCCGAGCGTGGTGCTCACCGTTCCTCCAGCGCGACTCGCAGTGCGTCGACCAGCAGGTCGAACTCCCCCGGCGGCCGTGTGGCGACCCGGAGGTGGTCGGGGGTGAGGCCGGGGAACGTGTCGCCGCGGCGGACGGCGATCCCCTTGGCCCGCAACGCTTCCCGCACGCGGAGGCCGCCGTCGACCCGGAGCAGCAGGAACGGGGCTCGCGGTGGCACGACCAGCAGGTCGGCGAGCGCGCGGGCGGCGTGCTCGGTGTGCGGCACGGTCTCTTCGGCGATCCGGCGGGCTTCCGCGACGGCCGCGGGTTCGCAGCAGGCCGTGACGGCTTCCAGCACCAGGCTGCCGACCGGCCACTGTGGACGGTGGTGGGCGAGGCGGGCGAGCAGGGCGGGGTCGCCGAGCAGGTAGCCCGCGCGCAGTCCGGCCAGGCCCCAGGTCTTGGTGAGGCTGCGCAGCACCAGCAGCCCCGGCAGGCGGGTGCCCGACAGGGACTCCGGCTCCCCCGGCACGGTGTCGGCGAACGCCTCGTCCACGACCAGGACCCGGCCGGGTCGTGCGAGCCTGGCCAGCACTTCCGCCGGGTGCAGCGCGGACGTCGGGTTGGTGGGGTTGCCGATCACCACGAGGTCGGCGGCGTCCGGCACGAACTCCGGGCGCAGCGCGTACCCGTCCTCGGGGCTCAGCAGGACCCGGTGCACCGGCACGTCCGCGTCGACCAGCGCGACCTCGGGCTCGGTGAACGACGGGTGCACGACGGCCGCGAGCCTCGGCCGCAGCGCGGGCAGCAGCGCGAACCCCTCGGCGGCTCCTGCGAGCACCAGCACCTCGTCCGGCGTGCGGCCGTGGCGGTCCGCGACCGTGCGGCGGGCCGTGAGGTCCGCGAGGTCGGTTGGGTAGCGGCCGAGGTCGTCGAGCGCGGCCACGAGCCGGTCGCGCAGCCAGGTGGGTGGGCGCGGCAGGCGCACGTTCACGGCGAAGTCGACGAGGCCGGGGGCGGCGTCGACATCTCCGTGGTGGCGCAGGAGGGCGCGCTCGCTGGTCATCGCGCCGAATTCTAGGCGATGAGAGCGGTCGCCCAGTCCAGGTAGGCCAGTGGCAGTTCGCGCAGGATGTCCGCTGTTTCCGAGGTGGGTAGGGCGGGCAGTTCCGTCACGGTCCGGTGGGCCAGGGTTCGGCAGTACGCCAGGGTGTCCTCCACCATCGGGCCGCGCCGCAGCCGGGCCAGGACCTCGGCGACCTCGTCGTCGCCCGGTTCGCGGGTGAGCAGCGTTCGGAGGTCCGGGGTCATGCCCATCGCTCGGAGCAGCGGGAACGTGTAGACGCCCTGGCGAAGGTCGTTGCCGACCGGCTTGCCTAGGCGCAGGCGCGTGGACGCGAGGTCCAGGAGGTCGTCGATGATCTGGAACAGGAGTCCGAAGCTTGCGCCGTACTCGGCCATTTGCGTCGTTGTCGGCTCGTCGGCGTCTGCGCAGTGCGCGGCCAGTACGCAGCCGACGCGGAACAGTGAGCCTGTTTTCTTCGTGATCGAGTGGAGTGCGTCGTTGATCGTCCGGTCTGGGTTGTAGAGGTCCAGTACTTCCAGCACTTGGCCTTCGACCAGGTCCGATACGGCTGTCGCGAGTTGTTCGGCGGCGAACGGGGAGATGTCCCGCAGTGCTACTTGGCTCGCGCGGGCGAGCATGAAGTCGCCTACGAGGACGGCTGGGCCTGGGCCCCACTCGGCGTTGACGGTTCGGACACCCCGGCGTTCGGTCGCGTTGTCCATCAGGTCGTCGTGCACCAGGGATCCGGCGTGGAGGAGTTCCACGCACGCTGCGGCTGTGATGGCCTTGGTGGTCACGCTTCCGTTGATCGCCAGCGTGCTGGAGAGGATGAGGACGGAGCGCAGCCGTTTGCCGCCTGCTGCGGTGATGCGGCTGGAGAACTCGTTCACGATGGGGAGGGAGGAGGAGGTCGCCATCAGGCGGATCTCGTCCTCTACGCGTGGGAGGGCCTGTGCCAGGGCTGGGATGGCGAGGCCGATGGTCGTTGTGGACACGGGTGGATCGTCGCGTGCCTGACCTTAGAGGGCGCTGAGATTAGGGTCGGGGTATGCATGTGACCTTCGTCTGCACGGGCAACATCTGTCGTTCGCCGGTTGCCGCCATCGTGTTCCGGGAGCACGTGCGGCGGGCTGGGTTGGATGTCGAGGTGTCCAGTGCAGGGACCGGGGGGTGGCACGTCGGGGACGCGGCTGATGAGCGGGCGGCTCGGTCGTTGGTGGATGCCGGGTATGCGTCTGAGCATGTAGCGGCGCAGGTTGGTGAGGTGCATTTGGGGGCGGATTTGTTGGTGGCTTTGGATTCGGGGCACGCTCGGGAGTTGCGGCGGT
>JBDSAJ010000167.1:0-3139 GCA_039922235.1 Umezawaea sp.
TGATCTGTCTGGCCCGACGCCGCTGCGACGTGCTGTTCGCCATGCTCCGCACCAAGACCCACTACCGGCACCCCGAGCCTGTCCCAGCTCCAGCGGCAGCTTGACAAACAACATAGGGACACCCCCCAACGCGCAGCGTTGGGGTCTCTGCACTCGCCAACCCCCACAAGTCGAACGCTCACGCACCCCGTCCGGCCAACTCGCGCACTCCGAGTTTGCCGGACGCGGTGCGTCAGTGGGTGTCGGAGTGAGGGATTCGGAGTGTCCGGTGGTCGACTCGCAGAAAGAGACTCCAACGCTTCGCGTTGGAAGGTCAGCCGAGGCGGCGGCCGAGGTCGTCCATGCCGTTCCACGCGGCCAGGCAGCCGTAGGACAGGGCGGTGGCGAGTGGCCAGGCCACGATCCCCCACCAGGTCTCCAGCACGGGCGCGGTCATGACGGTGTCGCCGATGTTCAGCTGCCCGGTCACGGCGTACTGGTCGGCGGCCATGCCGAGACCGGTTTTCTGCCCCAGGTACGCGGCCAGCGCCGACCCGAGCACGGCGGCGAGCATCACCACGGGCCCGCGGCGTTCCCGCAGCAGCCACACGGCGATGCCGGTCAGCAGTCCAGCGCCGAGCCCCATCACCATGAACACCATGAGGGCGTCGAGCCGGTGGTAGCTCTCGCCGCCGACGGCGATCAGCTGCCCGCCGTCCTGCGCCACCTTGTTCTGCCCCGGTGCGAGCCGGGCCCACACCCAGCCCAGCGGCAGCGCGAGCACCGACAGCGCGCCGACCAGGCACACGGCGGGCAGCAGGTCGCGCTTCACCACGACCCTCGGCCGCCGCGGCCGGAAGTCGAACACCCACTGCGGCAGGACGGGTGGGATGCGGACCGGGACGGCCCTGTCGTCCACCGGTTGTTCCGCCACCCGCGACCTCCTCGTCCACCGAGCCGTTCAGGCGCGAGGTTACCGCGCCGAGGTGATCTCGCCGTGACGACTGCACCGGGCGGACCACCCGGCGGGGGTCACCTGGACGACCATCCGCCGGGCGCACGACGCGCAGTACCGCGGGGGGTCGATCACGGTGAGCCGCCGAGCGCACACCTCGTGGTCGCCCTCGGCGGGTTTGCCGCAGTACGAGCAGTACTCCACGTCGACCGTCACAGCGTCTGGCTGAGCGCCTTGATGGGCATGCTCAGCTCGTCCAGCATCTCCAGGTCCTGCACGGCGGGGCGGCCCAGGTTGGTCAGGTAGTTGCCGACGATGATCGCGTTGATCCCGCCGAGCATCCCCTGCTTGGCGCCGAGGTCGCCGAAGGTCAGCTCACGGCCGCCCGCGAAGCGCAGGATCGTCCGCGGCAGCGCGAGCCGGAACGCCGCCACGGCGCGCAGCGCGTCCGTGCCCTCCACGACCGGGTAGTTCTCGTACGGCGTGCCGGGGTTCGGGATGAGGAAGTTCAGCGGCACCTCGTCGGGCTCCAGCGACGCGAGCTGCACGGCGAACTCGGCGCGCTGGGCGAGCGTCTCGCCCATGCCGATGATGCCGCCGCAGCAGACCTCCATGCCCGCGTCGCGGATCATCCGCAGGGTGTCCCAGCGCTCTTCCCACGAGTGCGTGGTGACCACGTTCGGGAAGTGCGAGCGGGCGGTCTCCAGGTTGTGGTTGTAGCGGTGCACGCCCATCGCCACCAGCTCGTCGACCTGCTCCTGCGTCAGCATGCCGAGCGAGCAGGCGATCTGGATGTCGTTGCCGTCGTCGCGGATGGCCTTGATGCCGTCGCGGACCTGGGAGAGCAGCCGCTTGTCCGGGCCGCGCACGGCCGCCACGATGCAGAACTCGGTGGCGCCGGTGTCGGCGGTCTGGCGGGCGGCCTTGACCAGGCCGGGGATGTCGAGCCACGCCGAGCGCACGGGCGAGGGGAACTGGCCGGACTGCGAGCAGAAGTGGCAGTCCTCGGGGCAGCCGCCGGTCTTGAGGGACACGATGCCCTCGACCTCGACCTCGGGGCCGCACCAGCGCATCCGCACGTCGTGGGCGAGCGCGAGCAGGTCGGAGATCCGGTCGTCCGGGAGTTCGAGCACCTCGAGCACCTGGGCCTCGGTCAGGCCGACACCGCGCTCCAGGACCTGGTCCCGTGCCACGTCCACGACGTCGGTGCTGCGGTCGACCTGCTCGGGTGCTGCGGTCACGACTTCTCCTTCGGCAGACGGGCGTTGGTGCAGAGTGTGCCGCACCGGGCGGATCGGGATGTGGCGATGAACGTCACTCGTCAGACGTAGTGGGAGGCGAACGCCTCGGGGTCGAACGTGCCGCCGAACCACGGTGACAGCGCGCCGCGGGCGACGTCCAGGAAGTCGGCCGGGTGCAGCCTGGTCACGCCGTTGGGCAGCACGCCGAGCAGCGGGCCGCCAGCGGCCTCCGGCAGGTCGGTGAGGTTGCTCCGGGCCGCGAGGTCGGGCGCGGCGGGCCAGCGGCCGACGATGACGCCGAGCGACTCCAAGCCGCGGTGCAGGATCGCCTCGGCGGTCAGCGCGGTGGCGTTGAGCGTGCCCAGCCCGGCCGCCGCGACGACGAGCACAGGGGCGTTGAGCGCCCACGCCGCGTCGGCGATGGTCGTGCCCTTCTCGTCGAACCGCACCAGCAACCCGCCGGCGCCCTCGACCAGCACGAGGTCGTGCGTCGCGTCCAACTCGGTCACCGCCGTGGCGATGTCCGACGGCGACAGGGTGGGTCTGCCCGCGCGGCGGGCGGCCGTGGCGGGAGCCAGCGGGTCGGGATATCGGACCAGCTCACGGGTGGTGACGGGGCCGGCGAGGCGGACGATCTCGTCGATGTCGCCCGGCTCGCCGGGCAGCAGCCCGGTCTGCGCGGGCTTGAGCACGGCGACCCGTCTGCCGTCGGCGGACGCGACCGCGGCCAGCGCGGCCGTCACGGCCGTCTTGCCGACCTCGGTATCCGTACCGGTGATCACGAGGACGCTCACGGGAAAACACCCTACGGCCGTGCGGGGGGTGCGACCGACCAGCGGGCGTTCCCCGTTCCGGACCACAGCCGGATCGTTATCCCGCCTTCGCCGCGGCGACGACCGCGGCGCAGATGGCGGCGATGTCGTCGTCCGTGCAGACGAACGGCGGCATCGTGTAGACGAGGTCG
>JBDSAJ010000168.1:0-3159 GCA_039922235.1 Umezawaea sp.
TTATTCGGTAATCTTGAGTTGTGGGGAAAGCGGCTCCTGTTGGTAGTCCGTAGCGCTGCGGGGCTGGCGGGGGTGGGTGTCTTGGTTGTGGGCTCGGTGTGGGGGTGAGGGGTAGGGACGCGAAGGCGCGGGCATTGCGGTCGCTGCACCAACCCCTCTTCGTCTGAAGCGTTTTTCGCCTTTCTACGGAAAATTACGGGAGAAGGGAGAGCATCTATTCAACGTGCCTGTTGTCTCGCAACCAGGCCACTCATGTCGGAACAGTACGAAACGGGACCACCGAGATCATTTGCTTTTACCCGTGACCAACCGCGATCGGAATCGCAGACCTGACTACCGGTCTTGGGTGTACCCCCGTGACCCAGGTCTCAGCTTTGACCGGGGTCAGGCCCAACCCAACCTCCGGATACCCCTGGAACACCCATACCCCCCAGGGGTATCCTCCAGCTCATGAACACCTCCTGGTCCACAGCCATCTCAGCCACCCTCCACTGCCTCACCGGCTGCGCCATCGGCGAAGTCCTGGGCATGGTCATCGGCACGGCCGCAGGTCTACCGGCCTGGGGCACGGTCGTCCTCTCCATCGTCTTGGCGTTCTTCTTCGGCTACGCCCTGACCCTCCGAGGCGTCCTCAAGGCCGGAATAGGCATCGGAGCGGCGGTCAAGCTCGCGCTGGCAGCCGACACGGTGTCGATCGCGGTGATGGAGGTCATCGACAACACGGTGATGGTCGTCGTGCCGGGCGCGATGGGCGCAGGTCTCTCCAGCCTGCTGTTCTGGGTTTCCCTGGTGCTCTCCCTGGCCGTGGCGTTCGTGCTCACCGTCCCGGTCAACCGCTGGCTGATCTCACGGGGCAAGGGCCACGCGGTGGTGCACCACGTCCATCACCACTAGCCGTGCACAATGTGCCGCGTGACCGAATCCACGCGCTACGGCGACGCACTGGCGGCGGTGACCGTCACCTACTCACCGGGTGAGACGCTCGACCGCTTCCTCGACACGCTGACGAAGGCAACGACGCTGCCGGTCCGCGTGGTCCTCGCGGACAACGGGTCGACTGATGGGGAGCCGGAACGTGCGGCGGCCGAGCGCGACGACGTCACCTTCCTGTCCACCGGTGGGAACCTGGGCTACGGCGGAGGGATGAACCGGGGCGTGGCGGCGCTGCCGGACGACGTCGGCTGGATCGCGCTGGCGAACCCGGACGTCGAGTGGGGCGAGGGGTCGATCGACAAGTTGCTCGAAGCCGCCAAGCGCTGGCCGCGCGGTGGTGCGTTCGGTCCGCTGATCCGCGAGACGACGGGTGAGGTCTACCCGTCCGCCCGGCTGCTGCCGTCGCTCGGCCGTGGTCTTGGCCACGCCGTGTTCGGCAAGATCTGGCCCGCGAACCCGTGGACCCGCGAGTACCGGCAGGAGAAGGCCGAGATCACCGAGCGGCCTGCGGGCTGGTTGTCCGGTTCGTGCCTGCTGATGCGCCGTGAGGCGTTCGACTCGGTCGACGGTTTCGACGCGCGCTACTTCATGTACTTCGAGGACGTCGACCTCGGCGACCGCCTCGGCCGCGCGGGCTGGCTCAACGTGTACGTGCCGGAGGCCGAAGTGGTGCACATCGGCGGCCACTCGACCGCGAGCGCGTCCGAGCGGATGCTCGCGGCGCACCACAGCAGCGCGTACCGCTACATGGCCGACCGCCACCAGGGCCCGCAGTGGGCCCCGGTGCTGCTCGCCGTTCGGCTCGGGCTCGGGTTGCGGCTGAAGGTCGTCACGCGTCGCCGTTGAGCCGCTGGGCGAGACCCGGCGGTGGCGGCGGGTCGCCGTTGAGCCGCTGGGTCAGGCTCGGTCGCCCGCCCTGTGACTGCTGCACCGTCGGCACCGGACCCGGCCCGGCCCGCTGCACGGGCTCGGTCTGCTGCTGCTGGTAGTGCTGCTGCGGTGGCGGTTGTTGCTGGTACTGCTGTTGCGGTGGTGGCGGCTGCTGCTGGGGCGGCCTCCGGTCACCCGTCACCATCTGCGCGGAGATCACCATCGTCGACTCCGGGTCCAGGGTGCGCGGGTCCACCGCGTTGACCATGGTCCGCGGGATCTGCTGCGTTGCCGACGAGTCCATCGGCGAGGTCATGTTGTCCGGCGTGACGACGTGGGCGCCACGTGCTCGTGCACGGGCAAGCAGCGCGTCGGCCCGGTCGCGGGGGTCCATTCGGATCTCTCCTGCGTTGCCTAGGGCCGGCTGGGGGTGCCGGCGTTCCCGATTTCTGACACGCGCCCGCCAGGGACCACTGCCCGTCTATCGGATGCTGTCTGCCACAGTATTCGAATCGGTCGTTGCGTGTTAGTGGAGGAGGAAAAACGGGCATGTCGGAGCTGCACGGCGTGGAAGCGGTGGTTCTGGTCGGTGGCAAGGGAACCCGACTTCGTCCTCTGACCCTGTCCGCCCCGAAGCCGATGCTGCCGACGGCGGGGGTGCCGTTCCTGGAGCACCTGCTGTCGCGGATCAGGGCGGTCGGCATCACCCACGTGGTGCTCGGCACCTCGTACAAGGCCGAGGTCTTCCAGGACTACTTCGGCGACGGCGCGAAGCTCGGCCTGGAGCTGGAGTACGTGGTGGAGGACGTGCCGCTCGACACGGCGGGCGCCATCCGCAACGTCGCCCACAAGCTGCGCGAACGCGACGTCATGGTCTTCAACGGCGACATCCTCTCCGGCGTCGACCTGCACGGCATCGTCGAGACGCACCGCACCGCGGAGGCCGACGTCACCCTTCACCTGGTCAAGGTCGACGACCCCCGCCGCTTCGGCTGCGTGCCGACCGACGAGGACGGCCGCGTCACGGCGTTCCTGGAGAAGACCGAGGACCCGCCGACCGACCAGATCAACGCGGGCTGCTACGTCTTCCGCCGCGAGGTCGTGCTGGAGATCCCCGAAGGCCGTCCCGTTTCGGTGGAGCGCGAAACGTTCCCCGGCCTGCTGGAGCGCGGCGCACGTGTGCAGGGGCACGTCGACGCCACGTACTGGCTGGACCTCGGCACCCCGGCCGCGTTCGTCCAGGGCTCGGCCGACCTGGTGCGCGGCATCGCCCCGTCCTCGGCCCTCCCCTCCGAACCGGGGGAGGCGATCGTGCTCGGCGGCGCCCAGGTGCACGAGGACGCGCTGCTGTCCGGC
>JBDSAJ010000169.1:0-3715 GCA_039922235.1 Umezawaea sp.
GCGGCGGCGACCACCGACCGCGGCACCACCAGGAAGGTCTCGTCAACCACGTCCACACTCGCCACGGCTGGGAAGAGTGCCACGACACGATCACGGAACACCCCACCGGCCTGGTGTATCGCCGGAATCACAGGATAAGTTTCCCACCGGTAACAAACAACCGTCCGGAGGTCGACGTGCGTGAGTTCAGCGTCCCCGCCACCAGCCCCGTGGCTGCCGAGGAGAACCTCACCGACATGGTGTGGGCGAACGCGGAGCGCTTCGGCAACGCCGTCAGCTTCCGCCGCCGCATCGACGGCACCTGGGTAGATGTCACGGCTCGTGACTTCGCCGCGCAGGTGCTGGCCGTGGCCAAGGGTCTGATCGCTTCGGGTGTGCAGCCCGGCGACCGGATCGGTCTGCTGTCGAAGACCCGTTACGAGTGGTCCCTGCTCGACTTCGCGATCTGGTCCGTTGGCGGCGTGGTCGTGCCGATCTACGAGACCTCGTCGGCCGAGCAGGTCGAGTGGATCCTGTCCGACTCCGCGGCCAAGGCCCTGTTCATCGAGACGTCGGCGCACCGCGCGACCGTCGACTCCGTGGTGGACCGCCTGCCCGAGGTGCGGCACGTGTGGCAGATCGACGGGCCGGACCCCGACGGGGCGGCGGGCGCGATCGACGAGCTGACCGCGCTGGGCGCCGAGTCGTCGGACGACGACGTGCGCGAGCGCAGGCGGCAGGTCAACGCGGACGACACCGCGACGCTGGTCTACACGTCCGGCACGACCGGGCGGCCCAAGGGCTGCGAGCTGACCCACGGCAACCTGCTGTCCGAGGTCAAGGGCGGTCTGGTGGCGTTCCCGGAGCTGCTGGTCGCGGGCAACTCGCTGCTGGTGTTCCTGCCGCTGGCACACATCCTGGCGCGCGCCCTGGCCGTCTGCGGCGTCTACTCGCGGGTGACGCTGGGCCACACCTCCGACGTGAAGAACCTGGTCGAGGACCTCGGCTCGTTCCGGCCGACGTTCGTCGTGGCGGTGCCGCGGGTGTTCGAGAAGGTCTACAACGGCGCCAAGCAGAAGGCGCACGCGGGCGGCAAGGGCAAGATCTTCGACGCGGCCGAGGCGACCGCCGTCGAGTACAGCCAGTCGCTCGACAAGGGCGGCCCCGGCCTGGTGCTCAAGGCCAAGCACGCGCTGTTCTCGAAGCTCGTCTACACCAAGCTGCAGGCCGCGCTCGGCGGGCGCTGCATCGCTGCGGTGTCCGGTGGGGCGCCGCTGGGCGAACGCCTCGCGCACTTCTTCCGCGGCGTCGGCGTACCGGTGCTGGAGGGCTACGGGCTCACCGAGACCAGCGCGGCGTGCGCGGTGAACACGAGCAAGGCGTTCCGCGTGGGCACCGTCGGCCTGCCGATCGGCGGCACCTCGATCAAGATCGCCGACGACGGCGAGATCCTGATCAAGGGCGGCGTGGTGTTCCGCAGCTACTGGAACAACCCGGAGGCGACCAAGGAGTCGCTGGACGACGGCTGGTTCCACTCGGGCGACATCGGCGAGCTGGACGACGACGGCTTCCTGCGGATCACCGGGCGCAAGAAGGAGATCATCGTCACGGCGGGCGGCAAGAACGTCTCCCCCGCGGTGCTGGAGGACCGGCTGCGGGCGCACCCGCTGATCAGCCAGTGCATGGTGGTCGGCGACGCCCAGCCGTTCATCGGCGCACTGATCACCATCGACCCGGAGTTCTTCCCCACGTGGCGCAAGCAGCACGGCAAGGGCGATGACGTGACTGTCGCCGACCTGGTGACCGACGCGGACCTCGTCGGCGAGATCCAGGCCGCCGTCGACGAGGCGAACCTGGCCGTCTCGAAGGCCGAGGCGATCCGGAAGTTCCGGATCCTGCCCGCGGACTTCACCGAGGCGAGCGGGGAGATCACGCCGAGCCTCAAGCTGCGCCGCACGATCGTCGCGGGCAAGTACTCCGACGACATCGCGGCCATCTACACGAAGTAGGACGTCGGTCGGGGTGGTTACCGCTCACCCCGACCGTGCGGTCGTCCGCCGCGTTCGGTGATCAGCTCCCGAATCTGGTCGTGGTCCTGGATCGGTAGCGCAACAGCCCCGCCTTGGCGATCGTGTCCTGTGAGAGGGAAACGATCTTACCGAGGCGGGGCTGTCGCGTTGTCCACACGTGATCAAGGGTTCTGAAACGACGCTCAGTGGAAGGTCGCCCTGAAATAAACCCGCTCAGGAACGACCAGCGTATCAACGGCCATGATAAAAGACACCTCAGGCGTCAGCGCTCCGCCGTACAATTCATACTGCCGATGTGTCCATTCAGGGGTGATCAGAGATTCCAACCGGTTGGTGATCACACCGTGGTGGGGATGGTCCAAGGGTTGCCGAGGAAGGCATCTCTCAGGACGGTGAAGACCTCGACACCGTGGGCCTTGGCGGTGGCGATGTAGGAACGGATGCGGCAGAACGCGATCAGTCCGCGCATGCCGCGCCAACTCCCGCTGATCTTGGCCTGGAGTTTGGCCATTCTGATGGCCTGCTCCGAGGAGTCGTTCGTCCACTCGTGTCCATTCAGGGGGTACCGACTAGTAACCGGCTCCGGCCTGGGCATGAGGAGCTCCTGGTAAGACTGGATTTGCGAAGATCAAGTCCGGACCAGAGAGCTCCCCGTGATCACCTATCGTGCCACACTCGACGTACCCCGCGAACTGGCCCAGTACCTGGGCCGACTGCTGCGCGCAGACCGCCGCGAGCGCGGCACCCGCACCGGCACCAGAGCGCTGGCCTGCTACTGGCACGCGGTATTCGCCCTACGCTGGTTCCGGGAGAACCGCGATGTCGCCGCGCTGGCGCGCGATCACGGCATCTCCCGCGCCACCGGCTACCGCTACCTCGACCAGGCCGTCACCGTGCTCGCCGAACAAGCCCCGGACCTGCACGAAGCATTGGAACAAGCCAAGAACGACGGGCACGCCCACGTGATTCTCGTTGGAAAGGTCTTCTCCTCCGACCGCCTCGCCGAGAAAACCACCAGCGTCAAAGGCAAGCAGATCGACCGGTGGTACTCCGGCAAAGCGCACGAACAGGGCGGCAACATCCAGGCTTTGGCCGCGCCGGACGGTTTCCCGTTGTGGGTCAGCGATGTCGAGCCCGGCTCAGTACACGACCTGACCGCGGCCCGCGAACACGTACTCGGCGCCCTGTACTGGGCCGCCTCCCAACTCGACCTGCCCACCCTGGCCGACAACGGCTACGACGGCGCGGGCATCGGCGTGTTCACGCCGGTCAAACAACCCGCCGACGGCCAGACGCTCGACGCGGACACCCGCACCTACAACGCACTACTACGTGGCCTGCGCTGCCTGGGCGAGCGCGGCTTCGCGCTACTGACCGGCCGCTGGCGCGCCCTGCGGCACTTCACCACCAGCCCCCGCAGAATCGGCGATATCGTCAAGGCCGCCCTCGTACTCACACATTTCGAACACGACAGAATCGCATGAAAGTCGTTGAGATCACCTCAATGAACCGCCACCCTGCGCCTCCGTCGTCTGCTGACGCTGCCGTCAACTACTGCCATCAAACGGCACCGATGCCCCCAGGGTCATTGCGTTGTGGGGTAACTGCTTGTCACGGCAGTGATCAGATCGTGTGATCGGCGGTTGGCGCGTCGAAGAGCGCGGGCGATGTTGGTGTCGCCGTTGGTGCGGTGCCAGCCGATCGCG
>JBDSAJ010000170.1:0-9741 GCA_039922235.1 Umezawaea sp.
GAGCCGTGGAACTACTCGTCCGGCTCCGCACCGCAGATCCACGCCCGGACCTGGTCCAGTTCGGCGTCGGTCAACGCCATCTGCGCTCCCGCGGCCAGCCTGAGCACGTTGTCGGCGAACTCGCGCGCCAACGCGGGTCCGTCCAGCGAGTCGACGGTCCAGTCGAAGCCGCTGTAGCGGTAGCCGGCGAGGACGAAGTGCACCGCGTTCCTCGACACCGGGTGGCCGCGCGAAGCGCAGATGTCACGGGCCACCCGCTCGGCCTCGGTGTGCCCGCTGTCGCTCACCTGCCTCGCCTCGGCGGCCAGTACCTCGAACAGCGTCTCGTACGACCGCTGCGGGATGAGCGGGGCGCCGACGATCCTGGTGACGCGCTCGACCACCTCGGGGACTTCCAGCGACTGCTCCGGCGTCCCTCGCTCACGAACCGGGACGTGCCGCACGGGGTCGTAGAGCCAGCCGGGCGGACGGCTGCTGTCCACCTGCAGGTGATCGTCCGCCAGCGTGGCGACGAACTGGCCGAACGTGCTGTTCCCCGCCCACTTGGTCGTGTCGACCTCCGCTCCCAGCGTGGACCTGACCTCGTGCGCCGCCCTGGCCATCACCACGGGCTCGCTCGCGCCCGCGACCAGGTCCCGCACCACGGTTTCCATCCTCTGCCGCAGCGGAACGGCGTCCTCGCGCGCGACGGCGTCCGGGACGACGTCGGGTTCGGCCCGTTCCGCGTGCGCCTCGTCGAGGCCGAGCGCCTCGTCGAGGAACATCGCGTCGGGGATGGCGAAGTCGCACGCCGCCTGCATCGCGGCGGCCGCGGGACCGCTCACCAGCATGGCCGTGCGCCGGTCGTGCTCCCGGAGCCGCAGCAGGACCGGCGTGAAGTCGGCGTCGACCGACAGGACGATGAACTCGTCGAACCACGTGGGGTGCGTCAGCGTGTCGAGGATGTCCAGCACCATGTAGATGTCCGCGCTGTTCTTGCCCATCGAGGTGAGCGACGGGCAGTCGACGACCCGGAACCCTGCACGGGTGAAGTACGGCCGGAACTTGCTGGACCGCGCCGGGTCGAGGTAGCAGATCCGCCGCAGGAGGGTTCGCGGCTGGTCCTCGATGTCGACGAGGAAGGGGCCGAGTTCGTTCTCCATCCAGGAGATCCAGCGATCGGGCTGGGTGGCGAACCGCCAGCCTGCCTCCTTGCTCGACTTGCACAAGCCGATGTGCACGTTCTCGAAGTCCACGAATATCGCCGCACGCCGATGAGTTCCGGTCGAGCGTTCTGCCATCTGCGCACAACTCCAATCACTGCTGTGGTCCGGTCGAACACGACCCGAACCGTTTGACCGCAACGAGAACTTCCGCCGTCACACGCGCGCCTCACGACGGCATCGCCGCCGCGTCCAGTACCCGGTCCACCGCCACCAGCGCCCGGTTGAGACCCGCGGGTGAGCTGTCGGCCTTGCGGGCCACCACGACGGCGCGGTGGGCGGCGTCCAGCGCGTGGGTGAGGTTGGTGGCGGTTTCGGCGCACAGGCCCGCGTAGGCGGAGAGGGCTTCGGCGTAGCCGATGTCGGTGTCGAGGTCTTCCGGTGTCCTGATCAGGTGCCAGAGGACGACGGCCGTGTGCGCGGCGTCACGGGCCTCGTCCGTGCGGCGGGCCGCGGTCAGGGCGGACACCAGCCGGTGCAGCGCGAACAGGTGGGCGGCGGGGTCGGCGAGGTCGCGCCAGAGCGCGACGACCTGCTCGGCCAGTTCCACCGCCTTGCCGTGGTGGCGGACCGCGGCCAGCTCGTCGGACAGGGTGACCAGCGCCTGGGTGAGGCGCGAACCGTCCACGGCCAGCACCCGCCGCGGCAGCCTGCGGACCAGCAGGAGGACTTCGTCGACGGCTCGGTGGGCCTCGTAGTCGCGGCGGTCGTAGAGCAGGACGCCCGCGAGCGTCGCCCACGCGATGGCGAGGTCGACGCGGTGGCCGGTGGTGCGGCGCAGCAGGTCCACGGCTTCCTCCGCGGCGCCGACGCGCTCGTCGAAGCGGTCGGACGTGACCACGAGGTGGCACAGCGCGCCCGCCAGCGCGGCCTGGTCGTCGGGCAGCCCGGAACTGGCCACGCGACGACGGACCGCGACCGCTTCCTCGGCGAAGCGGACGGCGTCGGGCCCGCGGTCGGCTTCCAGCAACAGGGTGCTGCACGAGACCAGCGCGACCGCGAGGTCGGGTTCGAAGCCGCGCGGGTTGACGGCGACGAGCCTGCGGAGCACGACGATGGACTCCTCGACCACGTCGACGGCCTCGGCGCGCAAGTCGTTGCTGCGCAACACCATCCCGACCTGGGCGAGGGTGCGGGCGAAGTCCGGCTCGTAGCGGGGGTCGGACTCGGCGACGACGCGCCACGCCGTGACGGCGCGTTCGGCCACCTCGGACGCCTCGGCGGTGCGGCCGACGTCGAACAGCCGGGTCGCCAACTGGTGGCCCGCCTTGGCGAAGTCGAGGCGGAACAGGGCCGGGCTGGTCACCGCCAGCCGCTGGTACAGGGCCGCAGCCTTGCCGATCGCCTCCACGGCGTCCTCGCGCGCGCCGACGGCGGCGCAGCGCTGCGCGAGCTGTTCGAGCGCGGCGGCGAGCTGCGGCGTGCTCTCCGGGTCGTCGGCGACGATGTCCTCGCACAGCGCGGCGGACTCCTGCGCAGCGTGCAGCGCCTCCACCGGGTGGTGCACGGCGACGAAGCGGAGTGCCAGGTCCCCCAACGCGTCCGCGAGGGCGGGGCGGTGCTCGGCCTCGTCGAGCACCGCGAGTTCCCGGTACAGCGCCACTTCGCGGTGCGCGGCGGTCAGCGCCTCGTCACGCAGCGCGGCCAGCGCGGCCCGTGCGCCGAGCATCCCGTACAGCTCGGCGTGCTCCAGGCGGTCCGAGCCCGCCACCACGGCGTGCTCCACCAGCCGCCGGGTCAGCACGGCGGGGAGCACGTCGCCGGTGAACCGCTGCTCCTCGAACACGTGCGGCGCGATGGTCCGCAGCAGCGGGATCGACGACATCTCGGTGAGCGCCAGCAGGGTTGAAGCGCTCGCGGTGCGGGCGAGGCCGGGGTTGTCGGTGAACAGTGCCTCGGCGCGCCTGCGCAGGTGCGGCCAGCGCCGGGCGGCCTGCACGAGGGTGGCCAACCCCTCCGCGGAGACCTCGGCGCCGATCCGGTGGTCCAGCAGGACGACGGCGAGGAAGTCCTCCGCGAGCCGGACCGAGCCCGCGGGCACGCTGTCACGGCTCATCAGGTGGCGAACCAGGTCGGAGCGGCCGGAGCCGGGAACAGCGCCGAGCACGAACGCGAGCGCGGCCAGGTGCACGTCGAACGTGCTGTCGGCGTGCCGGAGCTCGGCCGCGGGCCGCTCGACGCCCAGCACCTCGGCGAACCGCGCGCAGGCCAGCGCGAACTGCTCGGCGTGCTCCTCCGGCCGGTCGAGCAGCGGCAGGTCGGTCATCACGTGGCCGAGGTCCGCGCCGCGCCTGCGGGTGGAGGACCACCACCAGCCGGTGAGCCGGGACGTCAGCAGCACCCGGCTCTCGGCGCTCGTCCGCTGCCACGGTTCGCGCAGCAGGTCGCGCAGGTCCGGCCACGGCCAGCGGTCGGCGTCGTCCACGACCAGCAGCAACCTGGTGGTGCTCGCGGCGGGGCGCAGGTCGGCGGCCACCACGCCGTGCCTGGCCACCAGCACCGTCCAACCCGCCGCGCGGCTGTCGACCACGAACTTGGTGGCCAGCCGGGTCTTCCCGACGCCGGCGACGCCGTGCAGCAGCAGCGTCGCCATGCGCGTCGGATCGTCGCGCCAGCGGGTCAGCGCCGCCAGTTCGCGGATCCGGCCGTGGAACGGGACGACCTCGTTGCGCGCGTCCAGCAGACCGCCGGGCCCGGTGTCCGCGCTGACGACCGCGGTGCCGTTCGGCGGGGGGTCGAGCCGGTAGGAGGCACCGCGATTCCGATCCACTGCGCCATAGTGCACTCCCCCGTGGGTCCATTGGCACCAACCACGCCTGTTCAGTGTTGACTCATCCGATTTCGCAACACTACTTTCGAAACATGTCTTTCGAGCGGCGTCAGCTCACCGACGCGCGTGACCTGCGCGCGCTGAGCCACCCGCTGCGCGTCCGGATCGTGGAACTGCTCGCCCAGGAGGGTCCGCTGACCGCGACCGAGGCGGCGGCCGAACTCGGCACCACGCCCGCGAACTGCTCGTTCCACCTCCGGCTGCTGGCCAGGCACGGTTTCGTCGAGGAGGCCGAGGGCGGGGTCGGCAGGCAGCGGCCGTGGCAGCTCGTGGAGCAGGAGACGCGGATCGTGTCGCGCGAGCTGGACCAGGAAGGCCTGTCCGCGCTGCGCGCACTGGACGAACTCCGCTGGGTGCGCCGCAGGCACCAGCAGGCCGAGTGGTGGCGCACCAGGGACGCCTACCCGGCCGAGTGGCAGGACTCGGCGTCCGAGTCGTCGAGCGTGCTGCACCTGACCGCCGCCGAGGTGGCCGAACTGCGCGACGCGCTGCACGAGGTGATCGAGCGCTACGTGGACCGCGGCCTGGTGTCCAACCGCCGTCCGGACACCGCTCCGATCGACATCTCGACATCGATGATCCCGCTCCGACTTCCACTTCCAGGGGGAAAAGATGACTGAGCCCAAGGACTTCGCACCGAAGCAGCGGTTCCGCTCCAACGTAGCCCTGTCGCCGGACGGCAGGCACGTCGCCTACGCGGCCAACACCGACGGACAGCACAACCTCTACGTGACACCGGTTTCCGGCGGTGAGACGCGCAAGCTCACGCACTACGAGCACAACGCCGTCCGCCAGATCGCCTGGTCGCCGGACGGGAAGTCACTGCTGTACACGGCGGACTTCCAGGGCAACGAGCAGTTCCAGCTCTACCTGGTCGACGCCGACGGCGGCGAGGCGCGGCCGCTGACCGACACGGTGGACCGCCAGCACGTGCTCGGCACGAACCTGAACGACACCAACGCCGTCACGCCGTTCACCCCCGACGGCAGTGCCGTGGTCTACGCGGGCAACGACCGCGACGTGGCCTTGCAGGACCTGCTGGTGCAGGACCTGGACACCGGGGAGGTCCGGCGGTTCGAGGCCACCACCGGCACCATGCTGCACGCCGTGTCGGTGTCGCCGGACGGGCGGTGGCTGCTCGCCTCGGGCTTCCGCAGCAACAGCGACACCGACCTGGTGCTGGTCGACCTGCACGAGCCGGACGCGCCGCCGCGGACCGCCACGGCGCACGAGGGCAAGCGGCTGCACCTGCCCGGACCGTGGGCGGCGGACTCGTCAGGCTTCCTGCTGCGGCACGACACGGGCGGCGAGTTCCTGGCGCTCGGCCGGTACTCGCCGGCCACCGGCGTGATCACCGACCTGGTGACCCCGGCGTGGGACGTCGAGCAGGTGGCGACGTCCGGCGCCACCACGGTGTGGACGGTGAACGAGGACGGCGTCTCCCGGCTGTTCGCGCAGCGCGACGACGCCCTGCTGGTCCTGCCAGAACTGCCCGCGGGCGTGATCGACTCGCTCACGGTCGTCGATGACGTGGTGGTGTTCCTGCTCACCACGGGTACCCGGCCGACCGAGGTGGTCGCGCTGGACCTGGCCACCCGCACCTTCCGCTACCTGACGGACAGCGCTCCGGCCGTGGCCGTCACGTTCGTGGAGCCGCAGGTCGTCCGCTACCCGACGCACGACGGCCGGGAGATCCCGGCGTGGCTCTACCGCCCGCACGGCGACGGCGTGCGGGGCGTCGTGGTCTCCATCCACGGCGGCCCCAACTCGCAGGAGCGGCCGTTCTACAACTACGCCGGGCTCTACCAGTACCTGCTGTCGCAGGGTGTCGCGGTGCTCGCGCCGAACGTCCGCGGCTCCACCGGGTACGGCAAGACCTACCAGGGCCTGATCGCGCACGACTTCGGCGGCGGTGACCTCGGCGACTTCGAGCATGCGGTCACCTACCTGAAGTCCCTCGCCTGGGTCGACCCCGAGCGGATCGGCGTCTGGGGCGCGTCCTACGGCGGCTTCGCCACCCTGTCCTGCCTGTCGCGGCTGCCGGACCTGTGGGCGGTGGGCGTCTCGATGGTCGGCATGTCGAACCTGCTGACCTTGGTCCGCTCGGTGCCGGAGACGTGGCGGTCGGAGATGGCGGACTGGATCGGCGACCCGGACACCGAGGCCGACTTCCTGCTGGAGCGCTCGCCGATCACCTACGCCGACGCCATCACCGCGCCGCTGTTCGTGATCCAGGGCGCCAACGACCCCCGTGTGGTGAAGGCCGAGAGCGACCAGATCGTGGAGAAGCTGCGCGAGCGGGGCGTCGACGTGCGGTACGACGTCTACGAGGACGAGGGCCACGGTTTTACCAACCGGGCGAACGAGGTCAAGGCCATCGGTGACACGGCCGAGTTCCTCTTGGCCCATCTGGGCCGGTAAAACAGAAACTGTCGGACCTCTCAAGCACAATCACGGGTGTGCTGGTTGCGGTAGTGGTGGATGAGGAAAACGGCGGCCGCGTGCAGCCGTTGTCCGACGCAGGTGTTTCGGAAGAAGACGCGGTGACCACCGATGACCTGAGCCGCACGGTGTCCGAGATGGAGGCGGCGTTCCACCCGAGGTGGATCTGGGCCAGCACCACCGAGGTGTACCCAGGCCTGCTGGCCCGTGGTGTCCGGGTGGAACGCTGCCTCGACCTCGGCCTGGTCGAGGGTCTGCTGCTGGGCTACCAGGGCAGGCACCGCGAACCGCACCACTTCGCCGCGTCCGTCGCACGGCTCAAGGGACTTGAGGTTCCCGAGGACCAGGGGCCGCGCAAGAAGGACACCCAGCCGACCCTGTTCGAACCCGAGCAGGAGCCACTGCCCGGTGGCGCGGACCCGCTCGACGCCGTGGTGGCCGTCCACTCCGAACAACAGCGGGTGCTGGCCTCGCTGGGCCACGCCGACCGCCTCCGGCTGCTGGTCGCGGCGGAGTCGGCCAGCGCGCTGGCGGCGGCCGAGATGACCCACTTCGGGCTGCCGTGGCGGGTGGACGTGCACGAGCGGATCCTGGTCGACCTGCTCGGCCCGCGGCCGCACCCCGGCGCCCGGCCGCGCAAGCTGGCCGAACTGGTGGACCGGATCACCGAGGCGTTCCACGGGAAGGCCATCAACCCGGACGCCCCGGCGAACATCGTGCGGGCGTTCGCCAGGGAGGGCATCGACATCCCGTCGGCGCGGGCGTGGGTGGTGAAGGAGGTCGACCACCCCGCCGTCGCGCCGATCCTGGAGTACAAGGAGCTGTCCCGGCTCTACGTGGCGCACGGGTGGTCGTGGATCGAGCAGTGGGTCGGCGACGGCCGGTTCCGGCCGGACTACGTGGTCGGCGGCGTGGTGTCGGGGCGGTGGGCGACCCGTGGTGGCGCGGCGCTGCAACTGCCCCGGACGCTGCGGTCCGCGGTGCGCGCCGATCCGGGCTGGCTGCTGGTGGCGGCGGACGCCGCGCAGTTGGAGCCGCGGGTGCTGGCGGCGTTGTCGAACGACCGGAAGCTGGCCGAGGTGGCGGGCGACGACGACCTGTACACGAACCTGGCCGGGGACGCGTTCGACGGCGACCGCGGCCGGGCGAAGATCGCGATGCTGTCGGCGATGTACGGCGGCACGAGCGGGGAGGCCGGTCCGCTGCTGGCGGTGCTGCGCCGCCGGTTCCCGGACGCCGTCGGGTACGTCGAGGCGGCGGCGCAGGCGGGCGAGCAGGGCCGAATGGTCCGTTCGCGGCTGGGCCGGACGAGTCCGGTCCCGTCGGAGGCGTGGCACGACCTGACCGGGAACACCGACGGCGACGAGGACGCGCAGCGGCGGTCGCGGCGAGCCGCGCGCGAGTGGGGCAGGTTCACCCGGAACTTCGTCGTGCAGGCCAGCGCGGCGGACTGGACGGCCGCGCTGCTGGGGGCGTTGCGGCGCAGGTTGCACCAGCGGACGCCGGGCGCTCACCTGGTGTTCTTCGTCCACGACGAGGTGCTGGTGCACTGCCCGGCCGAGGTGGCCGACGTGGTGCGGGAGGAGGTCACGGCGGCGGGTCTGGAGGCGTCGCGGCTGGTGTTCGGCGACACCCCGGTCCGGTTCCCGCTCAAGGCCGTCGCGATCACGAGCTACGCGGACGCCAAGTAGGTGTTGGGCCGTTCGGCTGCTTGCACGTCACAGGTGAGAGCGCTCTCATGATGGGCAGCACCACCGAGTGACAAGGAGGTCACCCGCGCATGGAGCTCCCCACCGGTCGCGGACGACGGCTACTGGCCGTCGCCGCATCCCTGCTCGCCGCCATCCCGGTCGTCCTGGTCGCCACGGCCAACGCGTCCATCCCTCCCACGCCACCGGGCTGGACCCTCGCCTGGGGCGACGACTTCACCGGCACCAACGGCTCCCCACCCTCCTCGGCCAACTGGATCACCGACCTCGGCCACGCCTACCCCGGCGGCCCTGGCAACTGGGGCACCGGCGAGGTCCAGAACTACACGAACAGCGCCAACAACCTGAAGCTCGACGGCGCCGGGAACCTGCGCATCACGGCTCTGCGCGACAGCGCCAACAACTGGACGTCGGCCCGCATCGAGACGCAGCGCGCGAACTTCCGGCCACCGGCGGGCGGCAAACTGGCCATCGAGGGCCGCATCCAGATGCCGAACGTCACCGGTAACGCCGCGCTCGGCTACTGGCCCGCGTTCTGGGCGCTGGGCGCGCCCTACCGCGGCAACTACTGGAACTGGCCGGGCATCGGCGAGTTCGACATCATGGAGAACGTCAACGGCGTCAACTCCGTGTGGGGCGTGCTGCACTGCGGCGTGAACCCCGGCGGTCCGTGCAACGAGACCACCGGCATCGGCGCCAGCCGGACGTGTCCCGGCGCTAGCTGCCAGTCCGCGTTCCACACCTACCGGTTCGAGTGGGACCAGAGCACCAGCCCGCAGGCGTTCCGCTGGTACGTGGACGGCCAGCAGTTCCACAGCGTCACGCAGAACCAGCTGCCCGCGGACACGTGGGCGAACATGACCAACCACGCCGGGTACTTCATCCTGCTCAACCTGGCGATAGGCGGCGCGTTCCCCGACGCGCTGGCGGGCCCGACCCCCACCGCCGCAACGGTTCCCGGCCACTCGATGGTCGTCGACTACGTCGCCGTCTACACCGCGGGCGGCAGCACGCCGCCGACCACCACCACGTCGAACCCGCCGGGCGGCAGCGGGTTCGACGCCTACAGCCAGATGCAGGCCGAGAGCGCGACCTCGCGGACCGGCGGCACGGTCGAGGCGACGTCGGACACCGGCGGCGGGCAGGACGTCGGCCAGATCGCCAACGGCGGCTCGCTGCGCTTCTCCGGCGTCCGGTTCGGCACGGGCACCGCGACGCAGTTCACCGCGAGGGTGGCGTCCGGTGCAGGCAGCGGGGTCAGCGGGCTGGTGCAGGCGAGGCTCGACAGCCCGACGGGCACGCTGCTCGGCGACTTCGCGGTCGGCAACACCGGCGGCTGGCAGAGCTGGCGCACGGTCCCGGCCAACATGTCGGCCGTGACCGGCACGCACGACATCTACATCACCTTCACCAGCGGTCAGCCCGCGCCGTACGTGAGCGTGAACTGGGTGCGCTTCGGCACCTGACGGGAGTCGGTGGCGGGCCGTCTCCCCGTGCGGCCCGCCACTCCCCACGGTTACCGTGACGACATGCGCGTAGCGGCGATCCAGACCACCCC
>JBDSAJ010000171.1:0-2583 GCA_039922235.1 Umezawaea sp.
AGGTGCTGCTGTCACCGGGCGCGGGCGACTGGAGGCTGGCCCAGGTGCTCTCCGCCGAAGGAGGGGACGAGATCGCCGTGAGCAGGCTCGCCGCCGCGGACCTGTTGCTGGCCAGGGGGAACTGCACGCTGGTCAGGCGGGTGCTGGCGACCGTGCACGCCCGACGCGACCTCGGTGCCGCCGAACGCGACACCGTGTGCGCGCTCTACTGGTCGGCGGACTCGGCGCCGCACGAAGAGCCCGAACTCGACCCGCACGTGATGCCGGAACTGCCGTCCGAACCGGTCGGGCCCGCCCAGGCGGGGGTCGCCGCGTGGGCGGCGGTCGTCGAAGGCCAGGACATCGCCCTGTCGAGGCGCCTGGCCCGCGCCGCCGTCGAAGAGCCGGTGGGTCGGGATTCGCTCCTGTACCCCAGGCTGCTGGCGGCCAGAGCGCTCATGCTGACCGACGACACGGCCGAATCGGTGATGGCGTTCGACTCGGTGATCCTGGAGGCGCGTCGCAGGCACGCTCGCGCGATCACGGGGTGGGCACTGCTGATGCGGGCCAAGCTGTCCGCCCGGCAGGGTTTCCTGGACGCCGCCTCGGTCGACCTGGAGAGCGCGCTCGGCGAGTTGCCGCTGCAGTGCTGGCACCCGACCGTGCAATCGGCGTTCGTGGGTCTCGAACTCGTGCTGGCGATGGAGTCCGGGCAGTTCGACGAGGCCGAGCGGATCGCCGCCGCGATCGTGCCCAGCACGGCGGACAGCGGGTTCTCCTTGATGCACCTGCTGTTCGCCAAGGGCGTGCTGAAGCTCTACACGGGTGATCCGGCGTCCGCGATCGGCTGTTTCGACGAGTGCGGACGGCAGCTTCTCTCGCGTCGCTGGGCGAACCCGGCGCTGTTGGCGTGGCGGACCATGGCGGCACTCGCCCGCAAGGCGCTCGGACAGCGGGAGGACGCGGTCCGGCTGGTGCTGGAGGAGGTGCGCCTGGCTGAGCTGTGGAACGCGCCCAGCACGACGGGCGGCGCCCACCTCGGTGCGGCTATGGTGCTGGATGGGCCAGAGTCGTTGGCGCACAAGGAGAAAGCGGTGGCGGTCCTGCGGTACTCCCCGTCGAGGCTAAGGTACGCGGCGGCGTTGACCGAGTTGGCGGGGGCCAAGGAGAAGGGGAGTGCCGAGGCGCGCTCGCTGCTCGCGGAAGCGGAGCTCATCGCCACGTCGCACGGAGCCGTCGGTCTGGTTGACCGCGTCCGGCCGTCGGCGGCGATCGCGGCGAAGTCCACTGCGGACGGTCGACGGAGATGACTGTTGTGCTGCTCGAACGGCAGGATGAACTGGGCTACGTGCGGGCCGCGCTGCGCCGTGCCAAGGAGGGCAGCGGGTCGCAGGTGGTGATCGCCGGTCCGCTGGGCAACGGCAAGTCGGCGCTGCTGCAAGCGCTCGCCGACGTGGACGAAGCCGACGGCATGAGGGTGCTGCGAGCCAGCGGCTCCTTCCTGGAACGGGATTTCGCCTTCGGCGTCGTTCGCCAGCTGCTCGATCCCGTGCTGTCCTCGGCGGCTCCGGATGATCGCGAGCGGTGGCTGTCCGGCGCCGCGGGACTGGCCCGGATCGTCTTCGCGGACGACTCCCCGCCCACCGCGCGGCCGTCCGCGGTGCAGAGGTCCGAGGCGGCGACGCACGGGTTGACCGCGGTCCTCCGCACCCTCAGCGCGGAACGCCCGGCGCTCGTCCTCGTCGACGACCTGCAGTGGGTCGACGAACCGTCGTTGCGCTGGCTCACCCGTCTGGCGAAGCTGCTGGACACCCTCCGGGTCGTCGTCGTGGTGACCGTCCGCGAGGGCGACCGCCGAGCGGACACCCCGCTGGTCACCGCGATGACCGCGGTCGCGGCCCGGTGCTTGCGCCCGGCGCCGTTCTCGTTCGCGGCCACGGAGGAGTTCATCCGCCACCACACGGGCGAGGCGCCCGACGAGTTGTTCACCGAAGCCTGCCACTACACGACCGACGGCAACCCGATGTTCCTGATGTCGGTGCTGCACAGCGCGGCCTACGCGGGCATCCCGCCCCTCGCGGCGCACGTGGACGTGGTGCGCGCACTGCGCCCCGCGCAACTGCGCGAGCGGCTGACCCAGTGCCTCCGAACGCAGTCCGACTCCGTGTGCGCGTTCGCCAAGGCCGCGGCCGTGCTGGGCGAGCACGCCGACGTCGAGCTGATCGGCCGCCTCGCCGGGCTGGACCCGATCGGCTGCGGCGTGGCGATGCGCGCCCTGCACCAACTCGGCATGCTGCCCGAGGAGGATTCGCCCCGGTTCGCCCACATCGTCGTGCAGGACGCCGTCGAGCAGTCGATGACCGTCGAGGAACGCGAGATCCTGCACCTGCGCGCGGTGAAGCTCCTGCACGCCGGTGGCCATTCCGCAGAACAGGTCGCAGCCCAGCTCATGGCCATCACCACGCAGCACGACTGGTGGGCCATCGAGGTCCTGCGGTCGGGTGCGGACACCGCGATGCGCCGCGGGGCACCCGAGGTCGCGGTGCGCTACCTCAGGAGGGCGCTGCAGGGCGCCGCGCCGGACGGCGAGTCGCGGGCCAGCCT
>JBDSAJ010000172.1:0-6049 GCA_039922235.1 Umezawaea sp.
GCGCCGGGTCCTGTCGGTCGATCTCGACGGACAACGAGCAGAACCACCGTCCACCCTGGTGGGTGATCGTGGCCGACCGGATGCGGGCGGTGCCGCGTTCGACGTGCCGGGCCAGTGTCCGGGTCGACTCGTGGGTGCGGACCACGCCGATCCGAGGCAGTCGCACCTGCCGCCGGTCACGATCGACCAGACCGAAGCTGCCGGTGGTGAACCGGCACGCCATCGCCTTGCGTTTCCCTTTGAACCTCGGGAACCGGATCGTCGGCCCCGTGCGGGTGCCGGCCTTGGACGCTTTCCAGTTGTCCAGTGCGGTCGCGAGGTTCGCCAGGCCGCTGGCGTAGGCCTCCTTCGAGTTATCCGGCCACCACGCCGCGAGGTCGTCCTTGGCCTGGTTCCACCGCTTGCGCAACGAGAACGCCGACCAGGACACCGCCGGGATGAGCTGATCACCGAACAACCCGTAGGAGCGTTCCGCCTCCCGCTGCGCGAGGTTGGCCGTCACCACCGCCAGACCCCAGTTGAACGCGAACCGCCGCGCACCACAATCCGACCGCAGCGCAGCTTCCTGCCCCGCGGTCGGATCGAGCGCGAACCGATACGCCTGGATCACCACGACCATGACACCGTTACCGTAGCGTGCGTCGGCACTTGATCACGACCGACTCAGCAGTTGCGTACCCCCGAGTAAAATCGGCCACGTTCCGTGCCGTCGACCTACTTGGGTGGTGGGTCACCCTTCTTCTGTCCGTCCCTCGAAAAGTTGCGGGTCGTCCGTACCTGCCTCAGGCTCCCCGTCATGGCGACCTGTGACGTGTGCGGCAACGACTACTGGATGGCCTTCGAGGTGCGCACGGTGAGTGGTGGTGTGCACACCTTTGACAGCTTCGAGTGTGCGATCCAGCGCCTTGCGCCCCGCTGCGAGCACTGCGACTGCCGCATCCTCGGTCACGGCGTAGAGGTCGAAGGCAGGTTCTTCTGCTGTGCCCACTGCGCACGCTCAGGCGCAAGCAACCTCGGCGCACAAATTCGCGACACGGTTGGCGCGCATCCCGGTTAGAGGTCGCAGCGCAGTACCAGTTTTCCGTGCTGGAACGACGGTTGGAGGTCGCCGCGCGCGTCCACGCTCTTGATGCCGTGCGGCAGTACCTCGTCGATCGCGCTGAACGCCAGCACGTCCGACACCCCGTACCGCCCGTGCAGAGCCCGCTGGCCAGGGAAGCGCAGTGCGCGCCCCTCCAGTCGGTCCCGGTGTGCGATTGCTGCGCGCAATGCCCCGCGCCGCAGTGCTTCCGGGCCCGCTAGCTGCTGTAGGGAGCCGTTGTGCACGGCGATTCCGTAGCCGCGTTCGACCAGTGTGGAGATGGTGTTCTCGGACGGGAGTTCCGGTAGTCGGAACGACATCGCGTGGTGGTCGTCGACCTCGTGCGCGCACACGACGCGGGCGTCGTAGAGAAGTGCGACGTGCAGTTGGAGCGCCGTGGTGTCGACGTCGTCCGGGGTGCGGTGGCCCGCGTCCAAGCCCAGCCAGGTGCTGCCCTGCACTGGCGCCTCCTCGGCATCTGGTGTTGGCCGATCAAGCTAGTCCGATCGGGTGACGTGGCGGTAGCCGCCGAATGGCTGGTCGCTGAACACCGGTCCAGATCGTGACGATTCAGATCGGCAGCAGGTCGAAGCCGCCCAGGAACGGTAGGACGCCCGCGTTCTGCAGTGCGGCGGCCGACAGCCACACCGACAGCACGGTGATGATCGGTCCGATGATCGCCATCTCGACCTTGCCGCCGGTCTTCATCCGCATGACCTTCGGTGGCGCGACGTTGAACCACGTCTTGCCGCCCAGCGGGATCGGCCACAGGATCGGGCAGCCCTGTTCGGTGATCGCGTCGCCGAGGTAGTGCGCGACGCAGCCGATGCCGACCGCTAGCCCGCACGCCGCCGCGCTCGCCGATGTTTGCGCGGTCCACGCCAGGCAGACCCACGTGATCACCGCCGACACCCCGGTGATCAGCAGCGCGTCCTGCTTGGGGTGCCAGTCGTTCATGATCCCGCGCACGGCCAGGCCCGCGAAGATGAACATCAGCAGTGGCAGCACCCACTTCTGGCTGGTCTGCACGACTGCGGTGGTCCCGACGGCGGCGAACAGCGCGAACACCAGCGTGTGCGTGAGCCCGCGGTGACCGCCCTCGCGCTTCGAGTCGCGTTTGGTGCGGGTGGTCCGGTAGACGAACGCGCTGACCGCGCTCACCCCGCCGGAGATGCCCTCCGTCAGCGGGCCGAACGTGCGTGACACCGTGGAGCCGGGGTGGTCCAGGTCCGGTAGCAGTGCCGCGCCGGTCGCCAGTACGGCGCCGACCGCCCAGCTCTGCGGTTCCAACTGCCCGATCGGGTGGTCGGCGGCGATCGCCGTGACGGCGGCCCAGGCCAGCAGGCCGCTCATGGCGTGCGTTGGTCCCGTGGACAACTGCTTCCCCTCCAAGATCACTCGTTCGGGGAAGCCTAGGTGATCATCGGAACCTACCGGTCAGTTCCGCGCGTTCGGACGGCTCATGGCAGGCTCGGTGAAGTCGCGGCGTCGTTTACGTCACGGTCGACCGACGGCCACCAAGCTTTAGCAGTACGCTTGTACCGCTTGCGCGGGTCGCGAGTAGGAACTCGAAGGGAGCAGTCCGCAACATGGGCAAGATCAAGGTGCAGGGCACCGTCGTCGAACTCGACGGCGACGAGATGACCCGGATCATCTGGCAGTTCATCAAGGACAAGCTGATCCACCCGTACCTGGACGTCAACCTCGAGTACTACGACCTGGGCATCGAGCACCGGGACGCGACCGACGACCAGGTCACCATCGACGCGGCGAACGCCATCAAGAAGCACGGCGTCGGCGTCAAGTGCGCGACCATCACGCCGGACGAGGCGCGGGTCGAGGAGTTCGGCCTGAAGAAGATGTGGGTCTCGCCCAACGGCACGATCCGCAACATCCTCGGCGGCGTCGTCTTCCGCGAGCCCATCATCATCTCGAACATCCCCCGCCTGGTGCCGGGCTGGACCAAGCCGATCATCATCGGCCGCCACGCCCACGGCGACCAGTACAAGGCGACCAACTTCAAGGTCCCCGGCGCCGGTGAGCTGACCATCAAGTTCGTGCCCGCCGACGGCTCCGAGCCGATCGAGCACGTCGTCGCGAACTACGGCGACGACGGCGGCGTGGCGATGGGCATGTACAACTTCAACAAGTCCATCGAGGACTTCGCGCGCGCCTCGTTCGCCTACGGCCTGCAGCGCAACTACCCGGTCTACATGTCCACGAAGAACACCATCCTCAAGGCGTACGACGGCGCCTTCAAGGACATCTTCCAGAAGATCTTCGACGAGGAGTTCAAGGCGGAGTTCGACGCCAAGGGCCTCACCTACGAGCACCGTCTGATCGACGACATGGTCGCCGCCGCGATGAAGTGGGAGGGCGGCTACGTCTGGGCGTGCAAGAACTACGACGGTGACGTCCAGTCCGACACCGTGGCGCAGGGCTTCGGCTCGCTGGGCCTCATGACCTCGGTCCTGATGACCCCGGACGGCAAGACCGTCGAGGCCGAGGCGGCGCACGGCACCGTCACGCGCCACTACCGCCAGCACCAGGCGGGCAAGCCCACGTCCACGAACCCGATCGCGTCGATCTACGCGTGGACCGGTGGCCTGAAGCACCGCGGCAAGCTCGACGGCACCCCCGAGGTCACCCGCTTCGCGGAGTTGCTGGAGCAGGTCGTCATCGAGACCGTCGAGAGCGGCAAGATGACCAAGGACCTCGCCGCGCTCGTTGGCAAGGAGCAGGAGTGGCAGACGACCGAGGACTTCCTCGCGACGCTGGACGAGAACCTGCAGAAGAAGATGGCTTCCTTCTGACCTGATCTTGTGAGGTGAAGGGCCCGACCGGTTTCGGTCGGGCCCTTCGCATTTCCGGGAGAGACCACCGACGATCGGAGCTTGAGTTCGAGTGGTCCGCGGGCTACGTTCCTGCTCAGGTCGGGGGGCCTGTGCCGCTCCAATTCGTGGAGCCTCTTGGGGGAGATCACTACTTGTCCACGTATTCCGCGCGTCGGTTGGCGCGCAGATCCGTCGCGCTCGTCGCGGCGTTCGCTCTCAGCGGGACGCTGTGCGCCACCGCTTACGCCGCAGAACCGGGCCCGGCCGGGGAGATGTCGGCTCTCGCTGCGGAGTCCGCGCCTGAGCCCGTCCCTGCGCCTGAGCCCGCGCCGGCACCTGAACCCGCGCCTGTGCCTGCACCTGAACCCGTGCCTGCACCCGCGCCCGTGCCGGCACCTGAGCCCGCACCCGAACCCGCGCCGGTGCCGGACATGCCCGCGCCGAGTGTTCCGGGAGCAGCTGCCGAGGTCGCCGACCCCGGCGTCACCGTGAAGGTGGACGGGGGTCCGTACCTCGTCGGCCAGAGCATCCCCGTCGAGATCACGGTCACCAACCACGGCACCGCGACGGCGACGAACGTGAGGGCGTACAACCTGCCCGTGTCCGGCTCCTACCTCAGCATCAACAGCTACGGCCCGCTGAGCAGCACTGGCACCACCGGCGCCTCCATCGCGGCAGGGGAGAAGCTGGTCGTCAACACCGATGCGCGGGTCTACAACTGGCAGGGTGCCCCGGTCGCCCGCTTCACGATCTACTCCTCCTCCGGTGATTCCTCGTACCAGAACAACAACTTCGACGTGGCCGTCCCGATGACCGCGCCCGACTCGGGCAAGGGATCGATCAGCGGGCTCATCTACGGCGACGCGAACGGCAACGGCTCGGCGGACGTCGGCGAGGGCCTGCCAGGCGTTCAGGTGACCCTCTCCGACGGCACGCTGGATTCGCCCAAGGTCAACACGGGCGCGGACGGCCGGTTCAAGTTCAGCGATCTCGCCCTGCGCAACTACGGGGTGTACGCGCACGAGGCGCCGGACGGCTGGGTCCTGCCGAACTCCGGGTACGTCAACGTCGACGGTGACGAGTACCTGGAGTACCGGGCAGTCCGTCCGCTCAGCGACCAGCTCGGAGCCTCGATCGCCTTCACCGAGGACACCTACGCGGTGGGGCAGACGGCCGAGATGACGGTGGTGCTCACCAACAAGGGCGGCACGGAGATCAGCGGCATCAAGGCGGGCTGCGACCGCAGTGGTGGCGAGGGTCCGCACGTCGTCGACATGGGCCTCGGCGACCTGGCGTGGAACGGGGCGGGCGTCACGGTCGGTGCGGGCCGGTCGCGCACCTTGACGATCACCGGTGTCGTGCCCGCGAAGGCATTGGGCTTCGGGGCGGTCTCCGTGGCGTGCGACTTCGGACCCGGTGACAGCCCCCAGGGTTATCCGGCGGTCAGCGACGAGGCACGGGTGCCAGGGGCCGGGCCCGGCAGCACCTGGGGTGTCCTCTACCACGATCGGGACGGCGACCTGAGCGCCGACGCCGACGAGCTCCTGGCCGGGGTGAAGGTCGGCGCGGTCGACCAGTTCTCCGGTCAGGTCGTCGCCAAGGCGACCACCGACGCCGCGGGCAGGCTGGAGTTCACCAACCTCCCGGCGGGTCCGTACAACTTGAAGCTCTACGGCCCGTGGAAGTTCCAGGAGAGCTGGGCGGGGTTCAACATCGGCACCTGCGGCATGCACTGCGGTGGTGGCTGGTACTTCAGGCTGGTGCCCGGACCCGATGTCCCGGACACCGACCTGCCGCCCACGACGACCCCTCCCACGACCACCACGCCTACGACCACCACGCCTACGACCACCACGTCCCCGACCGCTCCGCCCGCTCCTGCCGGTGGCGGTAGCGCGGGCGGGGCCACGACCGGTGGCGGGTTGGCCCACACCGGCGTGAACACCGTGGGCCTCATGGCTTTCGGTCTGCTGAGCCTGATCGTGGGCCTCGGTGCGGTGGTGGCCACGCGCAGGCGGTTCGCTGCCTGAGTTCGAGCACGTGATACGGCGGGCGGTCCCCCAGGGGGCCGCCCGCTGCCGTTCCACACCTTCGGTAACGGGATGTGCGAAAACCTTGAGCGCCAGCGGTTCGG
>JBDSAJ010000173.1:0-2990 GCA_039922235.1 Umezawaea sp.
CGGCTTCGCCTTCACGCTTTCCCTCCGGTATGGAGCCCCTGCATGAGCGCCACCCTCGTCGCCAAGGACCTCTCCGCCGGACACGGCGACCGCGTGCTGTTCTCCGACCTCCAACTGGTGGTCGCACCCGGTGACGTCATCGGGCTGGTCGGCGTCAACGGCGCGGGCAAGTCGACCTTGCTGAAGACGTTGGCGGGGCTGATCCCGGCCGAGCGGGGCACCGTGCGGCTCAGCCCGCCGTCGGCGACCGTCGGCCACCTGCCGCAGGAGCCGGAACGCCGGCCGGGCGAGACCGTGCGCGAGTTCCTGGCCCGCCGCACCGGCGTCGACTTCGCCCAGCGGGTGCTGGACGCGGCGACCGAGGCGCTGAGCATGGGCACGTCCGGGTCGGACGACGAGTACGGCGACGCGTTGGAGCAGTGGCTCGCGCTCGGCGGCGCCGACCTGGAGGAGCGGTCGGTCGAGGTGGTCGCCGAACTCGGCCTCTCGGTCAGCCTCGACCAGCCGATGACGGCGCTGTCCGGCGGCCAGGCCGCTCGCGCGGGCATGGCGTCGCTGCTGCTCAGCCGGTACGACATCTTCCTGCTCGACGAGCCGACGAACGACCTCGACCTGGACGGCCTCGACCGGCTGGAGAAGTTCGTCGGCGACCTGCGCGCGGGCACGGTCGTGGTGAGCCACGACCGTGAGTTCCTCGCCCGCACGGTCACCCGCGTGGTCGAACTGGACCTGGCCCAGCAGCAGGTGCGGACGTTCGGCGGCGGCTACGCGGCGTACCTGGAGGAGCGCGAGGTCGCCCGCAGGCACGCCCGCGAGGAGTTCGAGGAGTTCGCCGACACCAAGGCCGCGCTCGAAGCCCGCGGCCGGATGCAGCGCGCGTGGATGGAGAAGGGCGTGAAGAACGCCCGGCGCAAGCAGACCGACAACGACAAGAAGGGCCGCGCCTCCCGCACCGAGGCGACCGAGAAGCAGGCGTCGAAGGCCCGGCAGACCGAGCGGATGATCGAGCGCCTGGACGTCGTGGAGGAGCCCCGCAAGGAGTGGGACCTGCGGATGGAGATCGCCGCGGCACCGCGCGCGGGCGCGATCGTGGCCGCACTGCGCGGCGCCGTCGTGACCAGGGGCGAGTTCACCCTCGGTCCGGTGAACCTGCAGATCGACTGGGCGGACCGGGTGGCCATCACCGGCGCGAACGGCGCGGGCAAGTCCACCCTGCTCGGCGCTCTGCTGGGCCGGATCCCACTGGACGAGGGCCACGCCACCCTCGGCTCCGGCGTGGTCGTAGGCGAGATCGACCAGACCCGCGGGCTGTTCCTCGGCGAGCAGCCGCTGGTGGAGGCGTTCGAACTGGAGGTGCCGGACACGGCACCCGCCGACGTGCGCACCCTGCTGGCCAAGTTCGGCCTCAAGGCGGCTCACGTGCTCCGCACGGCGGCGTCCCTGTCCCCCGGCGAACGCACCCGAGCGGCGCTGGCACTCCTCCAGGCGCGGGGCGTGAACCTGCTGGTGCTCGACGAGCCGACCAACCACCTGGACCTGCCCGCGATCGAGCAGTTGGAATCGGCGTTGGAGAGCTACACCGGCACGCTGCTGCTCGTCACGCACGACCGGCGGATGCTCGACGCCGTGCAGACCACCCGCCGCCTCGTGGTCGACGGCGGGCGCGTGAGCGACCTCTAGCCGAACAGTCGAAAGGGCACCACCTCGGTTGGAGGTGACGCCCTTTCGCGGTAGCGCCTAGCGGTTCCCGGCCACCCACTGGTCCCACGGGACCTGCCAGTCGCCGAAGCCGTCCCACGACTCGAGCGGCGGGCCGCCGGAGTTCGTGACGATCACGACGTCACCCGCCTTGGCGTTGTCGAAGAACCACTTCGCGTTCTCCGGCGACATGTTCAGGCAGCCGTGGCTCACGTTCCGGTTGCCCTGGTCGCCGACCGACCACGGCGCCGAGTGCACGAAGATGCCGCTGTTCGACATGCGCGTGGCCCAGTCGACCGGCGTCTTGTACCCGCCCGCGTCCAGCGCCAGGCCGTACGTCGTGGAGTCCATGATCATGTGGTCGCGCTTCTCGGTGACCACGTAGATACCGGTCGGCGTGGTGTTCGCGGCGTTGCCCATGGACGTCGGCACGGTCCGCACCACCTGGCCGTTGACCTTCGTCACGACCTCGTGCGACCCGCCGTCGGCCTCGTGGATGACCGCGTCGCCGATGGTGGCGTTGATGAGCCGGTCTTCCTGGCCGTAGACCCCGTTGCCCATGTGCTTGCCGTAGACCTTGATGTTGAGCGTGATCTTCGTGCCCGCCGCCCAGAAGTTCTGCGGCCGCCAGTGCACTTCCTTCTCGTTGAACCAGTAGAAGGCGCCTTCGACCTTCGGCTCGGTCGTGACCTGCAGCGCCGCCTCGGCCGCGAGCTTGTCCGCGACCGGCTCGTCGAAGTAGAACGCGACCGGCTGCCCGACACCGACCGTGGCGCCGTCGACGGGGTTCGTCTCGACGTAGGTCAGCGTCCGCGGCTTGACGGTGGTGAACGTCGAGGTCTTCGTCACCGGCTTCCCGTCCACCCCCTGTCCGGTGGCCGACAGCGTGTAAGCCTTGTCGTAGCCCAGCGGCGCCCCGTTGGTCCACTGCAGACCGTCGGGACTGATCTGCCCACCGACCACCACGCCGTCGGCGGCCTTCAACGACACGTCGGTGAGCTTCCCGTCGGCGGCCGTGGCGATCACCGGCAACCCCGGCGCGACCCCCGTCGCCCCCTCAGCCGTCCCCAGCGTCAGCGTGACCGGCGGCGCCGCGGGCGTGGCACTGGCCGAAGCCGCGTCCGCCGTCACCTCGACCTCGGGCGACGCCGAGCAGCTCGTGATCAACATCGCAGTCAATCCCACGGCGACCAGCCCAAGCGCTCCACGCATACCCGTCATCCCCATCCCTCGCCCTGTCCCCGTACAACGAGACGGCCCCCAGGCAGGTTGCTACCCGCCGCCCCTGCACT
>JBDSAJ010000174.1:0-6877 GCA_039922235.1 Umezawaea sp.
ACCCGCCACACCGGACCCGCTGAAATCCGCCTAGCCAACCAGAGCTGGATCAACCCGACACTGACACCCGAGACGGCAAAACGGCAGGCCACAGCCCTGGCGGACACAAGCTAAGTGGTATTGCCTCAGGAGTCCGCGCGCATGACCAGTAGGAACACTCATCCGGTGCACGGCTACGACACCGTGGCCCGCGCGTGGCGCAGCGAAGCGGACCCCGGTTCGACCCCTGGCGACGCGGTACCTGTACTGCGAGGAGCGCTGTTGGCTGACCCCGCCGCCCTGGCTGCCGCGTCGCAGGACTTGGGGCGGATCGTTCGTCGCCGTCCTGGCGCGATCCTGCGACCGGCCGACATCGGTGATGTGGAGGCGATGATGACGTTTTGTGCGGCCCGACGGATCGGGGTCAGCGCGCGGGGTGAAGCACACACCACCGGCGGTCAAGGCCTCATCGAGGGCGGCCTGATCATCGACATGGGCAGTCTGTGCCGCATCATCGAGGTCACTCCTGACCTGGTCGAGGTCGAAGCCGGCATCCAGTGGCTGGACCTGTTTCGTGCCCTGCAGGTGCACGGCCTGCGGGTGTCCTGCGGCCTGACCGGCTATCTGCGGATGACCGTGGGCGGCACGCTCAGCGTCGGCGGGATCTCCCCGGCCTACCAGCGCGGCGCGCAGGTCGACGCCGTCCTCGCACTGGAGATCGTCACCCCGGCGACCGGCAGGGTGTGGTGCTCGCCCGTCTGCCGCAGCGAACTGTTCGCCGCGGCGCTGGCCGGGCTGGGGCAGGTCGGCGTCATCACCAGGGTACGGCTTGCGGTCGAACCCGCTCCGGTGTCCGCACGGGTCTACCTGATCGACCACCCGACGCCCGAGGGGTTCTTCGCCAACGCCCGGCTGCTGCTGGAGCGCGGCGAGGTCGACGAACTGTTCTGCATGGTGCTGCCGATCCGCGGCGGGACTCCGGTCTACCGGCTCACCGTCACGGTGCTGACCGCACACGGTGCGGCGCCACCGGTCGACGCGCGGGTGTTGCGTGGGCTGACCACCACTCCGACAGAGGTCGTGGACATGACCTACCCGCAACAGGCCGAAGGCCCCACCACCAGGATCGACACAGCCAGGGCGCAAGGCTGGGACGACAAGATCAAGCCGTGGTTCGACATGTTCTTTCCCGACGCGACCGTGGAGCGGTTCGTCGGCCCGGTGGTGGCGTCGTTGACCCGGGAAGACTTCGACGGACCGCCCAACGCGTTCGTGTTGCTGTTCCCGCAGCGCACCGACCGGTTCCGCTCTCCGATGCTGCGCATCCCCACCGGCGACGACTCCCACTGGTTCTGGCTGTTCGACATCCTCACGGCGGTCACGGGCTCACCTGGACTGGTTCAGCGGATGGCCGAACGCAACCAACGGCTCGAGCGGCGTGGCTTGTCACTGGGTGGGGTGCTGTACCCGATCGGCACCGCGACCTGGACCGCACCGCGGTGGCGCGCGCACTACGGCGACCAGTGGTCGCGGTTGTCCAATCTGCGCCGTTCCTACGATCCCGGCGGCATCATGACCCGCGGAGTCGGCGTGTTCCCCACGACCTCAGATGACGACCACACTACTGCTCGATCGTGCATGGACACCCGCACCGTTCACTCGTGATCGTAGAACCACGCCGCCAACTCGCCCCGTCTGCTGATTCCCAACCTGCGGTAGATGTCTTCCAGGTGAGAGGAGACTGTGCGCTCGGTGACGGTCAGCATGGTTGCGACCGCCTTCGTCGTCTTTCCTTGCGCGACCAGCTTGGCCACCCTCAATTGCGCCGGAGTGAGCAGGGAAGCGACCCGTCGGCCAGCATCGGACGTGGATTCCTCTTCGTAGGGGTCATCCAGGGCGATGGCGATGGCATGATCGTAGGACCGGCTAGCCATGCCTCGCTCGAACGCGGCATCGAACTGCTTCTCCGACAGCACAGCGCGGACCAAACTGATCGCGTGCTCTCGCTGCCGCAGAAACGGCGCGAGTCCCGCGATCCGAACCCTGGTCATCTCCTGCAACCGGGAAGCGATGCCGAGTAGTCGCGCGGCATGCCGCGCCAGTTCGGGCACCACATCGGCGGAGTCGGCACACACCGTGGCGTCGGCGGCCAGCCACGCCTGGATTTCCACACACCACAGGGTGCCCCAGCGGTCACCCATCGCTTGCTGGTCACGCAGCGCGGTTCGGTTGTACTCCACGGCCTGCTCGTATCGCCCGTGTCGTTGGTGGGCCAGCGCGGCAGCGATCTGTGCCCACGAGATCATCCATGGCGCCCGGTCGGACTGGGTCAACTCCAGGTGTTCGACCACGTAGGACATGGCCTCGTGTTCGTCGGTACCCACCAAGGCGTAGCCCAGCGCGAGCATCATGGACGCCGTGACCGCGTCCTCGCTGGCACCGGCCTCGCGAAACAGGTCGCGGGCCTCGCGCAGCAACGGCAGCGAGTCCGGCAGCGCCAGCGACATGAGCCGCTGAGAGCCCTCGACCATGCGCAACAAGGGCAGTGTCGGGGAATCGGGAAGCCCCGCGGCCATGTCCAATGCTTCACGCAGGATCTCGCCCGCAGTGTCGCGGTCGCCCTGGCACAGTGCCACCCACGCGCCTATCGCGATCGCTGACGCGCGTAGCAGGCTGGGCTCTGCGGGAGCGGCGTCGATCACGACACGCAGCAGGGTTCGACTGGTGGCCTGGAGTCCGTCGAAGAACGGGAGCTTCATCCGAACGAAATCGATCGGCATGACCAGACTGATCGGGGAATCCGGTTCGACGCGTGCGGTCCACGAGATTGCGGACCGGACGTTGTCGAGCTCGCGGCGAACCGCGCGCATCACGTCGATTTCGTGCGGCCCGCGCCATCCGGTGGTGGAAGCGGCCAGCATCGAGGCCACCCAGTCCCGGTGGCGGCGCCGGATCTCCCGGTCCTCACCCGCCTCCTCCAGATGTGCCCACCCGTACTGCTGAACCGGCTCCAGTAACTCATAACGCGACCGATCGGCGGTGACCTGCACGATCGACTTGTCGACCAACCCGGCCAGCACGTCGACGATGTCGCCACGGGGGATCTCGGCACTGCAACACACCTGTTCGGCGGCAGGTAACGTCCAGCCATTGGAGAACACCGACAGTCGCCACCACAGCCGTTGTTCAGCAGGCGTGCACAGATCGTGGCTCCAGTCCATCACGGACTGCAGCGACTCGTGATTGGACTGCACTGTCAGGTCGTCATTGGTGAACAGCCGGAACATCTCGTCCAGGCGCTGGGTGATGAATTCGACACCCATGCCGCCGCGCAGACGGCCCACCGCCAACTCGATCGCCAGCGGCACTCCGGCGCAGCGACGCAGCAGGGTGACCACGGACGGCCAGTTCTGGTCGGTGATCTCCCAACCCGGGGCCTTTTCCTTGGCGCGGTCCAGCAACAGCGTCACGGCCTCGTAATCCAACCGGGGCGGCAGTTCCGCGTTTGGCGGCAGGCTCAGCGGTGGCACTGCCACAATCGCCTCCCCGCCCACATTCAACAACTCACGACTGGTGATCATCATGCGCAGCCGGGATGTCTTCATCAGCACCGTCACGGCCAAGGACGCCGTCGAGTGACGCATGTGCTCGGCGTTGTCGATAATCAACAGCATGTCGTCGCCCTGCGCCAAATGCTCCAGCACCTGTTTGACAGGATCACGCTGCGACTGGTCGCGAATCCCCAAGGCATCGGCCACCGCCCGGTAGAGCACCTCGGACTGCTGCGCTTTGGGGATGTCCCGGAAGGGCAGCAACTCCACCATGTAAACGCCCTGGGAGTAGTCGGCCCGGATCCGATCGCCCACCTCGTAGGCCAACCGCGTTTTGCCGGTCCCACCCACCCCGGTCAAAGTGACCAATCGAGACGCGCCAAGGCGGCCTCGGATCTCGTCGACCAACTCCCGGCGGTCCACGAAACGCGACAACGCGACACCGCCTACCGGGAGGTTCCCCGCTCCCGTCCTACCCCCGTTGCTACTGCCCATATCCGTACCGTAAATCACCCAGGCAGGGTTTTACCTGCGGTATCCGCAACCTCGTGCCCGAATCGGTGACCACCGTAGTGGCAGTTGGGTAACGGGATCGGCAGTTTTACCGATGCACGGCGCTCTCTCCGTGGTACAGCCTCGGCACACGACAAGGGGGGCCGATGCTGAGTTCCGACGAGTCCACACGCCGCGACACCGACGTCGCCGCGACAGCCGACGATGTCGCACGACACGCCACCAGGTTCGACCACCTGGCCCCGCGGACGGCGCAACACATCCACGACACGACAGCGGCGATGCGCAGGCATTGCCCGGTTGCCCGCACCGACGCACACGACGGCTACTTCGTACTCACCCGACACGACGACATCACCACAGCCGCGAAACGACACGACCTGTTCAGCTCCCACGCCACGATCGGGGCGTCGATGCTCCTTGACGCCGACGATGTCGTGGCGCCGCTGTTCGAGACCGATCCCGACGAGCACACCGTGTGGCGACGGGCCATAGCACCCGCTTTCACACCTACGGCCGCCGCACGACACGAGCACGAGGTCCGCACACTGACCCGCCAGGTGATCGGTGATCTGCGACCGCATGGCAGGGCCGACGTCGTGACCGCGTTGGCCAAGCGCATCCCACCCGCGGTGGTCGCGGTGCTGCTGGGGCTGCAGGGGGAGCAGCGCGACGAACTGTTCGAACACCTCCGTGCGCTGGGCGCGTCGACCTCGGACAACGACGGGGCTCGGGCGAGCGAACGGTTGGCCCGGTTCCTGTTCGCGCACATCCGGGCCGTGCGGGAACACCCTGGCGAGGATGCGCTCTCCCTCGTCGCTGGCACTGAGGTCAACGGTCGGGTCGCCACCGACGCCGAAATGGTGAAGTTCGCGTTCCTGCTGGTCGCAGCCGGACATTTGACGACCACCGACACGATCGCCAACACCGTGCTCATGCTCGCCACCGACCACGACCTGCGACGCCAGGTCGTCGCCGACCCCAGCCTGATCCCGGCCCTGATCGAGGAGTCAGTACGGCATGAGTCCGCAGTGGCGGCTACCGGCCGCACGGTGCGGGCGGCGACCCGGCTCGGCGACGTCGATCTGGAGCCCGGCGACAGGGTGTTGCTGATGTGGGGCAGCGCCAATCGCGACGAGGCCGTGATCGGCGACGGCGACGTGTTCCGGCTCGACCGCGGCCGAGGTCGACAACAGGGGTGGAGCGGCCAGATGGGATGGGGGGCAGGCGCGCACCGATGTCTGGGACAACACGTGGCTCGACAGGTGCTGCGAGTTGTCATCGAGGAGTTGCTGGCGGCCATCCCGGAATTCGCCCTGGCACCGGGACCGCCGCCGCGACGAACGTTCGGGGTGCTGCGCGGCGTGGAGTCCGTGCCGCTGGTGTGGGAGACCTGACACCCGAAACGGCGAATGAATTCTCGACCTGGGGCCAACCAGCACCCCATCACCTGACGGAAGACGAACCGTGCCCCTCGTACCGCCGACGGTGAAGTGACCGCAGGCGACACCGTCGACGAACTGCTCTCCCTGAGGGCATCGCTGGTCCAGCAGGAGTCGTTGTGCGGCAAGACCGACCTGGTGTCCGCCCCGGCCACACCAGGCGAGTTGAGCAGCGGCGTGGTCGAGGCCCTCACGATCACGCCGGCGCCAAGCGGTGCCGCCACCATCACCGCCTCCGCCACCACAGCGGCAACACCGCATGGAAAGGGACCTACGGTGGATCTCCTCCTCGGGCCAAAACACGCGGTGGTGCGTGGCCGGACCCCGGCCACCTGTCTGGCCTTCCATCACGTCCTGGAGTGACCGTCAGCGGCACCTCAACCGATCCGCAGGTCGGGTACCAAGCCTCCCGGCCTGCGAATCGGACGGCCTCTGAACACCACCGGGCTGCCGTTGCGGACTCCCCGCCCGCTGGTTTGGCCGCCGGTCAGGCCTGTCCACCCATGCTCCACCCTGTGTCGACGGCGGACTGCCGCGCTCTGCTGGTGGGGGCATCCGGGCCGCCGCCGCGCGCCGCGCCGGACGAGTCCTGCCCCCGGTGCGCGTAGTGAGCATCCACCGCACGGTCTACCAAGCGCCGCGTCCGCATCGTGCCCAGCGGTCGGGTTGTCGCCGTCCGCTTTCCCGTGGAGGGCTTCTGGCGCAACCAGCCCTACGGCCCAAGCCGAGCTCTACGCCGTTGGCAGTGGATCGCCGAGCACGGGCGAGGACCACAGGACGTGCCGGTACTCGCCCGGCCCAAGGCTCAAAGAGTCGAGCCAGCTCCACCAGCCGAAACCTGAACCGCCACCCGCGCTGCCTGACCCGCACAACGATGCCAGGGCACTACCTCGCCCGCCGCTGGACGCGTTCCTTCTTGAGCACGTCCAGGTAGGGCAGGACGTCCACCTGAATAGAGTCCTGGGCAGTCGTGCCGTACCGGCCCGCCGCCGCGGACAGGTGCTCCTCCACCTCGGCCTCCATGGCGTCGACCGGTGGCAGCGCGGCCCTCCCCTGGATCAGGTCGGCGATCCACTTCGACTGCATCTCCACGAGTCGGGTGATGGAGCCAGCAGGCTTGACCAAGCCCGCGAAGTAGAGCCCGCGGTGCCGCGGCGCCACGACCCGCTGGTACAGCCCCACCCGACCCGTGCTGGTGAAAACGCACTCGTCGGGCAGGAACGGGAACGAGATGTGGTAGCCGGTGCAGTAGACCACCGCGTCCGCGTCCTCGCTCGTGCCGTCGGTGAACCACACCGTGGAACCGTCGAAGCGCTCGATCGCGGGCTTGACCACGATGTCGCCGTGACCGATCCGGCTGAGCAGTTCGTCGGAGATCGTGATGGGCCTGGT
>JBDSAJ010000175.1:0-9983 GCA_039922235.1 Umezawaea sp.
GTCCAGCGGGCAGCGGCATTTGTGGTGTTCCGATAGGACTGATGCTCAGGGGTTCTTCTTCAGCACCAGCACGAGGTTCCAGGACGCGACTTCGCGCAGCACCGGGACGCGCACGATCCAGGTCGCCCACCACGGGTGGTAGCGGGGGAGCGCGTGTTCCAGGGTGGCGTCCGGGTGCTGCCGGGCCCACTGCAGCGCCGAGCTGATGGACACCGCGAAAAGGCTTTCCCCGTACCGGTTCTTGGGCTCCTGGCCGTGGTTGTCGCGGAACCGGCGGCGGGCGTAGTCGCCGCCGATGAAGTGCCACGGCGAGGTTTCGTGGCCACCCCAGGGGGAGTACCACGGCGTGAAGGACAGGAACACCGTCCCGCCGGGCTTCGTCACGCGCACCATCTCGTCGAGCATCGTGCGCGGCTCGTCCACGTGCTCCAGCACGTTCGACGAGTAGCAGACGTCCACGGACGCCGTTCGCACGGGCAGTCGCGTGCCACTGCCCCGGATCATCCCGGCGGTGTACTCGCCGCGGGCCGACAGTTCGCCTACATCCGGGTCGAGGCCGACGTAGTAGGCGCCGGCCTCGCGGAACGCGTCGGCGAAGTAGCCGGGCCCGCCGCCCACGTCGAGCAGACTTCGCCCGGCGAGGGAGGTGAACCCGGCTACCTGACGAACGGAGTCGTCGGCCAGCAACCGGTAGAAGGCATCACGATCGGTCTGTTCGTTGCGGAAAGCCTTGAACAGGCGGATCGACCGGTCCAGTGTCGCCTGGCTCGGCACCTTACGGCGTGCCGTAGTTGACGACGCCATTGGAGTTGTTGGCCGCCGGCGCGTTCTGGAACTCGACTGCCTGGTCCGGCGCCAACGAGCTGACCAGGACGTAGGTCCCGCCACCCGCGAACGCCAACCCGGCGACGATGGCGATGGCGGCACCGATCAATGTGCGCACGATTACTCCTCAAGTGTGCGTGAACGGTTTGGCTGCCCGAATCTACCGGCTGGTAACAGCAGCCACAATAGGCCGATTGCGACAACTGCCAACGCGGCCAGATCACCTGCCACGACAAGGGATCGCGGCGCTCCGGCCGGTGACGGGCTGATCACTCCGGGCACCCGGTAGAGGCTCAGCCACGGCCCGGACCACACCTCCCGCAGACCGCTGAGAACGGCGGGGTCGACCGAGCCGGGTGTCCCGTGCTCCACCAGCACCCAACCGATCCCGAAGGCGCCCAGGCCGTCGTGCCGGGCCAGTGCCTGGCGGATCGTCGCCACGCGACTGTCCTCCCCGGCGACCGGCCTGCCGCCGACGTGCACGACGTCGTCGATGACGACGGTCCTGGGCAGGACTCGGGGCGCTGGATCGAGTTGGGTGCGGTCACCGTTCCAGGAGAACCGCCGGAACGCGGACATGGGCAGGGCCAGCACGTCGCCCGGCCGGTCGTCCGACGCCAGCACGGTGCGCACGGCACCCCAGTCGGCCGGGTAGGCCACGGTTTCCAGGCGCCCGAACCCCGCCCAGGCCAAGTCCGGCATCGTGACGAGCGGGAGCAGCGCGGCCAGCGCCACGAGTGCGGTCCGGCTCGCCAGGAACCTGGCTGCCGCCTCGACGCCGAGTGCGACGCCGAGCGCCAGCGGGAGCGCCCACCACGCGACCCACTTCTGCGAGTCCCGCAGCAGACCTGCGCCGGGCACGTGCGAAACCGCCCACCCCAGCACGGTTTCACCGCCCGGCACCGTCCCGAACACCGCTACCGCCACGCCGACCGCGCCCAGCAGGACGAACGAGCGCGCGGGCGCGACACCCCAGCGCGGGGCGAGCGAGCGCAGCCCGACCAGCGCGACCGCGACCGACAGCAGGGTGATCACCGGCAGCAGCGGCATCGCCCGGCTGCCCGGCACCACCTCGGCGTTCCAGATCCCGCCGAGGCCGAGCACGCTCGTGACGGGGGAGCCCCAGCTCTCGGTCCTGGCGGTGAACGCGCCGACTCCGTCCGGAGAGGACAGCGCGTCACCGGGGTGCAGCACGGAAGGGACCCACCACGGCGCGTTCAGCAGGACCGCGACCGGCACGGTGACCACGAGGGCGCGCCGGCCCGCGCACACGACCGCGAGCACCCCGGCGATGATCCCGCCGGTCGGGGTGAGGACGGCGGGAGCACAGGCCAGGATCAGCTTCGGCAGCGCTTTGGCCTCTCCCCGGCGGACCGCGAGCCCGGCCGCCGCGACCCACGGCAGGCAGGCGTACGCGACCAGGTACGGCCAGTGCCCCATGAAGAGCCGTTCCGCGACGTACGCGCTCCACCCGTACCAGACCGCGGCGACGACCCGGATCGCGACGGAGTCCGTCGGCACCAGCCTGCCCGCGCCGAGCGGACCGGCGAACAGGGCCAGCAGGAGCACGACCTTCTGCACGACGTCGCCCGGCAGCAGGGCGGTCAGGGCGGCCATCACCGCGTCCGCTGGGACCGACCTGGGCAGCGCGGAGCCGAGGCCGAGGCCGTCCGGCACGAGCGGCTGGTCCGGCGCGAACACCATGTCGTAGTTCAGGACGAAGCCGCGGCCGAGCAGCGGGGTGAGCACGAGCAGGGCGAGCGCGGCGGACACCGCGGGCAGAACCAGCCGCATCGCACCCGATCTCTTCTCGTGAGCCCCGAACCTGGACTGCGGGACTATAGTCCCCGGAAAACTACCCCGCGGTAACATGAACTTGGGGACGGAGCCGATGACGGACACCCTTCCGACCAAGACCCGCGTCGACGCGGTCGTGGTGGCGGTCGCCTTCGGCGGCAACAACGTCGCCAGCTACCTGCTCACGGTGATCGCCGCGCGGCTGCTCGCGCCCGCGGTCTTCGGGGAACTCGGCTCCCTGCTGGCGATCCTGGCGATCGGCGCGGTGCCCGCGATGGGCCTGCAGACCGTGGTGGCCCTGCGGGTCGCTCGGGCGCCCGAGCAGGACCGCGGCCAACTGGTCACGCTCGGCCTGATGACCGCCGCCACCGTGCTGGTCACCGCGCTGGCCGCCTCGCCCGTGCTGATGGCGCTGCTGCACCTGAGCGGGCCGTGGGCGGTGCTGCTGCTCGCCTGCTCGCTCGCGCCGATCACGCTCGTCGGGCTCTGCTACGGCGTTCTGCAGGGCACGCAGCGGTTCCGGGCGATGGCACTGCTGATCGCGACCGAGGGCATCGGGCGGGTCTGCGGCACGCTCACCGGTCTGCTCGTGTTCCGCACGCCTACCGGGGCGTTCGCCGGAACCGTGCTGGGGTCGGTCCTCGTCGCTTTCGTCGGCTGGCTGATCTGCGGCCGACCGGTCCCCGGTGCTCGCGGCCGGGAGCACGTGCGCGAGGTGCTGCACGCCGTGCAGGCGCTGCTGGCGCTGGTGCTGCTGGTGAACCTGGACCTGGTGCTGGCCCGGCACAGCCTCCCCGCCCGTGAGGCGGGGGAGTACGCGGTGGGCTCGGTGGTCACCAAGATCGCGTACTGGCTGCCGTACGCGATCGCCGTCGTCGTCCTGCCCAAGCTGGCCGACGAGCGGGTCCGCCGCCGGGTCGTGCCGATCGCGCTGGGTGTCTGCGCCGCCGTGGACGCGGTGGTAGTACTGGGCTGCGCGCTGTTCGGCCGGACGGTGGTGACGCTCGTCGGCGGTTCGGCGTACGCGTCGAGCGCCATCCCGGTGTGGCCGTTCGCGTTGGTCGGTTCGCTCCTCTCGCTCGTCCAACTCCTGCTGTACGCCCGGATCGCCGGCGCCGACCGGCGTTCGACGCTACTGACTTGGCTGGCGGTCGGGTTCGAGATCGCTCTCGTCCTCGGCTGGTGGCACGGATCCCTGGTCCAGGTCGTCGCCGGGGCCGTCACCGCCACCGCCGTCCTGGTGTGCTGCGGTGCCCTGATCGAGTTCCGGTCCCGCGTCGAACCAGTCGAGGCACGGTGACACCGCCGCCGTGAGGGCGACCAGCATGGCGGCCTGAGTGGCGGTCACGTAGGCCCAGTCCTGCCCGTGGTCCTGCATCCGCCCGACGACCGCGATCCCGGTGGCGACCGCCATCCCGACGACGACCTGCGTGGCGGTGATGTTGAACCTGAACCGGGTGTTGAACCGCTGGGCCAGCGCGCGGACGAGCAGGCTCGCGATCAGCAGGACGACCGGGAGGATCCCGCCGAGGGCCGCCAGGAACACCACGAGCGCCACGGGTACCCACCGCCGCCCACCGGGCGACGTGTCGATCCGGACCCGCCTGCGCACGGGCACAAAAGCGATCAGCAGCAGGACCATCACGGCGAACAGGCCGATCAGCAGCCGCTGCCGGTAGGTGGTGTCGGGCTCGAAGTCCAGCACCACGTCCGCCTCGCCACCGGCCGGGAGCAGCCAGGCCTGCTGCCACCCGTCGATCCTGGTCCGGGTGAGGGGTTGGCCGTCGACCTTGGCCACCCAGCCGTCGTTGGCGTTCTCCGGGATGCTGAGGACCGCGGCCTGCCCGGCGCCCACCCGCAGTTCGCGGTGCGCGACACCCCACTGCTCGAAGGAGATCGCGCGCCGCACCGGCGGTGGGCCCGCGGGCGTGGTGCTGGGCACCAGGGTGAGGTCCTGCACCACGAAGGTGTCCGACCGGGCCGTGCTGAGCTCGTGCTCCTTCGGCGGCAGGTCGACGCCTTCGGTGAGGTCCCGGCACGTGCCCAGCGGTAGCGGGCGGTGCTGGAACACGTCCCGCAGCGTGCCGGAAACCGTGGTGGCGTAACCGGTTCCGTCGATCGTGATGGTCGGGCCGGAGCCGCACGGCACGGTGAACGGGGTGTCCAGCGGGATCGGCTGCACCAGGTCGGGCGCGCCGGTGACCTCGACGTCGCTGATGCCCACCGGTCCGGGGACGCGGTTGGGGATCCCTTCGCTGTTGATGACCGTGATGTCCACCCGGTCGGTGGTCGCGGTGAACTCGACGGTGCCGTCGGGGAACACCGGCAGGGTCCGGTTCATCGTCGGGGTGACGACCTGCACTTCGGTCGGGCGGGAGGCGCCGGACAGCTCAGACGTGGTCAGCTTCAGGCCCTTCACGTCACGGGCGGTGGGCCACGACAGGTGCAGCGTCGGCTGCACGTCGGTGAAGTCGGCGATCCACGTCGTGGTGGGGTCCGCGTCGACCGCGGCCAGTGGCGCGGCCGCGGGGTCGCCTGCGAGCTGGGTCGAAGTGGAGACGGTCAACCCCGGCGCGGAGATCGGCAGGGTGCCGCCGACGGTCGGCAGCACCGTCCCTTCGAGACGGTAGTTGGCGTCGCTCGCCGTGCGGAACAGCCGGTGGATCCCGTAGGGTTCCTCGCCGGTCCGGGCCAGCGCCACGTCGCACCGCTGGTCGCCGTCGGTGCCGGTGCACGAGTAGCGCGGCTGGGCGCCGCGGCTGAAGGCGAAGGTCGTCCGCTGCGCGGGATTGGGCTGGACGTCGGTGGGCACCCGCAGCGCCCGCTGGGCGGTCACCCCCGGCACCGACAGCTCGGCGATGCCGACGGAGCCGGTGGTCTGCTGCGCCGCCACCGACAGCACGGTCACGCGGATCTCGCTCGTGAGTCCGGGCGGCACCGCGAACGTCTGGGCCCCGTTGCCCGCGGCCACGTCGTGCTCGCGGGAGCCGCGGTCGGTGGTGATCCTGATCCGGGTGACCGGCCAGCCGACCCGGATGTCGTCCACGATCCGCAGCGACACCTGGTCGACGACGCGCGGGGTGTCCAGGTCGACCTGGAGCCACTGCCCGGCGGGCCCGTCGAAGCTGGACGACTGCCAGGCGGTGTACGGGTCGCCGTCGATCGCGGCGAACGGCATGGACGACGGGTCGGAGCCCCTGATGGAGTCGGCGAACGCGGCCGAGGTGGACGCGGTGACGCCGCGGATCCCGCGGTAGGCCGCGACGGTCTGGTGCTCCAGACCGGGGAACGGGAGGATGTCGGTGGCCGGCCGGTTCTGCCTCGACTGCTCGTCGGCCGCGAGCGTCTGGCTCAAGTTGTCGCGCACCCGCCCGACGTTGCGCTCGCGGTGGCGCAGACCGTCGGTGACCAGCCAGTCCAGGCTCTTGGGTTCACCGCCGTCACCGGCCAGCACGGCGGGGCGGTCCCCTGCCAGCACGCCGGAGTCGAGCAGCGGCAACAGGGATTCCGGTCCACCGCTCACCGTCGCGATGTCCTCGGTGTTCACCGCGACCGCGCGCGGCACGGACCGCTTCACCTCGTAGATCTCCAGCGCGGGCGCGGGTGCGGCGTCCAGGTCGATCGAGTTGGTCGAGGGCTGGTCACCCGGATCGATCTCCGGGCCGAACGTCTTCACCCGCTCGATCCCGGCGGAGCGGGCCAGCGCGTCCCGCATCATGGTGACCGGTGGCGCGCCGGTGGTGACCCGGTCGATGTCGTTGCGCACCAGCAGGAACCGGTGTCCGGACCGGGCGAGGAAGTCGGCGAGGCCAGGTGCGCCGCGCCCGTCGGCCAGCGCGTCCTCGACCGCGTCCATCAGCCGGGTGTTGCCCTCCGAGCCGAGTGGGATCTGGCTGCGCAGCGCCCACGGCGACCGGGCCAGCGCCTGTGCGGGTTCGTCGACCGTCTTGCCCCAGGTGTACTCGCCGAACCCGGTGCCGGGCAGCAGCAGGGTGCGGGCATCAGGATCCTCGTCGGCCAGCCAGGTCATCGCCGACTGCCAGTAGTCCGGGATGTCCTGCCAGCCGGGTCCCGGCCGCAGCGTGAACGTCCACGCGGGCGTGGCCATCACGACCACCAGCAGGATGCCGACGGCGAGCCGGGCCTGGCCCGCGAACGCCTTGGTGGCGGCGGTTGTCGTTGCCGCGGCGGCTGGGAGGCGCACGCGCGACACCGCGTGCATGAACGCGAGCATCAGCGGCAGCCGCAGGCCGGGCTCGAACTTGTGCACGTTGCGCAGCGGGGCCAGCGGACCGTCCAGCAGGGCGCGCACGGTGTGGGAGAGCGGGCTGTCGAGCGATCCGACGTAGCCGATGGTCATGAAGGTGACGCACGCGAGGACGCTGAGCGTCAGGAAGAGCCGTTCCGGCAGTCCGCGGCGGACCAGCCCGGCGAGGCCGACCGCCGCCACCAGGCCGGTGGAGATCATCAGGACCGGGTTGTCGACCAGCATGAACCCGGAGGGCCACCACGGGCTGCCCTGCACGACGTAGGCCACCCACTGGTTGGCACCGCGCAGCACCTGGAACAGCGACATCGACGCCGTGGTGTTGGCGGCCGACTCGACGTAGTCCACGAACGGCAGGCTGAACTCGCCGAGCAGCATCAGCGGCAGCACCCACCACAGCACCGCCGCCGTCACGGACCCGAACCACCAGAGGACGAGCTTGACGTGCCGCGCGGTCCACCGCCGGGTCAGCAGCCAGAGCCCCGGCACCAGCAGCACCAGGATCACCACGGCGCCGTTCACCCCGCCGATGCACACCACGGCCAGGCCGGACAGGCCCGCCGCCCGTCGCGGTGATCCCAGCCGGTCCGCCTTGACCAGTGGCAGCAGGATCCACGGCAGCATCACCGCCGCGATCATCTCCGCTGACAGCGGGCCGATCTCGGTCAGCATCCGCGGAGCCAGCGCGTACGCGATCGCACCGAGGTACTGCGCGGGAGTGGTGCCGATCCGCAGCGTGCGGGCGATCGCCAGGACGCCGCCGAACGCGGCGCACAGCAGCAGGGCGGCCCACAGCCGCTGCGCGATCCACGGCGGCATCCCGAGCAGCTGGCACAGCGCGAAGTACGGCCCCATCGGGAACAGGTAGCCGTAGGCCTGGTTCTGCAGCTCGCCCGCGCTCGCCGCCGGGTTCCACAGGTGCAGCGCACGACCGAGGAAGGCCAGCGGGTCTACCGCGAGGTCGAGCTTGGTGTCGAAGGTGGTGCGACCGGGGCGCTGCAGGAACGAGAGCAGGGTGAGACCCAGCACCACCCAGGTCGTCGGGCTGTGGCGCACCCGGTCGGCGAAGGACCTCACGTCTTGCGGACCACGTACCTCGTCGACTGCCAGTGGGTGAGGGGTTGGTCCTCGGTGATGCTGTCCACGACTTCGCCGCCGTGCCCGGCGACCACCTGGCGGAGCCGGTCCGGCGCCAGCGCGGTCATCCGCATCGGCGCCGGGTAGCGCAGCACGACCCGCTGCCCCAGTGCGACCAGGCGGAAGGGCGCGAACCGCCACAGCGCGCCCTTGAGGGTCCACAGTGGACGGGTCGTGCACTGGAGCACCGCGACGCCACCGGGGCTCAGCAGGCGCATGAACTCCGCCAGGTAGCCCTCGATCGCGTCGAGCGGCAGGTGTTGCAGCACCAGTTCGGTGTAGATCAGGTCGAAGCCGCTGTCCTCGAACTGGCTCAGGTTCGGCACGTCATTGTGGACGAACCGGCACTTTCCCTCGGTGCGGTCCAGTTTCTTCGCCGTCTCCAGCATCGGCTCCGAGACGTCGACGCCGACGACCTCGTCGGCGTGCTCGGCCAGCGCCTGCGACAGCCTGCCTGCCCCGCAGCCGAAGTCCAGCACCCGTTTCCAGGTCACCGGCAGGTCGAGCCGAGCCAGCCACTCACGGGCGATCGCCACGTCCTGGCGCCCGAGTTCGAGGAACTGGTCGACGTCCCACCGCCCGCCGCGCTTGTCCGGTGCGACGTGCACAGCCCAGAGCGGATCCGTTTCGCCGAGCCGAGTCCAGTCGCGGCGCACCTGGTCGAAGGTCATTCGTCGGAGTCTAGGTCTGGTCACGTCGTAGGGAAACCAATCCGCACGTCGACTACGCACACCGAGTCGACTTTGGTGGTGCGTTCGATATCCAGGCGATCGGACTCGCCGCTCACGACGACGTACAGCTCATGCAGGCCTTGAGCGAAGTTCACCTCCTGCACGGTGGTTCCCAGGGTGATCCGACCAGGGCCCGCGCTGGAGGTGTAGTACTCCATTCGCAGCAGCTGGCGGCTGCCCACCCGGCTGCTCAACGGGATTGTCACGATTTGGTCGTTGACCGGGTAACCGCACTTCTCCACCGGCCCGGCCTTGCCGAAGATGGTGTTGCCGACGCCAGTGATCTTGTGCGGCGATCCGTTGTCGTCCAGCAGGTACATCTCCTCGGTGGGCTGGTCGAACTTCGGCCGCTGCGGGAGCAGGCTGAGCACCCTGGACGCCCTGGCGTTGTCCAGGAACCAGGCGAGCATGATGTCGTTCGGCACCGGCCCGTCGATGAGCACCATCGACGGGTTCGCCTCCAGCGCCGCCCGCGCGGTGGCGACGTACTGCTTCGACTTGGCGTACTGCAGACCCGGCGCGAGCTGGAGGAAGCTGTAGGTGCCGCTGATCGCCAGCAGCACCACCAAGCTGAGCACCACAGGTCGCTTGAGCCCGCCCGCGCCCTTGTCGGGCTCCTCGCCGGGTTTGAGGTAGGCGAACGTCGCGCAGAGCGCGGTGATCGGCACCGCGTCGGCGATGTAGCGGGGGTCGGTGCCGATCAGCGGTCCGATCTCGGGCAGTCGCGTCACGATCACCAGCGCCAGGTCGACCGCGATGTACGCGGCGACCAGCAGCCACGCCAGCCGCGCCCGCCGGTGGGCCTTGAACAGGCTGCCACCGATCACGGCCGCGGCCAGCAGCATCACCGCGATGCGCACCCACAGCGGTGGGGCCGCGATGGTTCCGTTCCCACCGGGCACCGAATCGGTCCACGGCCCGCCGAACAGGCCGGGCAGGAAGGTGTCCACCAGCGTGCGCCAGATGAACTCGACGGTGGAGTCCGCCGCGAGCAGGCTGTCCTTGACCCTGCTGGTGGTCAGGCTGAGGTACAGGGCCGCGTACCCGGCGAGGGCGACCCCGTGCACGAGCCAGACCCGCCACGGCACCCGGTCGCCGAGCAGCAGCGTGATCCCGAACAGCACAGCGGGGATCAGCGCCGCCTTCTCGTAGAAGGCCATGCCCGCGACCATCCACACCAGGGTGATCACGAGGTGCTTGGTGGCGCGGTTGCGGAGGTAGGTCAG